>CALGYO010000025.1 GCA_937934715.1 uncultured Desulfovibrionaceae bacterium | reverse complement strand
GTAGCGCGCGGATGGACCAGGGGGGAATGCGCCCAAGGCCGTAAGCCGCCGGCGCCCGCGAGGATCGTCATGGGCCGGAACCGCCGATGCCAAGGGGCACGAGAAAAAAGACGAAGGACGCCGCCGGAACAAAAGGCGGCGCTGGATGGAAAGCTGCGCTGCGCGAAGCCGCTGTAAAGAGGGAAAGGGTACGCGGACGCTAGCCGGCGGCCCGATTCTTCAAGGCCTCGATCAGCCCGTCGAGGTTGAATTTCTTGACCCGGTAGCCCATCTGTCGTGGGGTCAGCCCCAGATCCTTGGCCGCCCGGTGCTGCACCCCGCCGGAACGCTCCAAGGCCTCCACCACCACGCGTTTTTCCATGCTTTCCAGGGATCGGTCGCCGTCGGCCTCTTCCTGTTGTGGCTGCGAGGGCTGGTCCGCGGCCAGGGAGGGGGACAGGAAGGGGCGGATGAGGGAGGCGTCGATGCGCTCGTCCTCGGCCAGGATGACCAGCCGTTCCACCAGATTCTCCATCTCCCGCACGTTGCCCGGCCAGTCGTGGCGCTTGAGCAGGGCCAGGGCGTCGGTGGAGAAAAACAGCGTCCGGCCGTAGTCCTCGGAGACTTTCTTCAAGAAATGAATGAGCAGGCTCGGAATGTCCTCCTTGCGCTCCCGAAGGCTCGGGGCGCGCACGGGAAAGACGTTGAGCCGGTAATACAGGTCGGCCCTGAACTGCCCGCTCTCCACCAGGGCCTGCAAATCCTTGTTGGTGGCGGCGATGATGCGCACGTTGACCTTGCGGGTCTTGTTGCTGCCGAGCCGTTCGAATTCCTTGTCCTGAAGCACGCGCAGGAGCTTGGCCTGAAGTCCCAGGGGGAGCTCCCCGATCTCGTCGAGGAAGATGGCTCCCTGATCGGCTTCTTCGAAGCGGCCGGGTTTGACTCCGTCCGCGCCGGTGAAGGCGCCCTTCTCGTAGCCGAACAGTTCCGATTCAAGGAGATTTTCCGGGATGGAGGCGCAGTTGACCTTGACGAAAGGGAAGGCGCTGCGGTCGGACAGGTCGTGAATGATCCTGGCGATCAGGGTCTTGCCCGCCCCGGATTCTCCGAGAAGGAGCACCGTGGCCCTGGTGGGCGCGACCTTTTCGATCTGGCGCTGCACCTCCATCATGGCCAGGCTTTTGCCAACGATGTACAGCCCCCGGTTTTCCTTGGAGAGCCGGGAACGCAGGGTGATGTTTTCGCGCCTGAGTCCCTCCACCCGGGCTTCCACCTGCTGATTGAGGCTGATGAACTGGGCGATGAGGGTGGCCACCACCGAAAGGAAGGCCACGTCCTCGTCATAGGAGACCTCGTCCCCGAAAAGCCGGTCCACGTTCAGGACGCCCATGGGCTCGCCGTGGAGCATGATGGGCACGCCGATGAAGGACAGCCGCCCTTTCTCGATTTTCCGCGCCCCTGTCCTGTCGAGAAACAGCGGCTCCTTCCGGATGTCCGGCACCACATAGGGCTTGACCGTGCGAAAGATCAGACCGGTCACGCCCTCGTCGAAGGCATAGACTCCACGGGCGCGCTCTTCGGCGGAAAGCCCGTGGGAAACGCGGATGCGGAGCTTGCCTGCGGCCTCATTGACCAGGGTGACCGTGGCCCGCTTCATGCTGAGCGTCTCGGCCAGGATGCGAAGCGCCTCCTGCAAGGCCTGCTCCAAATCAAGCGCCTTGTCGATGACGCCGCTAATGGCGGAAAGCGCTTCCAGCTGGAGGCTTAGGGTGCGTTCAGCCATTCGCGAAACTCCGCTATCTGCGCAGCCACGGACCGAGGGCCGGTCCCGCCGGGCGCGTTGCGCCGCGAGACCGCCGTCTCGTGCCTGAGGGCCTCGTAGACGTCCTCCTCAATGGCTTCGGAAAACGACCGCAACTCGTTCAGGGTCAACGCTTCCAGGGGCTTGCCGGCCTTCTCCGCATAGCCCACGGCCGCGCCGGTGATGTGGTGGGCGTCTCTGAAGGGGATGCCCTTCACGGCCAGGTAATCGGCCAGTTCCGTGGCATTGAGGAAGCCCGCGTTTAGCGCCTGGCGCATGCGTCCGGGGACGAAAGCGAGCTTTTCGAGCATGCGGCCCATGATGGCCAGCGAACCGCTCACCGTGTCGTCCGCGTCGAAGAAGGGCTCCTTGTCCTCCTGCATGTCCCGGTTGTAGGCCAGGGGCAGGCCCTTGACCACGGTCAGAAGCGTCACCAGGGAGCCGTAGACCCGGCCGGTCTTGCCGCGCATGAGTTCGGCCACGTCCGGATTCTTTTTCTGAGGCATGATGCTCGAGCCGGTGGAGAAGGCGTCGGGCAGAGCCACGAAGCCGAAGGCCGGGTTGGCCCAGATGATGATCTCCTCGCAGAAACGGCTCAAATGGGCCATGATCAGGCTGGCCGTGAAGAGAGGCTCCAGAACGAAATCCCGGTCCGACACGGCGTCCATGCTGTTGGCGAAGGGCCGGTCGAAGCCGACCGAGGCGGCCACGGCGGCCGGGTCCAGGGGATAGGTCGTTCCGGCCAGGGCCGCCGCGCCAAGGGGCGAGACGCGCACGCGTTTTTGGGCGTCGCGGACGCGCTCCCAGTCACGGCGGAACATCGAGGCGTAGGCCAGAAGATGCTGGGCCAGGCTCACGGGCTGGGCGGGCTGAAAATGGGTGCAGCCAGGCAATAAAACGTCCGCGTTCTCTTCGGCCCGTTGGGCGAATGTGGCGGCCAGTTCGCGTAAAAGAGACGCCCAGCGGTCCAGGGCGTCCGAAACGTAGAGCCTGAAATCCAGGGCCACCTGGTCGTTGCGGCTGCGGCCGGTGTGCAGCTTGCGTCCGGCCGGACCGGTCAGTTCCGCGAGCCGGTTCTCGATATTCATGTGCACGTCTTCGAGATCATCGCGCCAGACGAAGGTTCCGTCCTCGATCTCCTTCAAAACGGCCAGAAGCCCATCCTCGATGCGGTCAGCCTCCTCTCCGGAAAGCACGCCCTGGGCGGCCAGCATGCGCACGTGTGCGCGCGAGCCCGCGATATCCTGACGGTACAGGCGGCGATCATAGGATACCGATTCGGTATAGGCTTCGAGCAGGGCGTCGGCGCCTTCGCTGAACCTGCCGCCCCACATTTTCTTCTCGGACATAACATACGCCTCCAAGGCAAAAATCATAGAAGCCGGAGCGCGCCCCGGCGCCGTGCGCTTCCCGCGCGGCGTAAACCGGACGATTCGCGTCCGCATTCATACGCCGCAAACACCAATGCATCAAGACGAACCCGCAACAAAAGAAAACGGCCGCTCAGACCGTTCAGCATCACAAAAAGCCCGAATAACCGGAATGCGGGGAGTGTTCCAACGCGGCCGGGGGGGACGGCGGGCGTCCCCCCCCGGCCCCGGACTATTTGCTCCAGGCGCGCAGACGCAGGCCTTGCAGCTTGATGAAACCGGCGGCGTCGGCCTGGTTGTAGATCTCGTCCTCTTCAAAGGTGGCCAGATCGGGATTGTACAGGGAAAACGGCGATTTTCTGCCCAGAGGGTAGACCCCGCCCTTGTACAGCTTGACCCGGACCACGCCGGTGACGCGCTCCTGGGCCTTGTCCATGAAGGCCTGCAAGGCCTCGCGCTCAGGCGAGAACCAGAACCCGTAATAGACCATCTCCGCGTACTTGGGCAGAAGCTGGTCGCGCAGGCGCATGACTTCCCGGTCCAGGCATACGCCTTCCAGATCGCGATGGGCGACATGGATGACGGTTCCGCCCGGGGTCTCGTACACGCCCCGGGACTTCATGCCCACGAAGCGGTTTTCCACCATGTCCACCCGGCCCACGCCGTGCTTGCCCCCAAGCGCGTTCAGGGCCTTGACCAGGGCGGCCGGGGTCAGCCGCTCGCCGTTAACGGCCACGGGATCGCCCTTCTCGAATTCGATCTCGATGATTTCCGCCTCGTCCGGGGCTTCCTCGGGCGGAACGCTCAAATGGTAGGAGCCGGGTCCGGGCTCGTTCCAGGGATCCTCCAGCTCGCCGCCCTCGAAGCTGAGGTGCAGGAGATTGCGGTCCATGCTGTAGAGCTTGCGTTTGTTGGAGATGACCGGGATGCCGTTCTTCTGGGCGAAATTGGTCAGATCGGTGCGCGAACGGAAGGTCCATTCCCGCCAGGGGGCGATGACCTTGAGCTCGGGCGCCAGGACCTTGGCCGTGAGCTCGAAGCGCACCTGGTCATTGCCCTTGCCCGTGGCTCCGTGTGCGATGGCCTGGGCGCCTTCGGTCTTGGCGATCTCCACCAGCCGCTTGGCGATGAGCGGCCGGGCGATGGAGGTGCCGAGCAGGTAGCGCCCCTCGTAGACCGCGCCGGTGCGCAGCATGGGAAAAATGAAGTCCCGGGCGAACTCCTCGCGCATATCCTCCACGAAGGCCTTGACCGCGCCGGTGGTCTTGGCTTTTTCCTCGATGCCGTCAAGTTCCTCTTCCTGCCCCAAATCGGCGGTCAGGGTGACGACCTCGCACTGATAGTTCATCTCGATCCATTTCAGGATGACCGACGTATCCAGGCCGCCGGAATAGGCCAGGACGACTTTCTTGATCTCGCTCATACGCCTTTCTCTCTTTTCTTACGCGCCGGGACGGGCGATTATTTGCTGAAAATCCGCTCGATGATCGCCTTTTGCATGTGCAGGCGGTTTTCGGCCTGGTCGAACACGATGGAAGCCGGGCCTTCCATGACCTTGTCGGTGATTTCCTCCCCGCGATGGGCGGGCAGGCAGTGCATGACCTGGCAGTCGGGATGAGCCACGGTCATGAGCGCGTCGTTCACCTGATAGCCCGCGAAGGCCTTCTCGCGTTCCTTCTGCTCGGCCTCCTGACCCATGGACGCCCAGACGTCGGTGTAGAGGAAGCGGGCGCCTGCGGCCGCGACTTCGGGCTTCGTGGTCAGGGAAATCCTGGCGCCGCGTTTTATGGCGTTCTCCATGATGTCCGCCCGGGGCTGATACCCCAGGGGGGAAGCGATGGACAGCTCGATGGGGAAATGGACAGCCGCGTTGATCCAGGAATGGACCATGTTGTTGCCGTCTCCGACGTAGGCCAGTTTGACCCCGGTCAAATCGGCGCAGCGCTCCCGCATGGTCAGAATGTCGCTCATGACCTGGCAGGGATGGTAATCGTCGGACAGCGCGTTGATCACGGGGATGGAGCCGTATTCGACCAGTTCCTCGAGCTTTTTCTGCTCGAAGGTGCGCACGATCAGGCCATCCACATAGCGCGACAGCACCCGGG
This sequence comes from uncultured Desulfovibrionaceae bacterium, assembly GCA_937934715.1. GTDB lineage: Bacteria > Desulfobacterota > Desulfovibrionia > Desulfovibrionales > Desulfovibrionaceae > CALGYO01. The sequence continues at coordinate 161,594 of CALGYO010000025.1, read as the reverse complement.
CGGTATCCCTGATGGGCTCGGAGCGTCCGAGCTGGGAATCGGCCGGGGTCATGAAGATGGTCTGGCCGCCAAGTTGGCGCACGGCGACGTCGAAGGAGACGCGGGTTCGGGTCGAGGCCTTTTCAAAGATCAAGGCCAGGATTTTCCCGGCGAGCAGATCGCCGCGGTAGTTCGTTTTCTTCATTTCCTGGGCTCTGCCGAGCACGCCCCAGGCCTCCTCGCAGGTCATGTCCAAAATCGTCAAAAAATGTGCGCTCATGGTTTGGCTTCCTGGATCTGGTCGTTATGCGTCACAAATGGGAAAAGGAATTTTTTACGCGCAGGCGCGCACGGATGTAAAGTGTGAAAACCCGGTTTTTTCCGGGTTTCTTGCTCCCGGCGCGCCCTGAAGACGCCTTGACCGCGCCCTGGCCCGGGGATATTTTTTCATGAAACAAACGCCGGACGCCTGGGGCTAGGCGCGAGGCGCCCGCCCCCGGGACGAGAAGACGCCTCCCGTGAAGCGTCGCGAGAAGAATGCCCGAAATAGCCCCTATCGGCGCGATACGCCGCCGTCCGTTTCAGGATGCGCCCCAACCCCGCGCACGTTCGGAGGACATGATGCAAACCCGGATCGCCCTTTTCGCGGCAAGCCTCGCCCTTTTCGCTCTTTCCGGCTGCGTGGTGGTCATGGGACCGGGATGGTATCGCCCGGCGCCGCCCGCGGTGGTCTACGCAACGCCCCCGCCCTGCCCCCAGGGTTTCGTCTGGACGCCGCAAACCGGCTGCGTTCCCGCGCCGCCGCAAACGACGCCCCAACCGGTCTACGCGGCCATCTCGGTCCCCGTCCTCAACCTGCGGACCTGCCCGGGAAAAGACTGCCAGTCCCTGGCGGCTCTGGACAAGGGCCGCATGTTGCAGATTCTCGAGGTGAAGGAAGGCTGGACCCGGGTCTGGTCCCCAGACGCCATGCGCGAGGGCTGGGTGGACAGCACGGGGCTTGCGGCCTATTGAGGCGGCTTCGCGGCGCATGTAGAAGGCCTTCGCGAACGCCCGCCGAGGCAGGACTGTTTCTCTTGAAACAGCCGCCCCGGACGAATTCCGCGCGCATCGTCGAAGGCCGTGATGATCCGGCCCGGCCCTTCGGAAAGGACGACGCGCGGCGGCCCTAATCCACTTCGAGCCCTTTCCCCAGAAAAGCGAGCAGGTTCGCCTCGAGATGCTTGAGGTGGATTTCGGGATGAAACACCCGCAGGCGCACGGCGCCGGTGATCATGCCGAGCACCAGGATGGAGGTTTCCCGGGCCGGAACGAACCGGATGCCGCCCTCCTTCGCGCCGCGCTCAAGCGCGTCCTCGATGGCCTCCAGCATCAGATCGTGCAGGGCCTTCATGGCCAGGCGGCAGGGTTCGCCGATGCGCGGCATCTGGTAGGGATTGTTGCGGTGGATGTTGTCGAAATCGATCTCCCGTTCCTCGAAGAAGCGGCAAAAGGCCTGGGCGAGCGAAATCAGACGCTCCATGCCGCTTTTCCCTTGCTCCTCGGCGTCCTGTATCACGTTGTCCAAGTAGCTGGCGAATCGTGAACGGATGCGCTCAAAGGCTTCCAGAAGCAAGGCTTCCTTGTTTTTGAAATGCCGGAAGATCGCGCCCTCCGACACGCCGGCTGCCGAGGCGATCTCGCTGACCGGGGTCGCGTCGTACCCTTTTTCCGCAAAAAGCCGCATGGCCGATTCCACGATCATGTCCCGCCGCTTGGTCATGCCTCCTCCTGGCGCGCGCGTCCTTCGCTCTTGATACGGTTTTTCTCCGCGTCCTTCCAGCCTTTTGCGGCGGGCCCCAAAACCGTCTGAACGCTCATGCGGCAAGGATTTTCACGTTTTGTTCCTTTTTTCACTTGACTTCAAAGGACGGCGGGCGGACAAAAAAAAGCGAGCGCTCGCTTTTTTTAGACCGGCGCGCGCAATCGACTCGATGAAACGTGTTACCGCCACAAGGAGCTGGACATGGATTACATTCTTCCCATCGGCTTGCTCATGGTCCTCGGCGTTTTCATTTTTTACTATCTGGTGAAGCAGAAGTAAAAACGTTCCGGCATAGCCCCTGGGCTCACGCCCGGCCGTCTGGAAGGCGCACGCCGCGAGAGCGCCGCGACCGCTCAGCTCGCCAGGGACGAAACCACGCGCAACATGCCGCACCCGGGCATGACGAAAACCGGCCGCGCTCAAGCATCCTTCGGCGTGGCCGGTTCTTTCTTTCAATCATCCACGCTTCACGCCCCCATGCCGCTTGCGGGCAAGCCCGCCGCCTCAGCGTATTTTTGCGACCAAATCTCCTTGATACGCCCGCGCCTTCATAAAACGCCCAGCGGGCCCAAGGAGGGACGATCGAACCGGCCCCCTGCCCGGCTGGCGCGTTTCATGCGACTGTGCGGGTGAAACGCTCGCCGCCCACGCTGACAACGGGTTCGCGCAACGCTCGTCTCAGCCCGTCAGGAGAGTGAACCCGCCAGCAAGAGCCGAAAGGCCGCCGTACTCTCTGACATTGTATTGAAACATGCTAACGCGCGCGAGACCATGAATCGAAGGGGCGGTTGCCGCATGGACGCGACGCAAGGGCTCGCCATGCTCGGCGAAAAAGACGGCCGCAATGCCCGGATATTACTGGCAGCGCAACATGCTTAACATGCTGTCGCTCGAAGTTATAAGAACGGCAACGCGCAGCGGGGCCTGCGGCGAATGCCGCTGGAGCGGGCTGTTTAGTCTTTTCCGCTCCCAGTAATACTAAGCGAAGCGGGAAAAACGGCTCAGTCCGGAAGTTCAGGAAAAAAAACGGGCGCAGGAACGGACGCGCGGCCGCTCGACAGGAAGCAGCCGCGCGGGGGTGGGATCAGGACGGCAGGCGCCATCGAGAAGCGCCGCGATCAGGTCTGCGCGGCCTGCGATGGGCCGGGAAAAACGGGTGGCCACCTTGCCCAGCTCGGGCAGGGTATGGGCGTCGCTGCCCCCGGTCAGCGCGGGATGATATCTGTGGCGCCAAGCGTCCGCCCGCTCGTTGTCCTCCGGGCAATTGCGCCCGTTCACGGCCTCCATGGCCGCGCACAGGCTTTCGCGCATAACGAATTCGGAAACAGAGCGGTTGCGGCGAAACGGATGGGCCGCCACGGCCGCGCCGCCGTTTTCGGCCACCAGGCGCAGGACCTCCCTGGCGCGAAGGCCGGGTTTGAGCGACTCGAACGGTCCGAACAGAAGGAAGTCGCCGTCCGTGGTGGCGTATTCCATGCCCACGATCAGGCACAGCCCGTCGTCCTGGATACCCTCGCGCACGTGATGGGCCGCTTCCATCACGTCGTGGTCGGTGATGCAGACGCCGTCAAGTCCCCGGGACTTGGCATTTTCCAGGATTTCGCCGATAGTGAGCCGCCCGCAGCTGGAGATGTCGGTATGGACGTGGAGATCGAATCGCATAGGTATTTCTGAAACCATTCTCCGAAAAGCTCAAATAGATAATGGCGATTCATCGTTATAACAACAATCATTATTTCCTATAGGCGGACGCGCAGGCCATGACGCGACAACGCAAATGCGCTCTTCTTGTTCTGGACGGCCTGGGCGACCGGGCCTACGCCCGTTTCGGGTACAAGACGCCGCTGGCCGCGGCGAAAACGCCCAACCTGGACTCCCTGGCCGCGAAAGGCGCCAACGGGCTGTTCCACGCCTATCGCCCCGGCATCCCCCTGCCCAGCGAAAACGCCCATTTCGCCATGTTCGGCTTCCCCAGGGAGGAATTCCCGGGACGCGGTCCCCTTGAGGCCATCGGCGCGGGCATTGATCTCAAGGAAGGCGACGTGGCCGTTCTGTCGCATTTCTGCTGCGTTGAGAACCGGCAGGGCCGGTTGTACATGGAGCGGGACAGACCCGAACAGCCGAACGAGGCGGAGCTGGACGCCCTGTTCAAGGCCGCCGCCCCCTTCGCCTTCGAGGGGCTGACCCTGCGCATGGCCCCGGTGAAAAAACTCTTCGGCGTCATCATCATATCAGGCGGCGCGGATCCTTCGTTCACGGATTCCAACCCCATGGTGGACGGCCGGGCCATTTCGGCGGTGGTTCCCCACGCGAGCGCCCCCCCGGCCGCCGAGCGCACGGCCCGGGCCCTCACGGCCTATCTCAGCCGCATCCACAAGACCCTGCATGCCCATCCGGTCAACGTGGCCCGCCGCAAGAACGGGCTTTCCCCCATCAACGCGGCCGTGACCCAGCGCCCGGGGAAGCTCAAGCGCATCCCCCCGTTTCACGAGCGATTCGGCATGCGCGGCCTGACCATTTCCTCCGGAGTCATCTATCACGGCCTGTGCGCCTATGTGGGCATGGACGTCATGAAGGCCGGGGAAAGCGGGGATCCGGGCAGGGACATGGCCGAACGCCTGCGCATGGCCCGGGAAGCATTTGCGGAATACGATTTCATCCATATCCACACCAAGGCCCCGGACGAGGCCGCCCATGCGAAGGACCCGGACCTGAAAAAACAGGTCATCGAATCCCTGGACGAAGGCATCGGCCGGGAGATCGGCGCGCTCGCGAGCGACCCGGACATGATCCTGGCGGTCACGGCCGACCACTCCACCCCGAGCGCGGGGCCGCTCATCCACTCGGGAGAACCCGTGCCCCTGTGCCTGTGCGGCCCGGGAGTCAGACGCGATCAGGTGACGGCCTTCGATGAAATAAGCGCGGCGGCCGGTTCCCTGGGCTCTCTTCGCGGTCGGGAGCTGTTTTTCAACCTGCTCAACGCCATGGACCGGGCCAAGCTCGAAGGCATCCGGGACACCCCCCAGGAACGCCAGTACTGGCCCGGTGATTATCAGCCGTTTACGGTCGTCTAGAACGCATGCGCCATATGTTGCGCGACGACGCGGCGACAGACGTTTTTTTGAACCAGAGCCGCCTGTGCGGCAAGAACGGACGAGGACCTCTTCATGCCGCATCAGTATGAACTCGGCGTCATTCACGGACGGTTCCAGGTTCTGCACCTGGACCATCTGAAATACCTGCTCGACGGCAAGGCGCGTTGCGAACATCTCGTGACCGGCGTCACCAACCCGGACCCCAGTCTCACCCGAAAGGACGCGGCGGACGTGAAGCGCAGCGATCCCATCAACAATCCCCTCACCTATTACGAGCGCTACTGGCTGGTCAGGGCGGCGCTCACAGGGGCGGGACTTTCCCATGACGCCTTTTCCGTCACCCCGCTCCCCATCAACGCGCCGGAGCTCTACCAGTATTACGTCCCCATGGACGCCGTGTTTTTCGTGAGCGTCTACGACGATTGGGGCCGGAGAAAACGGGATATGTTCCGGGATCTCGGGCTCAAGGTCGTCACTTTGCGGGAAGTGACGCCCGATCAGAAGGGACTGTCCGCCTCAGATGTACGCCGGGCTATGGCCCTGGGGGAGCCCTGGAAACATCTCGTCCCCGAGGCGACCATTCCTCTTCTTGAAAAATGGGATGTTTCAGGCAGAATGCGTTCCATCCTGGCAGAAAGCGAGGCTTTTTCCATTGACGCCGAGGACGGCTGCGTAGAGAAATAAGAAAAGCGAGAATGCGAGGAGGTCCCCATGAAGATCGCCGCAGGTTGCCTGTTGAGCCTTTTTCTTTGCGCCGCCTCTGTACAACCGGCGCTTTGCGCCAACTACCAATGCGTCAAACCTGACGGCAAGGTGATCTGCACGGTGGATTCCGCGTCCGATCCGGGCGCCCAGCCGAGCGATCTGTGCAACAAATCCTGTCAGGAATGCTACCTGACCTGCACGGCCGTGGAAGTGATCGTCAAAAGCGGCGGTAGAATCATCACCGGCCCGGCCGGAACCGGTTCGAACATGGTCCGTCCCCAGGGAAGCGACAAGGAAACGGCCAAGCAAGTCCTGCAGGAAGGCCTGGTCCAGTAGGATCCGGCTATTTCCCGCAGCCCGAATGGACGCTTTCGCAATAGGCCCTGCACTGGGTCATGGAATTGGCGTCCTTTTGGTTGTCCGGATTCGCCGCGCACTTGGCCAGGCATTCCTGGTACTGCCGCTCGCAGAACGCCCCCGTTTCATTGGGATAGGTCGTGGCGATCAGGAAGGACCCGTCCGGCGCGGCGGCGCGTCCGGCCATCGCGGCCCCGGGAACGATCGCCAGGATGGAAAGGCACAGGCAAAACGCGGCGCGCCGAAGTTTCCTCGTTCTCATAACCGTCTCCTTTTCCGATCCGCGGTGGTTTCGGACCGGCGCCGGATAGGGCGCGCCAGGTCCTCGCATCCCTGTATCGCCCAAGAACCGGCCCTTGACAAGAACCAGGGGCAGGGACTATCCAATTGTCATGAACTTTTCCCATGCCCAGCGCGCCCAGGCTTACGCCTCTTCCTACGGTTTTTATTATTACCCCGGCGCCCGTGGTCATGCGGAGGTTCGCCCCGTTTAAGGAAAAGCGACGAAAACCTCTCAAGGGCCGCGGGCGAAAAGCCGGCGGCCCTTTTTTTTGGGGTCCGCCGCCGGATCTTGGGACAACCAAAGGAGACCGCCATGCAGATCGGAAAGACCATTCGCAAGGAACGCATCTTCAACAGGAACACGGGCAAGACCATCATCGTTCCCGTGGATCACGGAGTGAGCGTGGGCCCCATCCCCGGCATCGTGAACATGCGCGACACGGTGACGAAAATGGTGGAGGGCGGGGCCAACGCGGTGCTCATGCACAAGGGGCTCGTCCCCTGCGGACACAGGGCCCATGGCCGGGACATCGGGCTCATCGTCCATCTGTCCGCCAGCACGGACCTCTCCCCCTACCCCAACGCCAAGACCCTGGTCTGCACCGTGGAGGAGGCCCTGCAAAACGGCGCCGACGGGGTGAGCGTCCACATCAACCTCGGGGACGAGACCGAGGCCAGGATGCTGGACGATTTCGGCCGGGTCTCCAAGGAGACCGCCCACTGGGGCATTCCGCTTCTGGCCATGGTCTACGGCCGGGGGCCCAAGATCAAAAACGGCTTCGACCCCGAGGTGGTGGCCCATTGCGCCAGGGTGGGCATGGAACTCGGGGCGGACGTGGTCAAGGTGCCCTACACGGGCGATCCGGAAAGCTTCGCCAGGGTCTGCGAAGGCTCCCAGGTTCCGGTGGTCATCGCAGGCGGCCCCAAGACCAAGACCACCCGGGATTTCCTGCGCATGATCCGCGATTCGGTGGACGCGGGCGGCGCGGGCCTGTCCGTGGGCCGGAACATCTTCCAGCATCCCGACCCGGCCAGACTCCTCGCGGCGGTGAACAGGATCGTGCACGACGGCGCGAGCGTGGACGCGACCCTCGAAGAGATGGGCGACCTGTAGGTCCCGGAAATACGACGCGAAAAAAGCCGGGTTCGCCCGGCTTTTTTCGCAATGCAAGCTCTGGCCGGGGCCGGACCGCTCAGGTCAAGACGCCCCGCCTGCCCAGGGAGCGCGCGTAGACGCAGACCAGAAGCAGAATGAAGGAGCCCACGAACTGCCCGGCGAGCGCGGCGGGCGCGACCGTGTCCGCCATATGGTGGTTGACGATGGTCATGAGCTTTCCCGCCACGTCCAGGACCAGGGTCAGGGCCAGAACCGGAACCGCCCGTTTCTTGAGGCGAAACAACAAAAACGCCCCTACGATGAGCATTGCGGCCAAAATATAGCCGATGATCCGGTCAAAGACGCTCATGCCCGCCAAAAGCGCCCGCTGTTCCGGAGACAAATCATACAGTCCGGATGTCAGAAGAAACATCAACCCGATATTGGCCACGGAAATGGTCACGTAGCCGAGGAAGATGATCCAGACCAAAAACGGCCTTTTCCTGCCCGTCATGCGTCCTCCTCCCGGCGCGACGTCGCGCGTCGCGTCCATCAATCTTTTCAAGGCCTCGACATTATGACCGTTTCACCGTAAAGAAAAGGCCTGCGATAGACCATCGGAACGTGCGGAGGGGAGGCATGGCCCATATTCTCGTAATCGACGACGACCCGCAGATTCGGGACGTGTGCAGGCTCGTCATCGAAGGCATGGGGCATCAGGTGACCGCCGCTCCCAATCTGGCCAAAGGTCTTGAAGCCGTGGGCAAGGGCGCGTTCGACGTGGTCTACCTCGACGTCGACCTCCCCGACGGCAACGGCCTGGAAGCCATCCCCGCCATCACGGACAGGCCCATGGCCCCGGAAGTGATCATCTTCACCGGCGCCGGATATCGCAACGGCGCGGAATTGGCCATCAAAAACGGCGCCTGGGACTACATCGAAAAGCCCGCCGCCGAGGACGTCATGACCCTCCCGCTTATCCGCGCCCTGCAATACCGGGAGGAGAAATTCGCCCACAGGGCGCCAGCCGTGGCCCTGAAACGCGACGCCATCATCGGTCAAAGCCCCAATATCGCCAAGTGTCTGGATCTCATTGCCCAGGCGGCCAACAGCCTGGCCAACACCCTCATCACCGGTGAAACCGGAGCGGGCAAGGAGCTTTTCGCCCGGGCCATCCACGACAACAGCGTGCGCAAGGACGGCCCCTTCGTGGTGGTGGACTGCTCCATCCTGACCGAAACCCTCATCGAAAGCGTGCTCTTCGGCCACGTCAAAGGCGCCTTCACCGGCGCGGAAAAAAGCCAGGAAGGGCTCATCAAGCAGGCCGACAAGGGCACGCTTTTCCTGGACGAGGTCGGGGAACTGCCGTTTTCCATGCAAAAAGCCTTCTTGCGGGTTCTTCAGGAGCGCCGGTTCCGGCCTGTGGGCGCCAAGGACGAGACCTCCAGCGATTTCCGTCTGGTGGCCGCCACCAACAAGAACCTGGCCGCCATGGTCGAAGAGGGAACCTTTCGCAGCGATCTTCTTTTCCGGCTGCACACCATGCACATCCCCATTCCCAGCCTGCGCGAACGCGGCGAGGACGTACGGGAGCTGGCCGTCTACTACATAAACGGCTTCTGCAAGAAATACGGCATTCCCTACAAGGGTTTTTCCCCGGAATTCCTCGACATCCTGGAAGGCTACGACTGGCCGGGCAATGTGCGCGAGCTGGTCAACGCCATGGAGAACATTGTGGTGCGCGCCCAGCTCGAACCCACCCTCTACCCCAAGCATCTGCCCCATGAAATCCGCATCGGCGGCATGAACGGCCGCGGCAGGATCGCGCCGGCGAAAGGCCCCGACGAGTCCGCGCCCGCCGCGCGGGAGCCCCTCGTCCTCGAAAGCGACGCGGCGAAACGGTCCGAAGAGCCTTTGCCGCCCTTTGAGGATTTCAAAAAACAGATGGAGCGCGATTATTTCATCAACATCATGGCCAGCGCGGGACAGGATGTGAACAAGGCCTGCGAACTGGCCGGGCTCGGCAAGCAAAGCCTTTACCGCTATCTGCGCATCCACGGCGTATCCACGCGCTAAGCCAGATTCCGTACGCGCCGCCCTTTTCATGCGCGTCCGCCGGAATTTGTTTCACTTATTTAAACAATACGACGCCTTCCCCCGGCGAATTCTGCCGCATTCCCCATTCTTCCGCCAATGCCTCTCCTGATCATTCCTATGTAACCACATGTAATAAAAGGGTTACATGAAACAGGCCTTTCATACGCCGGTTTTGGCAGGTTCCTTGCTAGACGAAAGGGAGCAACCATGCGCATCTGAAACGGAGGGGTTATGGATAGCGTCTTCAAGAAAGTCATGTTCGTTCTCGCGGCGGTTTGCCTGACGCTCGCCTGCGCCGCCGGCGCCGTCTTGGCCCAGCAGTTCAAACAAGGAAGCACCTATGCGGAGGCCCGGGGCGGCGTTTACGGGACCACCAACGAAAACGTCAACGTCATCGCCACCTACGGCGGCGCCTTCGGATACTACGCTCTCAACAACGTGGCCATCGAGGCGGAAGGTCTGGGCTATTATGTGGACCAGAACAAAGTCACCACGACCAAGGCCGGGGAATCCAAGAAGGACGACCAGGCCTCGGGAGGCGGCGTCAACGTCATCGCCAAATGGCATATGGTGGCCACTCCCCTGGCGTCCATGTACGTGGGCGCGGGCGGCGGCGGAGTCTGGACGGACAAGAACATCGCCTACAACGGAGACAAGAACAACTGGACCGGGCTCGCCGAAATGGGCATGACCGTTTCCTTGAGCAACTCCGTCAACTTGCGCGCCGCCGGACGCTACCAGCACATCGGCGCCTTCGCCGACACCGGGGTGAACGCCCTGGGCGGCAACCTGGGTCTCATGTTCTCTTTTTAAACGGCGAGCCGCTTCATCTTTTCAAAACGGCCGGGTTTCCCGGCCGTTTTGCGTTGGCCCGCCTGTTCAGGCCGAACGCACGGGGACGCCAAGCCTTTCCTTGCGCCGGATGCGCGGATTTATTATAAAAATAAAAATGGGAAGGGCGCATGAGCAAAATTCTTGACCAGGACGAGGTCGATGCCCTGCTTCGCGGACTTTCCGGCGGGGAAATCGAAGCGGAGTCGGATATCGTCGAGGACGACTCCGGGGTGGTCGCGTTCGACCTGTCCAACCAGGACAGGATCATTCGCGGCCGCATGCCGGTCCTTGAGATCATCAACGACCGCTTCGCCCGGCTGGCCTCCAACGCCCTGGCCAACGCCATGCGCAAGCGGGCGGACGTGAACCCCATCTCCATCGACATGTCCAAATTCGGGGACTTCATGCGTTCCCTGCCCGTGCCCACCAGCATCAACATTTTCAAACTCGACCCCCTGCGCGGCAACGCCATCCTGGTGGTGGACTCCAGGCTGGTGTTCGCCATGGTGGAGAGCTTTTTCGGCGGCGCCGGGTCCCAGCCCAAGATCGAAGGACGGGATTTCACCCCCATCGAGCAGGCCATCATCAGCCGGGTGGTGCGCATCGCTTTGGAGAACATGGAGGAATCCTGGACGCCCGTGCACGAGGTCCACATCGAGCTCGTGCGCAGCGAGGTCAACCCCCAGTTCGCGGCCATCGTGCCCCCGAGCGACGTGGTCGTGGTGGTCACCTTCGAGGTGGAGCTGGAAAACGCCATCGGCTCGCTCATCGTCTGCCTGCCCTACGCCACCATCGAGCCCATCCGCTCCAAGCTGCACGCCTCCTTCCAGACCGAGCGCCTGGAGGTGGACCACGCATGGATTTCCCGGTTCAAGGAACGGCTTCTGGAAACCCCGGTGGAAATGGTGGTGCGGCTCGGGCGCTCCAAGATCACCGGACGCCAGCTCACGAACCTGCGGCCCGGGGACATCCTGCTGCTCGACAACGACGTGGACGCCCTGCTTTCCGCAGAGGTGCAGGGCGTGCGCAAATTCCACGGCATCCCCGGCATGGTCAAATCCAACAAGGCTTTTCAGATCGTCAAGGAAGAAGAAATCCATCTCGAATAGCCGTCCGCGTCCCGCTTGCGGCCAGGCGGGGTTTCCGCTTCAGGACCGGCGCCTCCCCTCACCCTCGCCAAGCCTTTTCTTGCGCCGAAAGCCCGCGTCTATTATAGGAAGAGCACGTGGGAGAGGCGTATGAGCAAAATTCTTGACCAGGACGAGGTCGATGCCCTGCTTCGCGGGCTTTCCGGCGGGGAAATCGAAGCGGAATCGGACATCCTCGAAGACGACTCCGGGGTGGTGGTTTTCGACCTGTCCAATCAGGACAGGATCATCCGCGGCCGCATGCCCGTCCTTGAGATCATCAACGACCGCTTCGCCCGGCTGGCCTCCAACGCCCTGGCCAACGCCATGCGCAAGCGGGCGGACGTGAACCCCATCTCCATCGACATGTCCAAATTCGGGGACTTCATGCGTTCCCTGCCCGTGCCCACCAGCATCAACATTTTCAAACTCGACCCCCTGCGCGGCAACGCCATCCTGGTGGTGGACTCCAGGCTGGTGTTCGCCATGGTGGAGAGCTTTTTCGGCGGCGCCGGGTCCCAGCCCAAGATCGAAGGACGGGATTTCACCCCCATCGAGCAGGCCATCATCAGCCGGGTGGTGCGCATCGCTTTGGAGAACATGGAGGAATCCTGGACGCCCGTGCACGAGGTCCACATCGAGCTCGTGCGCAGCGAGGTCAACCCCCAGTTCGCGGCCATCGTGCCCCCGAGCGACGTGGTCGTGGTGGTCACCTTCGAGGTGGAGCTGGAAAACGCCATCGGCTCGCTCATCGTCTGCCTGCCCTACGCCACCATCGAGCCCATCCGCTCCAAGCTCTACGCCTCCTTCCAGACCGAACGCCTGGAGGTGGACCACGCCTGGATTTCCCGGTTCAAGGAACGGCTCCTGGAAACCCCGGTGGAAATGGTGGTGCGTTTTGGCCGCTCCAAGATCACCGGACGTCAGCTCATGAACCTGCGGCCCGGGGACATCCTGCTGCTCGACAACGACGTGGACGCCCTGCTTTCCGCCGAGGTGCAGGGCGTGCGCAAATTCCACGGCATCCCCGGCATGGTCAAGTCAAACAAGGCTTTTCAGATCATCAAGGAAGAGGAAATCCATCTCGAATAAGAAGAACCGGTCGCCGTCCCGCTCGCCGGGGGATGACATAGGGAGGAACTCAATGAACCATATCAAGCGATTCCGCGTTTTCATCGCCATGGCTTTTTTACTGTGCGCCGTGTCGCTGACCTACGCCCAGCAACCCAATCAGGCCCAGAAGAACTACGAAGCGTCCATCATCTATCACAACACCCTGCATCAGCAGCAGATCATGCAGAAGAACGCGCAACGGGCCGTTCCGCCTCCGGCCGCGCCGGGAAATTTCGGCGCCTACGCCCATCCCTACTACGGCCCCGGCCCCTACTACGCGCCGCCTCCCGGCCCCGTGGCGGTCGCTCCGGGCTACGTGCGCGCGCCTGGTTGCGTGGCCGTGGTTCCCTGAACCGGCGCGGGATATATGACTAAGCGCTCAAAATATTTAATATTTTGTCGCTCGAAGTGACAAGAACGGCTACGCGCAGCGGCGCTTGCGGCGAATGCCGCGGGAACGGGCCGTTACGTTTTTTCCGCTCCCAGCCAGAAACAACAATCGCGCCGCCGGACCAGCGGGTCCGGCGGCGCGTTCGCGCTCGCAATCAGCTTTCGCCTATCCCGCGAAGGGAACAGTTTCCGCCTTCCTGCCTGCCGCCGGCAGCTCCATGATGAAGACGGCCCCCTCTCCCGGCTCGGATTCGACCCGCAGCGCGCCGCCGTGGTTCTCCACCACGATGAAATAGGAAACCGAGAGCCCGAGCCCAGTGCCCACGCCCACGTCCTTGGTGGTGAAAAACGGCTCGAACACCCGTCTGCGCACGGATTCCTCCATGCCCACGCCATTATCCTCGATCTCCACCCGTACAAAACCGGCCGGAGCGTTCGAAGTCTTCACCCGGAAAATGAAGAAGGGAGTGTATCCGTCTGCGCGCCGTTGGGCCATGGCCTGGGCGCCGTTCTTCAAAATGTTGAGAAAAACCTGCTGAATTTTGGCGGCGTCGCACACCACCGGCGGCGTATCGGATTCATATTCGCGTTTGATTTCAATCGATTTGAAATCATATTTCTTTTTGAGATCATAATCGCTCGCGGCCAGGTCCACGGTTCTGTCGAGCAGATCGGACAGGCTGACCGGAGCGGGCCGCGCGCCGCCCAGGCGGCTGAAGCTCAGCATGTTCTCCACGATCTGGGCGGCCCGGCCCCCCGCTTCCGAGATGGCGGTCAGCATTTTGAAAATCGCGCGTTTCTCCAGATAACCGCGCATGGCCTCAAGGGAAATCCCCTCTTCCCTGGCCGTCTCCACATTGCGCTTCTGGTCGGTCGTAAGCCGTGAAACGATGATCTGGGCGTTGCCCAGGATCACGGCCAGGGGATTGTTGATCTCATGGGCCATGCCCGCCGCCAGGCCGCCCACGGTCAGCATTTTTTCGGACTGGACCATGACCTCTTCCAGACGCGTGCGCTCGGTCACGTCGTCCACCCGAATGACCGCGCCGGGAACGCCGTCCTCGGAAAGCGGATAGATGGTCACGTCGGCGAAGCCGGGCTGGCCGTCCCTGCTCCAGGGAATCCTGTCGTCCTTGACCGTCTTTTTTTGGGTAATGGCCTTCTCGATGTTGGCGGCCTCACCGGCAAGTCCCGGCATGACCTCCCCGAGTACGGCGCCCACAGCCTTGGATGCGTCCAATCCGGCGTACAGGGCCGCTTCCCGGTTCCACTGGATGACGCGCCCCGAGGGATCCAGGCCGATCAGAATGGAAGGCATGGAATCGACCATGTCGCTCAAGAGCCTGCGCAGCCGATGCAGCTGTTCCTCGCCCTTGATGCGCTCCGTCACGTCCCTGGCCACGATGACCGCCACGACGCGGTCCTCGAAAACCAGGGCGCGCACGCGCATTTCCACGGGAATTTCCTGGCCGCCGCTCCCTATCAGGGACGTCACGACCTCGGCGCAGCCAAGGGCCTTTTCCGCACGGCGAAACATGGAGAGAAGCTGGATACGGCTTGCGAGGGGGATGAGACGATCAAAGGCCTGGCCCACCAGTTCGGCCCGGGAGAAGCCAAGCGCCGCCAGGGCCGTCTCATTCACGTCCGCGATCAGGTTCCCGGGGCTTTCCACAAGAAAGATGAAATCATTGGCCTGGTCGAGCAGGACCTTGAACCGTTCCAGCTCCCCCAGCCGGGAGCGCAGTTCGGGATAATAGCTTTTCCGGATCGAGGCCTCGCCAAGTCCGATCAGCTTGTCCCTGATGTCTTCTCCCAAATCCGCTTTGCTCATGGGACGCCTTTATTATCCATCCGGCGCCGGCCGGTTTCCCGCGATCCCCGCGGCCGCACAACATCAAGCAAACGCCGCCTCACCCTTTGGCCTCGCCCCCATTCCCCAGAATCGCGGCGTCCTCCAACAGAGGAAAATCGATGAAAAAAGCCGCGCCGTGACCGCGCTCCACCCGAAGCGTCCCGTACAGCTGCGCCACCAGCCCCGTCACCAGCTGCATGCCCAGCGTCTGCGTCTTTTCCACATCGAGATCAGCGGGCAGGCCCACGCCGTCATCGCGCACCTCGAGCCGGACCCGCCCGTCGTTCTGGCCGATCACCACCCGCAGTATGCCGGAATCGCGGTTCATGAAGGCGTGTTTCAGGGCGTTGGTGACGAGTTCGTTGATGATGAGCCCCAGGGGGATGGCCTGGCGAATGGTGACCTGGGCGTCGTCCACCTCGATGTCCTGGCTGATTTCCTTTTCTCCGCCGTAGGAATAAAGCAGCCGTGGAATGAGTTTTTCCACATAATCGCGCAGTTCAACCCGGGACATGTCCTTGGAGCGGTAGAGTTCCTCGTGTACCAGGGCCATGGAGGAAATGCGGTTGCGGCTTTCGATGAAAAGCTCCTGGGCTTCCTTGTCCGCCACATGGTCGGCCTGCAGATTGAGCAGGCTCGAAATGATCTGCATATTGTTCTTGACCCGGTGATGGATTTCCTTGAGCAGGATTTCCTTCTCGCGCAGGGAGGCTTCTATGCGGTCCTGGGATTGCCGCCGTTCGGTGACGTCCCGGGCCGTGAACAGAAGATAGGGCGCCTCGCCGATGCGCACGCGTTTGGCGGAATACTCCACCGCGACGCGCTGGCCGTCCTCGCGGGCGAACCAGCTTTCCTCGGAAGCCGTTTCGCCCTTTATGGCGCTCGCGGCCATGGCTTTGGGCTCATCCCGAAGCTCGTTCGGAAAGAGTTCGAAAATCGTCATTTCCAGAAGAGCGTCCCTGAAATATCCCGTCAGCCTTTCGGCGGCCTTGTTCACCTCGGCCGCCTTGCCGTCAGGGGAGGCGAGAATGATGGCGTCCTTGGAGCCTTCGAAGATTTCCCGGAATTTCTCCTCGCTCTTGCGAAGCGCACGCTCCGTTTCCATCCTGATGGCGGCTTCGCGCTCCAGCCGCTCCACCACGGTCTGCAGTTCCTTTGTGCGCTGGGCCACTTTCTCTTCGAGATTTTGCTGGTAGGCGCGGTTTTCGCGGATGAGTCTCGCCCGTTCCAGACAGTTCTGGATGGCATGACCGAGCACGGAAAGGTCTTCGATGGGCTTGAACAGATAATCCCAGGCGCCGAGGCGCAAGGCCTCGGCCACGTCGCTGATGAGCCCCGTGCCGGACACGACGATAATAGGCGTATCCGGAGAGCCGTCACGAACGCCCTTGAGGACTTCGAGCCCGTCCACCTCGGGCATGCGCAGATCGACGAGAACCAGATCAGGTTTGCGTTCAGCGAAAATCGTCAGGCCCACCCGGCCGTTTTCCGCCTCGATCACCTGATAATCATAGTCTTCCAGATAATTGCGTAAACTCTCCCTGAACCGCGGTTCATCGTCGATGGTCAAAATGACCGGCGCATCAACGTCAATCGCATTCATGAACATTCGCCTTGCGGCTTACGCCGTTTAAGGATTTTCACGCAGTTCCGGCTCTCTCGTCGCGTTCCAGGGACGCGGCTTTCCAAAGAACCAGAGGACGACTCCTCCGGGCCATCCCGCGCTACTCTCCCGGGACGGCGTTTTCCCACAATACCATTCACGAATACAAAGACAAGCCACGCCGTTCCCCGACGGCAATACCGCATGTCAGGATAGCGCCTGTTATTTCATACGTGAAAGATGGCGCGGGAGGCAAGAACGCTTTTTTTCATTTCAGACTTGCCAGGTCTGACAAACGAGGCCGCCCGGTCGCCGGGCGGCCTCGTTCCCCTTATCCACGGTATTGCGGCCTTGCGGGAATATCCAGGCAGAGGCCTGTGTTCGTTTTCGCGCTACCCCGGGGTCTTCCCGCATCAGGAAAACCTACAGGCCATGGCCGCACTCGTGACCATGGGCTGTGCAGATTTCATGATTGTCCTTGATGCTCCCGGCGAGCCAGGCCAGCACGGTTTCCCGAACCGGACCCGAGGCGCCGCGCGTCACGGAAATCCCCCCCTGCATGAGCTTGTTCACCGCGCCCTGGCCCATGTTTCCGGCAACCAGCGCCGTGACGCCCATTTGCGCAAGCGTCCCGGCCAGATTGGATTTGCATCCGCAGCCAGGATCCGGGGTGAAGGTTTCCTCGGCCACGATATGTTTGGAATCGTCAACGGTGAACACGGTGAAATACTGGCAATGGCCGAAATGTTCGTCCACTTGCCCGTTCTTGGACGGTACTGCGATCTTGAGCATGCTTTCTCCTTGGCGGCGCGGGACGTTTGTGGAAGTTCCCGGTTCCGGGAAACGTCCCGCCATCGCAAGGAGATAGGATCAATGCGGAAAAAGTAAAGATCACCCCTTGCGCGGACGCGCGGCGCCCGCATCGTTACGCAAGGGGGCTGGCGTCAATACCGGGGTTTCTCCAGGGTCATGACCAGATAGGCCTCGACGCCCATCTCGCGCATCATGCGGTTGTTCTTTTCCCAGCGAGCCTTCAACCCCCCTTCCAGCCCGCTTTCCTGACAGGGAAACGAGGAACACTCGAAGCAGAAATTCACGCCGCGCTCCTTGACGCAACTTTGCGGGCGGCATTCGCCGAGCAGACATTTTCCCGTGCGGCAGCCCGAGCACTCCCCTGAGGCCAGACGGTCAAGCACCGTTTCGAAATCCTGGTATTTCTCGAAAACAGGCTCCAGGGCCGCAAAAAACGCCGCCCGCGCGCCGAAGCCTCCGAGCTCCTCCCGCAGTCTGACGGCAAGCGTGGCGATGGGGCTTTGGGGGTTGTTGAGGCATCGTCCGCAGTCAAGGCCGCAAGGGGCGAGACGCGCAAGCGTTTCCCCGGAAAGAGCGTTCATGGCGATCTCCTTGGTGACGTTCGCTTTGACCGCGCGAAAAGACGTGGTCCTTTGGGCCGATACCCGGATTCGCCTCTGGCGTAAACCGGCGCATTCCTCATCCCGCGGCCGTCAGCTTCTGCATGCGCAGGTTTTGCCCCCATCTGATTCCGGGAAGAACGCATTCCTCGCAAAACCCGTACCGGTCGTACAGACTGCGGGCGGCCGAAAGGCCGTCGTAGGTCCAAAGATAGACGCGCGGATAACCCTTTTCACGGACAAAGGCCATGGCCCGTTCCAGAAGCGCCTTGCCAAGCCCCCGGCCGGCCTGTTTCTCGGACACGATGAACCAGCGAAGCCGCGCCCCTTCCGTCATAGCCCCGGCGCCGTCCACCGCCAAGAAACCCGCCAGCGCCCCGTCCGCCTTGGCGGCGAGGATCAGGTCGCGCGCGGGATCGAAGCGCTCGCCGAATTCGAACACCTCCCGGCCCACCTCGATCTCGAAACTCCGATCAAGCCCCCAGCGATCAAAATAGTATCTGGCGTGCATCGCGGCGACCTCGCCAAGAGCGCCTGGATACGCGCCGCCAAGCTCCCATCCCGGCATATGCGCCTCCTTTGTTCTCTGGAAAGGTCCGCTTTTTTGTTGACGATGTCAACCAAAAAGTTGACCGAGTCATCTTTTCATGGCATGAATGCGCATGAGCAACGCCATCCCTCACATTACGCTGGAAGAAATCGACGCCTTCAGGCGCTTCAACAGGTTCTACACGTCCTTTCTGGGGGCCTTGCGCAACGACTATCTGCGCAGCGGCTTTTCCCTGGCCGAAGTGAGAACCCTGTATGAAATCGACGCGCAGCCTCCCCGGGCCGCCTGCGACGTCATGGCCGCCACCGGACTCGACAAGGGGTATTTAAGCAGGATTCTCTCGCATCTGGCCCGGGAAAAACTCATCGAAAAACGCCCGGCCCACAACGACGGCCGGGTGAAGCATCTCCTGCTTACGCCCAAGGGACGCGTCCTTCTCGACGACCTGCAGGAAAAGGCCCGGCTGGAAGCGCGTGATACGCTGTGCGCCCTTGGGGATGAGGCGAGAGACGAACTCATGCGGTCCATGCGCTCCATCATGCGGCTGTTACCCGGCCACGCGGCCGGGGACGAGCATACGGGATAGCGCCGTTTCGCCGCAGCGCATGCGGCGCTTCTCAACTCTATGCGAAGTGATTTATCCAACAATCATCATGTAATTATTCGAGATGCGCATTCTGCGCTTTTTGACTTTCAGGCGGCAAAGGAAGGCGGCGGGAGCTTTTTGTTGCGCATCGAGATATCGCCCCCGGCCGCTGCAACCCGGCCTATGCCCAGGCGCTTCTTGATGACCTGCGCTGACTGGGGCTGATATGGGAGGCTCCGTACGCTTCGAACCGGCGCATGGCGTGGACCACGCGGAGGCTTTGCGGCGCTTGCGGGATACGGGCCCGCGTCCAGACGGGCGGCTTTTCGAGGCATGACGCGGAACGAGGTGAAATCCGGGCCGCCCCCTCCCCATTTGGCGATATCGCGCTGGCCCGCAAGGATGTTGCGACGAGCTGTCATTTAAGCGTCACCATCGAGGACGCTCTCCAGGGCGTCACCCCGGTCACACGCGGCAAGGACCTGCCCGCCGCCATGGTTTCCACCATCTGTTGCAGGCGCTTCTGGGCCTGACCGCGCCTCGTTGCCGGGGCCATCCGCTTCCGCCGCATCATCGGGTTGACGCTTCGCCAAGCGCGACAAGCCGCTGACGCTCCGCGCCCTGCGCGAGGCCGGAATAACGCCGCAAGACGTACGCGAGCTGGCCGGTTTCGGTCATCTTTCCCTTCAATCCCGAATTATCGTCATATTCCGGTGGCGGCCCGAAGACGCCTTGCGCGCACAACGGACGTACAAGCGGCCATTACTTTCTTGGGTCAGGACACTGGCGGCGTAACGAGAATTCAACAAGCAACGGCGCGTCCGGCCCGCGCTTGAGGACCTTCTCCGGAAGCGGTCCCTGGAAATCCCGGGGCCGCCATTCCCGGCATTCCGTTATGCGCAAACCGGCAGCGGCTATGGCATTGATGTAATCGCAAAAGCGGTGTGGGAAAGTCGGCATATGCACCTCCATCGCCCCATCACGGAAATGCGCGGCCACATTCTCGATCGCAAGAAAGGGATGAATCTCGATCAACGCGACTGTTCCGTCAGGTCGCAAGAGACGCCGGGCTTCCCGCAGTGGCGAGATCAAGTCGCCAACATGTTCCACGGCCAGTGAAAAGAGGACCAAATCGGCTGAGCCATCGGCCAGAGGCAAGGGCTGCAGCATATCCTGCTGAAAAAGCATAAACGACGCATCGCGAACTTTCGCTTGTTCCAACATGCCGGATGAGAGATCACATCCCGCCAGCGTCCTTGCGCCATGGCGCCTCAGACAGGCGAGATTACGCCCGGCGCCGCACCCAATTCCACGACATCACGGCCAGCGACCTGGCCAGCCAGTCGCTCGACGATGCGCGTTGCGCCGAAAACCATCGGATTGTCATATGAATCATAAAATTGAGACCATTGGTCATACGCATCAACGACCTGAAGAAAGACCGTTTCCCCGGACATTGCATCCAACCTCCATCGCCCGGCAAAACGTCTGAAAAAGCCCGGTTCGTTTCCCGATTGCGGGCCAGAGCCCGCGCAACAAAGATTTCCGTCCAGAGCGCCCGTTGGTAATCCCGTGTGCTGGCGTACTGGTGGAATCGGGTGATCGGCGCCGCCCGGGCGGCGTACTGTTCGTCCTTCCACCCCGTATACGATCTGTGAAGCGCATCGAAACCGCCGAGAAGATGCAGGCGCGCGGTCAAGCCGTCAAGGCAGACCGGCCCGGCGTTTCGCAGCATGTCGTAGAGCAGCATGAACGTCGCAGCGCGCCCCTCGTCGACATGGCAGTGAAAAAGGAATCGCGTCCCAGGCGGCTGCCCCCGAACAACGATCATACGGCGGTCCACATCGTCGTCCGGCGGCGTCGAATCGTCGCGCACAGCGACGCGAACGGCCCCGAGCCCGAGTTCCTCAATCGCCTGCCGTTCGCTGATCGCCCGGTCATACGCCGTCTGTTCCACCCGCGCTTCAAACAGACGCCCATCAGGGCATTTGGCAAACACCCTGAAGTCGCGAGTAAATCCGGCTCGGGCAAGCCCCGGATGCGACGCCCCTCGCCGGTCTGCGCCTCTTCCAGCGTCATGCCGTCATTGGCGCAGGTCCTCTACCGTGACCTAGGGGGGCAAAGCCCGAATGCTCACTGAAAACTCGGAAGAGAAAGGTTGCTCGCCGCCCGGGGCGCGTAGGGCATCAAGACCCTGGCGTGAGGGCGGCCTGGCCGTGGGCGTCATCCAAGCGTCGTTACGCACCGGCAGTGGCCTTGGAGTCCCTGTTCCTGTTTGGATTCGAAAAGGCTGATTACGTCGTTTTCGACGCCTTCGAACACATCAATTCTTACGAAGGTGATAGCTTCCTCTTTCACGGCGGCCATGACGATGACGGAATTCTTGTTCGTAGCACGCCCGCGCTTGCCACCGCCTTTGCTGACTCCGTCCTTGAAAATGGCGCCATCGGCCTGGATGAGTCCAGCCAATGGCAACCGGCGTCGCGGGTTTCCATCGCCTTGCCAATCTCATGCAGCATGGTCCATGCGCACATGAGACCGATACCGATCTTTCGCGAGAGGGCCAAAGCCAAGAGGCTTCGCTTATCCGTACTGACGAGAAAAATTGCCCAAAATCACTTGATCTGCGGCGTCCTGGTATGGTGATAAATTGCACCAGCAGTAAGAGGCGGTTGATGCGATCAATATACTGAGATAGCATCCTGTTCTCTATGCGAAGCGCATCTTTGCTACTATCCCTCTGGCATCAGCGACTCTCAGGCAACCGCCATTTGAAAAGTCGCGCACGACAAGCCTCTTCCGCAGAGAACATCTCCTGAAATGCGATGGGCTCCATCTTGGCGTAGACCTTATACGTAAATGCGCATCGATATTCTGAGCTCTTGGAGAGCATGTCAAGAACATGAATGGAGGCAATAACCATCTTCTATTACTGTATTATCCACGAAACATGCGTAGGCTTTTTTCGAGGACGCGGCGCCAGACCTTACCCGGCTCCGCTCGCGAAACCTTCGGCGAGCCAGACAGCCCAGTCTTCGCGCCCTCTCTCTTTTGCCGCGCTGACGGCCGCCTGAACGTCGTATGCGACGCAGCGCAGACTCACGTCGTAGCCTTGATCCGTCCGCTCCACGATGGCGTAGCGGGCGTGGGGACTCCCCGTCTCCATGACATGGGGCGGATCGTCGTCCGCATACGCGGGCAGCCCCACGCTTCCGGGATTGACCAGCAAACGGCCGCCCGCGCCGGTCCCCCGGGGAAGATGCGAATGGCCGCACAGGACATGCGTTCCGGGGGCGCCCCCAAGCATGGATAAAAGCGTCCTGGCGCCGCGCGGGACAGGACGGCCCGTAGAGACGTCCTCGATCAGATAGGCCGCGTCATCCCAGGGCGTTCCGTGGCAACACAGCCATTCGCCGGCGGCCAGACGTTCCCCGGGCAGGCTTTCCAGCCAGTTCCAGGCGGCGACGCCAAGCTCGGACAAGACATATGCCAGGGTTGGATTCCCGGCCGGACCGGATTTCAGGCGCGCTTCGAGGAGCAGACGGTCCTGGTTGCCGCGTATGGAGCGCAGGTTTGGCAGCGCCGACAGGCGCCTTGCCGTGGCGCCCGGGGCGAGCGGTCCGTAGAACGCGTCTCCGAGATTGAGCAATTCCCCGCATCCCTGCCGGGCGGCGTCCGCAAGCACGGCCTCCAGGGCCCAAATGTTGCCGTGAATGTCTGAAAGAACCGCAATGCGTCCCATGGGACCTCCTTTCCCTTCTAGCCGGCAAAAAGACACAGACTCAGAAAAAAAGCCAGGAGAAGAGCCAGGGCAAGCTTGGGACGCGGCCTGACAAGCGCGGCGCTCAGGCAAAGACTCGCCGAAACCGCCAGGATGAAGGCCAGCGAAAGCTTGACGACCGGCGAAAGCGGCGCGCCCATAAGCAGGATTTCCACGAATACCGTCAGCGGCATATGCAGAAGGTAGACGTCGTAGGAACCGGCGGCGAGAAAACCGCCAAGCCGCGTCGGCCGGTTCAACCGGCGCCTGAAGACGTTGCAGCACCAGACGATGAGACAGATGTTGGCCAGGACGCGGAAAACGGCGTACGCGGCGACAAGCTCGGCGCCCGGATGCGCGAGCGCCTGGACGCCGCCGCTGACGGCCAGAACCCCGGCCAGGGAAAGAACGGCGCCCGTCAGCCAGAGCCAGGAAGGTCCCGGAAAGGGACGCTCTCGCAACCAGCCGCGCGACGCGCTGACGACGCCAAGCGCGAACATGCCGAGATACAGCGGCGCCCGCACCGGCTGAACAAGAAGAACCGCGTTCCACTTGAACCAGGTCATCACGGGCATGCTGCTCGCCAACGCCGCCATGGCCAGGGACATGAGGATCGCCCCGGATATCCAGACGGTCCAGAATCCTTTGACGCCAGGCGCCCGGTCAGGCCGCGCCTTCCCCTTTCCCAAACCCGCAACGGCCGCATATCCCGCGAAAAAGAGAAACAGCAGGGACAAGAACCACAACAAATGCGGGGACAGGACGTCCTGAAAGCGGCCGGCGTCTTCCAGGCTGGTCATGAGATGGGGATGGAAATCCCCGAGAGCGGCGAGGGAACGCAGCCAGTATGCGAAAAAGCTCTCGATGCGTTCGCCCCGGACCGTATGGCTCAGATAGGGCAGGATGGGCAGATAGAACAGCGTCAACAGCCAAAACGGGATGAGCAGGCGCCGGGCTTTGGATTTAAGAAAGCCCGCCGCGCCCTTTCCGGCCAAGGAAAGGGGCGCGAAATAACCGGCGATGAAAAAGAGCAGCGGCATGAGAAAAACGTCCAGAACCGCCAGGATCAGATCCGCTCCCGCGCTGTCGCCGTCCGTGAGGAACCACCAGGGAACGAAGCGGGAATAACCGCAGGCGGCGTGCAGAAGAACCACCCCGGCCACCAGGAGAAATCGCAATCCGTCGAAATAGAAAAGTCGCCCGTCCCGGGCATGTTTCGTATTCATCACGTCCTCTCTCTTCTCTTATTTTGCCTGCCCCATGGACGACAGTCCGCCCAGGATGAAAACGTGGGCCTGTTCGGCCATGCCCTCCCAGGAGGCCTGCATGCCGGGATGTTCCGGGAATATCCGCGAATACGCCTCCCAGTTGTAGGCGTAGTAGGTCATGACCCCGATCATGAAGGCCGCGCAATTTTGGACCAGCTCTCTGGACGCGCCCGCGGCGTCCGGGTTCAGGGCTTCGAGAAGCTCGCGGGTGAAGGCCAACAAGGCCAGACTCTGGGGCCGCAGGTAGGCCGCCGTCATCTCGTCCAGGAAATCCGACGGGCTGACCATTTCCCGGGCGAAAATCCGCGAGAACATGGCCGCGACGCCGCCCCGGGCATAGAGCATGCGGCAATAGGCACGGACGAATCCTTTCAGCCGCTCCTGGGGCGCACCGGCGCCGGAGGCCCAGGAGGCGGAATCGCTCATCTCCTTTTGCCCCTCCCCCAGCATGGTCTTCAGTATTTCCCGGTAGAGTTGTTTCTTCCCGCCGTAATAATAATTCACGGCGTTGACGTTGGCGCCTCCCGCCTCCCGGCAGATGTCGCGCACCGTGGCCCCGTCGTATCCCTTTTCCGCGAATTCCTTGACTCCGGCCCAGAAAATCCTGCGCCGCATGTCCAGCTGTTCCGATTCCGCCATGACCGGCCCCTGTAAACGTTTGTATAATACGATCGTATTAAACGATCGTTTAAGACATTTGTTTCAATCCAGGCCGCGTTGTCAAGGGAAAAATGCGGAGCGAGGCATCGCCATCATTCGAATCGAGAGCGCGTCAGGCTCGAAGGATCGATATCTGCGACAAAAACCTAGATCATATCCGCACGTATCGTCCCGCCAACCCGGAAAAACCATTCACGCTCCCAAGTCTCGTGGCGCGCTCGCCGAGCCCTGGGCCTGGAGACGCGCTTCCCGCCCAATCCATCTCTTCCGGATCCAACCGGGATCGCACCCCCATCGCGTTGCCCGGGCCGGGGCAAGCGAGGCGGCGACGGCGCCCATGCAACGTGACGACGGCGCCTCGCTTGACTCCGGCCCCGGCCCATCAAGTTTGAATCAAGCCCGTCTGAATAGTCGAACCGAACGTGGAGTCAGCATTCACGCACGCAGATTTCACGGCGCGCTCGCCGGATCCGGGACCAGGGCGGCGCGTCCGGCGCGGCGGCCATGCATGGCGGCGGTCACCGCCGCGCGGCTATGGTTCCTGGGCAAACAGGAATGTGACGCAACAAACAAAAACGCCGCGATTCCGAAGGGAACCGCGGCGTATTGAAAAGATGAAGCGTTTGGGCGCTAAAACCTACACGCCCATGATGTTGTAGCCCGAATCCACGAAGACCACGTCCCCGGTGGTGCCGGAGGAAAGGTCCGAGGCCAGGTACAGGGCGCATTTGCCGATATCCTCCAGGGTGATGTTGCGCCGAAGCGGCGAGCGCTCCTCGATCCGAGACAGGATGGTCTTGAACCCGGAAATGGCCGAAGCGGCCATGGTCTTGACGGGTCCCGCGCTGATGGCGTTCACCCGTACGCCCTTTTCCCCTAGATCCACAGCCAGATAGCGCACGCTGGCCTCCAGGGCGGACTTGGCCACGCCCATGGCGTTGTAATTGGCGACGACCTTGCCCGCGCCGTAATAGCTCATGGTGAGCACGGAAGAACCGGGAGCGAACATGGGCTCGAAGGCCCGGCACAGGGCCACAAGGGAAAAGGCGGAGACGTCGAGCGCGATCTTGAAGCCTTCGCGGCTGGTGTCGATGAAGCGTCCGGCCAGATCCTCGCGCCGGGCAAAGGCTATGGAATGCACCAGGATGTCGACCTTGCCCCATTTTTCGGCCACGACATCGGCGGCCTGCTTGATCTCCTCGTCCTCGCCCACGTTGCAGGGCATGATGAAATCCGCGCCGAGCTTATCCGCAATGGGCTCGATACGCTTGCGGATGGGTTCGGCCGCGTAGCTGAGGGCCAGGGAGGCGCCCTCGCGTTTGAACTGTTCGGCGATGCCGTAGGCTATGCTGCGTTCGTTCACCACGCCGAAAATGAGAGCTTTTTTGTTTTTTAAAAGCATGCGTCGCTCCTTATTCATCTTTGTTGAGGGACGAACCGGAAGGCGGGGCGCAACTGAAAACGCTGCCCAGAAGCAGGTCCAAAACGCCCTCGATACGCTCCTTGTCTCCTTCGTCCCACATGTTGAGGCCCCCGAAATAGCCGCCCTGACGCGACCTGACGGCCAGATACATGACGCCGCCGCCAAGGAGGGCCACGATGGCGGACAGGTCGATGTCCTCGGGCACGTCGCCGGTCAAGCGCTCGAAATACTCCAGCGCCGCCCGCACGCGCACCTGTTCCAGAATGCCCGTGTAGCGGTTGCGCTCGATGAGCTCCCAGGCCATGATATCCAGGGTCTTCGGCCGGTTCATGACGCCTTTGAGAAATCCCTTGAAAAATCCCGCGACCTGTTGGGCCGGAGAGAGGGCCTTCATGACCGCCTCGCCGCCGCCGAGCATCTCTTCGGCCGAGGGCCAGAAACGCGCACAGCGGCCAAAGGCAGCCACCAGATCGGGCAACCCGCTGAAATAACGGAAGAGGACTCTGCGATTCACGCCCGCGGCGGCGGCGATGGCGTCCGCGTCCAGGGCGCCGAAGCCGTTCTTGGCCAGGGTCTCGCCAAGGGCGTCGATGAGCCGCTCCCTGGTCGCCTGGGTCCGGCCAATGGGGATAACCTTGTTCTCGGACATAAGAACTCCTTGACGTTCGGCGTGGCTCGGAAGCTCCGGCTTGCAAACCCGCCGGGTTTCATATACGCCTCGACCTCTGCGCGGCCAAGCCGCAATTTTCCCGCGACGGAGCGACAATGAAGCGTTTCAGGTATCTCGACCTCATCACCGTGGCTTTTGTGAGCGTCCTGCTCATCTCCAACGTGGCCTCCACGAAAATTCTCGATCTGGGGATGTTCACCTTCGACGGCGGCACCATCCTCTTTCCCTTGAGCTATATATTCGGCGACATCCTGACCGAGGTTTACGGCTACGGCAGGTCGCGCCGGGTGATCTGGATGGGCTTTTTCGCGGCGCTTCTCATGTCCGCCTGCTTCATGATCGTGGGCGCCTTGCCCGCGTCCCCGGACTGGCCCCACCAGGAAGCCTACGACGCCATCCTGGGGCTCACCCCGCGCATCGTCCTGGCCAGCCTGACCGCTTATTTCCTGGGCGAATTCGTCAATTCCTACATCATGGCCAAGATGAAGATCATGACCAAGGGAAAATATCTCTGGGCCCGGACCATCGGCTCCACCCTGGGCGGCGAATTCGTGGACACGGCCATTTTCGTGGGCGTGGCCTTCTACGGCGTCCTGCCCGGCGAAATCCTCCCGGCCATCCTCATTTCGAACTTCGTATTCAAGACCCTGGTGGAGGTCCTCTTCACCCCGGTCACTTACGCCGTGGTGGGATTCCTGAAGCGCGCCGAACAGGAAGATTATTACGATTACGACACGGATTTCAATCCGTTCAAGGCGAGACAGTACTGATCGCCCGCACGTCTCCCGCGACGTTTCCCAAAGGCCCGCCTGCATGCGGGCCTTTTTTATTTTTGGATCGCCATGCGTTTCCACAGCCTCCGGGCGAAGACGTTTCGCCCCGCGCGCTGAGAGGGGTCGAGCCCCGCGCGCGGGAGACGTTGCAGCAAAGCCGCGACTGGACCGTTGCGGCGGCCGGGGGCCGATTTCCCCTTTTGCCAGCCAGAGCGGCTTGCGCTAGCATGCGCCATGGGCAAAATGCGGCTTCCCGCCGCCCTGGCTCTTGCGGCCATCCTTCTGCCGGTTGCGGCCTTCTTCATCCTGGACGCGGTCTTCCCTCTGCCGAAACAGGCTTTTTTTCCACCATCCGCGCGCATCGTCCGGGATCGGACGGGCGTTCCCCTGCGCTTTTATCTGGCGGCCGACGAGGCCTGGCGCTTTCCCGCCGCCTTGAGCCAGGTTTCCCCCCTTTTGCGCAAGACCCTGGTCGCGTCGGAGGACCGGTACTTTTTCTCCCATCCGGGAGTGAATCCCTTGTCCATCCTGCGGGCGGCCTTTTCCAATCTCATCTCAGGCCGCGTGGTCTCGGGCGCCTCCACCATCAGCATGCAGGCGGCTCGGCTGGCTGATCCCAAACCGCGCACCCTGGCCTCCAAATGCAGCGAGGCCTTTCGGGCCTTGCAGCTCGAACGCGCCTTCACCAAAGAGGAAATTCTCGAAATCTACATGAACCTGGCCCCGTTCGGCGGCAATATCGTGGGCGTGGGCGCGGCCTCGCGTTTGTATTTCGGGAAAACCCCGGACCGGTTGTCCCTGGGGGAAGCCGCCCTCTTGACCGTCATCCCGCGCTCCCCGGCGGCGTTCGATCCCGTACGACGGCCGGAAGCCGCCAAAAAAGCGCGCGACCTGGTTCTCGATCAACTGGCCGCGCGCGGGGCCATTTTAGCCGCCGAGGCCGAGGAGGCCAAACATTCGCCCCTGCCGCGCTCGCGCCTGCGTCCGCCCTTCCTGGCGCCGCATTTCTGCGATCTGGCCATTCGCGCCGACGCCCGGGATATGATCGTGGCCACGACGCTCGACGCCCGGCTGCACAAGATCGCCCTGGAAACCGTGCGCGGCCGCATGGGCGAGCTTCGGTCCAAAGGCATCGCCAACGCCGCCGCCGTGATCCTGGACGTGAAGACCCGGGACATCCTGGCCATGGTGGGAACGGAGGATTTTTTCGACGACGCCAGAAACGGACAGATCAACGGCGCGCTCATCGCCCGCTCGCCCGGATCCACCCTGAAGCCCTTTCTCTATGCCCAGGCCTTCGATCTGGGACTGATCGCCCCACAATCCTATCTTCTGGATATACCCGTCAGCTTCGCGGGATACGCGCCCAAGAACTACGACGGCCTTTTCCGGGGCCGGGTCACGGCGGACGAGGCCTTGAGCCATTCCTTGAACGTCCCGGCGGTGCGGCTGCTGGACGCCCTGGGTCAGAGCCGGTTCTACGAACTTTTGCGGCGCGGCGGCCTGACCACGCTCTCGAAACCCGCCCCGTATTACGGTTTGAGCCTTGTTCTCGGCGGCTGCGAGGTGACGCCTCTCTCGCTCGCCGCCCTCTACGCCGCCCTGGCCTCGGGAGGCCTCTACGCCCCGCCGCGTCTGCTCCTGGAAAATCCCGCGCCCGAGGGAATCCGCCTGTTCTCGCCGGAAGCCTGCCGCCTGACCCGGGACATCCTGACCAAGGTGGAACGGCCGGACCTGCCGCTTTCCTGGGAAAGGGCCCGGGGCGTTCCGGCCGTGGCCTGGAAAACCGGCACCTCCTTCGGCCACAGGGACGCCTGGGCCGTGGGCTTTTCGCCCGAGTACGTCATCTGCGTCTGGGTGGGCAACATGGACGGAACGCCGGTCAAGGGCATCTCGGGGGCGGTCAACGCCGGACCGCTCCTCTTCGACCTGTTTAGGGCCATCGGCGTGGAGGAGACGGGCTTTCCCGATGACCCGCTGCTCGACGTCGGCGAAATCGAGGTCTGCGCCGAAAGCCACGAACTGCCGGGACCCCACTGCGAACGCACGGTCAAAATCCGGATCATTCCCGGCAGGACCCGCCTTTCGCGCTGCTCCCTGCACAAGGCCATCCTGGTGGACAAGGAGACGGGGCTGCGCCTTCTGGGACAGCGCTGCCTGGAGACCCGTCCCGCCGTCTCCGCCGTCATCGAGGACTTTCCCGCCGAATTGACCGCTTGGCGCCGGGCCATGGGCATCCCCATCGCCATGCCCCCGGCCCTCAGTCCCGACTGCGATCCGGCCGCCTCGGGCCAGCCGCCCAAGATCACGTCACCGAGCCCGGACACCCCTTACCGCCTGCGCCAGGGAGTTCCGGCCGCCTTCCAGCGCATCGCGCTCACGGCCGACGCGGCCGCCGACGCCGGAACCCTCTACTGGTACCTGGACGGGGAGCTGGCGGCCAAAGGCGCGCCGGGCGACCGGCTTTTCCTGCCGCTTGTTCCGGGCAAGCGCCGCCTGGCCGTGGTCGACGGCCAGGGACGCATGGACGCCGTCACCTTCAACGTGGAATAAGGAGATCGTATGAGCGTGTTGATCGAACTGTCCATTTTCCCCATGGACAAGGGAACGAGCCTCAGTCCGTATGTGGCCAGGGCCGTAAAAATCATCAAGGAAAGCGGCCTGGACTACGTGTTCGGCCCCATGTCCACCACCATCGAGGGCGAGTACGACGAGGTCATGGCCGTGGTCAAACGCTGCCACGACGA
Organism: uncultured Desulfovibrionaceae bacterium; assembly: GCA_937934715.1. Classification (GTDB taxonomy): domain Bacteria; phylum Desulfobacterota; class Desulfovibrionia; order Desulfovibrionales; family Desulfovibrionaceae; genus CALGYO01. Next base: position 131,411 of record CALGYO010000025.1, on the reverse strand, counting down.
CTTGCGCCGGGATTCGGACCGGGCGCTCATGTACCTGCGCATGGATTCGAAAAAATCCGAACCCGGACGCATCACGGCCAAAATCAAATCCGTCGAAGAAAAGCTCTAGCATGTCCGGGGAACTTGCCATCAGGCGAGCCAGGGCCGAGGACGCGGCGGCGGTTCACGATCTGCAGCGCCGGGCCTTTTTATGCGAAGCCAGGCTCTACGCGGACGATTCCCTGCCGCCCCTGACCGAGCCGGAAGCGGTCACGGCAAGAGCGGTGGCCGAGGAATGCGTGCTCCTGGCCCGGCTCGACGGACGGCCCGCCGGGACGGTCCGGGGAGTGGCGCGGGACGGGACCTGTTACGTGGGACGGCTGGCCGTGGACCCGGAGCTGTTTCGCCGGGGAATCGGGGAGGCGCTCATGCGGGAGCTGGAGTCGCGCTTTCCCGAGGCCGGACGCTTCGAGATCTTCACCGGCCACAAAAGCGCGGCCCCGCTTCGTCTTTACGGCAAACTCGGCTACGCGGTCTTCCGGGAAAAGCCCATTCATGACGGACTGACCATCGTGTTCATGGAAAAATGGAGGAAAGGCTGAGACGGGCGATCAGGGAAGCGCTTTCTCGAAATGCTGGTAGTCCTTGCGGCTTTCCCAGTTCCCGCCCCAGGTCCAGCCGCGAACGAGGAATTCCCGGGGACAGATCTCATTGGCGCGGATCATACCCTTGACCGCCAGGGACCGATCCACGTAGGCCGCGCCTTCGGGAGGCAGCGTGATGTTTCCGCGAATATACGGATTGTAGAGCGGATTGATGTCTATGGCCAATCCGTAGGAATGCTTGGAAAAGGCAGTTCCGCCGGTCACGGGGCGGCAGTTGAAGGCCGAGGTGTTGTCGTCGCGCATGGAGGCCTCGTCGCTGCCGCCGTAGTCCTCGATGAGCCGCATCTTCTCGATGGGGTAGCCCTTCAAATACAGACTGCGAAAGATGGCGAGCAGCTCGCCAGCCACGGCCTGGTGGACCACGAGCAGGCCTTGATGGGGTTTGCCGTCGAATCCCAGGTGGGTCACGGTCAAAAGCGCCAGGTCGTCCAGGGAAACGGGACACCTTTCGCGCCAGGAGACTCCGGTCATCCGCTCGCGCGCGCCGGGGGGCAACGATTCGGCCTTGAACACGGCGCCTTGCATGGGATTGGGGCGCGGGGGCATGGGCATGTCTCCTCCATAAAGGGCGCCAGCCAAGCACAGCTGGGCGAATACAATCCATCCGGTCAGACGAAACCAGGCCATCCGCGTCCTTCCTTGCCTGGCGAGCCGCCACAGAAGCCATTGGCGCGGCCAAGCGCGCGGGGGCCAGGGCGAATCGCGTTCCTGGAAAACCGTCTTCCCAAGGCGAACCGCCTGGGTTAGGCTTACCGCATCATGAAAAGTCCGCGCCCGCAAGGCATTTCGCGAACGCGCCGCAAACGCGTCCTTCCCTGGCGGCGCCTCGCCCTGTCCTTCCTGCTGGCTGCGCTTTGTTTCCTGCCGGGCCTGGGCCATTGCGCGTCCAAGCCCTGCGATCCCGCCAAGCTGGTCATCGCCGTGGACGCCGGGCACGGACCAAAACGCTCGGGCGCCCAGAGCGCCAGGGGCGTCCCGGAGTACGCATTCAATCTGGCCATGGCCAAGCGCATTGTGGACGAACTCAGGCAACGCGGGTTCGCCGAGGCCTCTCTCATAGAGGAAGACGGCAAGGACCTTTCCCTGGCCGAGCGCCCGGCCAGAGCCAACGCCAGGGGAGCGGACGTCTTTCTCTCCGTGCACCATGATTCCGTTCAGTCCCAGTACCTGGAAAAATGGGAATTTCAGGGAAAAACCAGCAAATACGCCGACCGCTTTTCCGGTCACTCCCTGTTCGTTTCCAGGAAAAACGCCCGGTTCGAGGACAGTTTCGATCTGGCCGAACGCATGGGCCAGGCTCTGCGCGACCAGGGGCTGTCGCCCACCCTGCATCATGCGGAAAAGATCAAGGGAGAGAACCGGGAGCTTCTCGACAAGGAAAACGGCGTGTACCGCTACGACGGCCTGCGCGTGCTCTACGATGCGCGCATGCCCGCCGTGCTCCTGGAATGCGGAATCATCGTCAATCGCGACGAGGAGACGGCGCTGACCGATCCCGAACGCAGGTCGCGCATCGCCTGTGCCGTGGCGGACGCCATCACGGCCTATTGCCGCGACCGGGCGAAGGCCGCCCCATCCCCCTAGCCTCTCGTCCTCGAAGAAAGCCTGCGTTCTTCATGGATGCCGCATGACGCTGAGCCCATTTCTTCTTTGAACATATTACTGAGAACACAAAATGGGTAACATTTTGTTGCTCGAAGTTATAAGAACGGCAACGCGTAGCGGGGCCAGCGGCGAATGCCGCCGGAGCGGGCTGTTAAGCCTTTTCCGCTCCGAGTAATACCACCGTTTTTTTCGGGACGCCGCACAAGCGCCCTGGCCGCGTCAAGCGTACGCGACGTCCGCCAACGCCCTGGGCTCATGGGACACCGCGCGAGGGCGTCCCATGAAAAGAGGAGACGTTAGCGTGCAACCGGCTATCCGGCGTCTTCCCCTCAAAAGGCGCGTACGCGTATCGGAGGGCCGAGAGGCTAATCGAATTCGCGGGAGGTGAGATTGCGGTAGGCCAAAAAGCGGGCCTTTTCCGCCAAGCCCTTCATCTGGGGTTTGGAAATCTGGTCGTCCGCGCCCACGGCCTCGCCCTTGTGGCGCAAGGTGTCGGTGATGAGCGAGGAGAAAAGGATGACCGGCAGCCGCTTGAAAACCGGATCCTCCTTGATGCGCTTGGTCAGGCTGTGCCCGTCCATGGCGGGCATTTCGATGTCCGAGACCACGATGTGCACGAAATCCGTGATGGGCCTGTTTTCGGCGGCGGCCTGCTCTTTCCAGTTCTCGAGCTGTTCCCAGGCCTTGCGGCCGTTTATGGTTCGGGTCACTTCGAACCCGGCCTTTTCCAGGGAAGAACCGATCATCCGGCGGATGGTGGTGGAATCGTCCGCGATGAGCGTCTTGAAGACCATGTCCTTGTCCGGCTCTTCCTTGTGCTCCTCGATGAACTCCTCCACGTTGAGTTCCTTGAGGGCGAGATCCGGGTTGAGGTCGCCCACGATCTTTTCCATGTCCAGGATGAAAACCACCCGGTTCTCCAACTGGACCACGCCCGTGACCGAGTCCGCCGAATACCGCTGCACCTGGATGTCCGGCGGAACGATCTGCTCCCAGCTCAAGCGATGGATGCGCGTGACGCCCGTGACCAAAAAGGCGTTGATCACGTTGTTGAATTCCGTGACCACCACCTTGTAGGCGTCGTTGGGCGCGCGCTGCTTGCCGAGCCAGGCGCACAGATCCACCAGGGGGATGACCTTGTCGCGGAGATTGAAGGTGCCCATGACGCAGGGGTGCGGGACGTTGGGCAGTTCGGTGACCTTGGGCAGGCGAATGATTTCAAGCACCTTGGCCACGTTCACGCCATAATAGCCGGTATAGGTCTTTCCCGACGGAAGCGATTCGTCCAGAAAAAACTCTACGATTTCAAGTTCATTCGTACCGGATTCAAGCAGGATGTTCGTCTTTGCCATCGTCGCCGCCCGCGTCTCACAAGCTGTGGCCAAAAGGCCGTTATGCATCCTGAATCGCGCTTTTACGATATACGCGCATAGGGTAGGAAATACAAGGCTTACCCGCCATCAGGCCGCATTTCCTTCCCGCCCGGCAAGAGCTTTTGAACCCGGTCGAGGGCTTCGTCGAGTTCAGCCCGGTCCGGGAAGCGGCCCTTGAAAAACGGTTCGCCGTTAATAAGGGTCACGGGCAGCGCCCCATGTCCCTCTTCCTGAAGAATCCGCCGCAGGACGGGACTCTCCTTGAAACGCTGGAAATGCAGATTCAAGGCGTAGATGGAGAAGACCAGGTCTTGCGCGCGATCCTTTTTCAGGTCGAAAAGCAGCGCGTTGAACGCGGCGGCCTTGCGTCCGGGCCGCCCCGGCGAGCAGGCGCACGGCAGCTTGTCCACATAGGTTTCAAGTTCCACGGATGGCATCGCCCTTCCTTTGATCTTCCCGGGAAGGCCGGACGCCTTTCGGCGTCCGGCCTTCCCATCCTTACCGTCACGCCCTCGAATCCGCGGCATGCGTGGTTCGAAGACGATTATCCCCAACCATTCACTTCCCGAGCAACGCCGCCTTGTCCGCGCTCCCGGCGCGGCGCCCGCGTCCGTCGAGTCCGGTTTGTTCAGGCGTTACTTGAGGTTTATCGTCAATCCCTTGGGACCGATGGTCAACTTGACGCCCTGCTGGGTGGCGGTGAGCTTGATGCGCACCTTGTTCTGGTTCTCCATGACCAGGGCCGCTTCGCCGCCGCCGATGGCCACGCCGCCCTCGATCGCGGTGTAAGTGCCGGAAAAGTCCGACAGCTTTTTCAGGCCGAAGACGTCGCCCACGGCGCTCATGCTGGAATAGCCGGCGTCGAGCACGCTCAATCCATCAATGGAAAAGGAATGGGTTTTCCCCTTGTAGGTAAGTTTCCCGTCGCCCCAGCTCCAGCCGATGCCGAACGCAAAAGATTTGCTTTCGATGGTGACCTTGCCCGAGGGTTTTTCCGCCTGGGCGGCCAAGCACGAACCAGTAAGCACAAAGACCGCAAGGATCGCAAACAACGCTATTTTGGCCGTTCTCATGCCGATCTCCTTGTTATAAGCGAAAACACGCATCCTGGACTGTTACGCATAGTATATAATACTCTTTTTTTCAGCGATTGCAATGACAAACGCGTCTCATTACGCCTGAACAAGAAAATACGGCGGCGCCCTGAGGCGCCGCCGCTCTATCGTATACGCGGGGCGAAGTTATCCGCGTTGCGCCCAATCCGCCAAGCCCTGATTGTTCTTGGCCCGATTCAATGTTCCAGACGTTTCTTCCGCCTTACGCCAGTCCTCGCGTCGCCTCCTCACGCCGGGCCCTCGAAGATCACTCCTCCAATATTTTTGGAGGCAACATGCTGATATATTTATTGTTATACCATTGCATATGGTGCTATGCCACAGGGTCGCCACGCTAGCGCGCCACCGTGAACACCGCTTCCGGCTTGGGATCGGGGAAATCAAAGGTCGCGGCGGCCGCTTCCCGGCGCAGGCGCGAGCTGGCCTCGGCCAGCTTGATGAATTCCCCCTTCTCCACCGATCTCACCCGTTCCGGCCGGTCCTGGCCGTCAGCCAGACTCATGGCGGGTTGCATGAAAGGATAGGAAAAATACGCCACAACGGCGATCAAGGCGAAAAGGGCGATGCGTCTCATGATCATGACTCCTGTCTGCGTGGTTGATCGGGTACGCATCGGTCAAAGCGAGATTCAGACCAACCCGGCCATTCCTGATATCCTTCCGTAATAAAAAGAATTATCAAAACACCCCTGACGGAGGGCTTCTCGGTTCGCAATAATAATCACGACTATTCGTCATTTTAGGGAGAATCAGGCATGACGCGATCCAACGAACGCTCGTATCGGATTGCGCGGGCGCAAGCCTGGGGATAGGGTGAGGCATGCAAGAACATGCGCGGCACAAGGGACGGCCCGAAGGATTCGCCGGGCGATGGAGGTCCGGCGTCGCCCTCGTCCTGCTCATCGCGCTCGCCCTGACCGCTCCGGCGGTCCTCGGAAGAGCCGATTCCGGGCGCTCCGCCTCCTCGCCGAGTCCAAACGATCCCCCAAAAAACGAGGTCCGCATCATGAGTCCGCCAAACGGCGCGCCCCATCCCCTGGACGTCCCCAAGGCCCTGGCCCGCATCTTTCATCCACGCCCGGACCCGGCGGGAACGCCTGGACGGCCGGTTTCCGAGCGGGACGCCTTCGTGGAAACGCCGGACGGCGCGCGCCTGCACGCGCGTTTCTGGCTGAACGGCTTGGCCGCGCCGGTGATCGTGTTTTTCCACGGAAATGGAGAAATCGTCTCGGACTACGACGAAATCGCCCCGTTAATTCTCGACGCGGGCCTGAACGTCGTGTTCGCGGAATACAGGGGCTATGGGCTTTCCACCGGGGAGCCCGGCGTGGCGGCGCTTTTCCTTGACAGCCTCGCCCTGTTCGACGCGGTGATGCAAGGGTTGCGCGAATGCGGCGCCTCGGGAAGCGTCCTCGTCATGGGCCGTTCCCTGGGGAGCGCCTGCGCCCTGGAGCTTGCGGAAAAAAGAAAAGAGGAAATCGACGGTCTGGTCATCGAAAGCGGCTTCGCCTTCACCCTGCCCCTGCTCGAACGCCTGGGACTGGACCCTGACGCCCTGGGTCTTGGGGAAGCCGACGGTTTCGGCAATCTGGAAAAAATGGCCGGTTGGGAGAAGCCCCTGGCCGTCATCCACGCCGAGGAGGACGAAATCATTCCCCTTGCCGACGCCAGGGCGCTGTTTAAGGCCTCGCCCTCGACAGCCAAGACCTTTCTCGCCGTTCCCCGGGCGGGACACAACGACATCCTGCTGTACGGCATGGACGCCTATCTCGACGAACTCGGCCTCCTGGCCGCCAGGAGCAAGCCCCGGCCCTGAGGCGGAATCCTCCGGCCCGGCCTAGAACACCTCGGCCTCGAACCAGAATATCCGGGAAGCCGGGTCTTTCCAGGCATCCGGCGCAAGTCCGGCCTTGTGGCAGGTCTGGCGCAGAAAGGTCTCCCTGTCCCAGCCCCACTCGATGGGCACCTGGGGCAGGAGCAATCCCTGGCGCAGGCCTTGCTGGATAAGAAGGCCATGCCGCCCCACTTCGATCTCGGAAGGATCGGGACAGGGGACGAGCGGGCTCAAAATGGAAATTTCGATTTCCAGACCGTCAAGCTCCGAGGCGGTGAGCTCCGGAAATCGCGGATCGTCGAACGCCGCGGCCCGGGCCATGTCGAAGATGGTTTCCACCAGGGGAGAGTCGCCGATGATGTGACCGATGCAGCCGCGCAGGCGGCCGTTGCGTTTCAGGGTCACGAAGGCGCCGTATCTGGCCCCGAGGGTTTGCGTGGGCGGCTCGGGCGCCCTGGCTTTTTCTCCCCGCAGGCGGGACGTGATGGCGTACAGGACCAGATCTTTCAAAAACGTTTTTTCTTCGGGAGTGAGGGAGAATCGAAACGCGTCCATAAGGGCCTCCTTTACGGGCCATTGGCGGCGACGGGACTCGCGCCCCGGCCAAGAAGCGGTTCGATGATTTCAGAAAAGGCCTTGCGCCGCAAGACGGTGGCCGGAATACGCGCGTCCGGGGTAATATGTCCGTGACGCGCGGCGCGGATTCTCCCTGGTCTCGCAGCGAAAAAAAGGCGTGGACATGATCCACGCCTTAAAAGCAAAGACCGGAAAAGCGGAGGGGATCAATGCATGCCGTGTTCCTTGAGAAACGGCGCGTATTTCCGGTCCGTTCCCTGGATATGGTTGACCAGCCAATCCTTCAAGAACACCATGACTTCATTGGTGACGGCCGCCTTGCCTTCGTGCAGTTCGCGGTCGAATTCCTCAACCTTCTTGACGAACCGTTCGTGCTGTCCCCGGTGGTTCAACAGACCGCCATACCCGCATTTTTCCATGAGTTTCTCCTCGGCGGAGAAATGGTACACGGAGTATTCGGCAAGCTTGTCCACAAGATCGGTCAATACGGTCGACCCCTTGCCCGAACGCATGGCCTTATGCAGGGCGTTGATCATGTTCACCAGCGTCTTGTGCTGTTCGTCGATTTCCCGGATGCCGAGTACAAGATCGTCGTTCCACTCGATCATATCGCCATTTCCCTTGGCGTGGGAAAGGGAGGGCTTTGCGGCGGCAGGCTTCGCCATGGAGCGCGCGCCGCCGGGCCTCGCTTTGCCGGCGGACGTCCCCGCGGTCAGCGCCTTGGCGGGCGCCTTCGCCGGAAGCGCCTTTCTCGAAGCCGGCATCAGGGCTGATCCGGCCGGCGCGCTCTTCCGGTCTTCCCCCAAGGCGCGGGGCCTGGATGCGGCAGGGACAACGCGAGCCGCAAACGGCGCCGTGCGTTCCTCATCCCCGCTCATTTCATGGATGACGACGCGCAAGCTTTCCGCAAGCGCGGACAGCGCATCCACCGACCGGGCCGCCTGGATCATGTCATCCGCGGTCTGTGTGGCGATGCGGTCCACCTCGTCCACTGCGCGGTTGATCTCCTCGGAAGCGGCGGACTGCTCTTCCGAGGCGGCGGCGATGGATTCCACCTGCCGCGCGGATTCCTCCACGATGCCGACGATCTCTTCCATGAAGCTGCCGGATTCCCGGGCCGCGCCGGCGCTTTCCACGATGTCCTCGGCGGCCGCCTCCACCGCTTCGATATTGCGCTGGGCCTGGGACTGGATGCTCTCGACGGCTTCGCCCACCTCCTTGGTGGCGGACATGGTCTTTTCGGCCAGCTTTCTGACCTCGTCGGCCACCACCGCGAAGCCGCGTCCCGCCTCGCCCGCCCGGGCCGCCTCGATGGCGGCGTTAAGCGCCAGCAAATTGGTCTGGTCGGCGATGTCGGAGATGACGTTCATGACGTGTCCGATGCCGTCGGCCTGCTCGCCGAGCTTGCCCATGCTTTCCTTCAAGGAAATGATCTGACGCTGGATACGGTCGATGGAGGCGGCGGCGCGTTGGGCGCCTTCGGCTCCGGTCTGGGCTCTTTCCCTGGCGCGCATGGCGCTTTGGGCGGCCTGGGACGCGTTTCTGGCCACGTCCATGACCGTGGAGTTCATTTCGCGCATGGCGGCGGCGGTTTCGGTCATGCGGTCGCGCTGCACGCCCGCCCCTTGGGTGACCTGCTCCACCTGTTCCGACAGGCGGGCCGCCGTGGATGAGGAGTTCTCGGAAATGGTCTGGGCCTTGTGCGCGGCCATGGAGAGTTTCTCCAGGGCTTGCGCGGTCTTGGTTTCCTGTTCCTTGGCCTGACGCAGTGATTCCTGGGCTTTTAGCGCGCTCGCCTGGGCTTCCTCGCCTTTTTGCGCCGCCGCGTCCATGGTCTTGCGCAGGCTCGCCAGCATGGCGGACACGGAATCCTTCAATTCGAGAAATTCCGCCTTGAATTCGCCTTCGATCCCGGCGTCCATGTCGCCCTTGGCCACGCGCCCGGTGAACCGGCGCAACGCTTCCAGGGGAGCGATCATGTCCCGCCGCATGCCCCACATGATCAGCGCGCAAAGGACCGCTCCCAAAAGGACGCCCACGAATTGGACCGAAAGAAGCATCGTGACCTTGGCCTCGGAATCATCGGCCATCCGGCCGACCACCGCGTCCATGGCCGCCACGACCCCGTCCGTTTCACCGGCCAGACCGGAAGAGGCGGACGCATCCCCGGCCAGGGCCTTGTCAACCGTTTGCTTGAAGGAGTTCCAGGTCAGCCGGACGCCCTCAAGCGCGTCGGCTATCTCCCGGGACGGCGCCGGCAAGCGGACCATGGCCCCGCCGGCCTTGAGCGTGGCTGGCGCCTCGCCGCCCTGAGCCAGCGCGCTCAGCGTCTGCTCGAAAATGCGGATCTGCCCATTGATGAGTTCGCCCGCCTGACTTTTTTCCTGATCCGAGGACACGAATCCGGCGTGCAGGGCGATCTTGGCGATCTTCTGGGCCAGCATGCGCTGGCGCCCCGCCAGATTGATCTCCAGGGCATCGGTTTTTTGGCTGACGGAGCTGATCCAGGTGGCCGCGAACATACAGACGGTTATGAGGAAGATAGCTAAAACAGAGACGATAAGCCGCGTTTTGATGCGCATACGATCCTCGTTCAGGATACGGGAGCGGACCGCCCGCTCCTTCTTCCCGCGTTGTCGTTACAGGCAATATGCGAACCGTCGCCGTAGAGCCTATGCTTAATTATATACCATTTCAATTCAATTAACGAGCCATACTCAGGCCGCATCCGAGGCCGCACGCCGGTCGACGAGCCCGGCGCCGGAAGAAAGCAGCCGCTCCATGTCCGCATCCGAAAAGCGCATCATGCGCTGCAGCTTGACGCGCTCCTCGCCCGGATCGAACAAGGGATAGTCGCTGCCGAAAAGAATGCGGTCCATGGGATGTTTGTCGAAAAGCGCCCGCAACAGGGCGGGATCGATGAAAGACAAGGTGCTTGAGGTGTCGATGAACACGTTTTTTCCGGCCAGATGGGTCAGCGCGTACTCCCAGTGCAGATATCCTCCCATGTGGGCGGCGATGGCGGTCAGGCCGGGAAAATCCCGCAGGATGGCGGCCAGCTTGAGGGGACAGGAGGGGTTTTGCTCGGGCGGCAAGCGGTCGCCCACATGGAACATGACCGTGAACCGGCCGGAAATCGCTTCGAAAATGGGCTTCAGCAAGGGATCGTCCAGACGGAATCCCTGGAAATCCGGATGAAATTTGATACCCGTGATTCCGGCATGTTCCAGCCGGTCCAGTTCGCTTTCGAAATCCTCGTAGCCCGGATGCAGGGTGCCGAAGGCGTAGACCTCGGGATGGTCGCGCTGCAGGGAAATGGCCCAGTTGTTGGCCGGAATGACCTGGGCGGGCGCGGTGGCCGCGCCGTGAATGACCGCCTTGTCCAGGCCCGCCTTGCGAATCATGGTCAAGAGATCCTCGAGTTCGCCGGTTCCGACCGGCGGGATGCCGTAATGCCTTTCGAGCTGAGCCACCACTTTGTGCGCTATCTTGGGATGATAGGCGTGGGTGTGAAAATCCAAAAACATGTCGCAAAAACCTCGCGTAAACTGGGTTGTGAAAAAAAAGGGGGATGGCGAAACGGATCAGCCGCCGCGAATGGCTTCACGAAGCCAAGCGGGAACGGGAATGGGCTTGCCTTGACGGTTTGCGCAGGCGTGCAGGGTCATGCCGGCGCACAACAGGGTTTCGCAATCCGGAGGGCCGAAAACCTGGTAGACGAAGGTGATGGAGGCCTTTCCCCAAACGCTCACCGCCGCGCGCACGGCGACTTCCTCGTCATACCGGGCGGGCCGCATGTAGCGGATGCTCATGTCGCGCACGGGGAGCAACACGCCGCGCTCCTCAACCTCGTCGTAGCCGAGACCGCGCTCGCGGATGAACTGGCTGCGGCATTTTTCGAACCAATGGGGATAATGCCCGTAATAGGCGTATCCCATACGGTCGGTTTCCCCATAGGACACCCGGAACCGCAGCCAGGAATCCGGGACGGGAAACGCGCCGGGATCCAGAATCATGCTCACTTCCCCGCTAGTCCGAGACGCTCAAGCGTCCAGGGCAACAGCATGTGCCCCTCGTCGATATACAGGCCGGTGCCCGCCGCCGTTTCCTCGGTAAAGGCCGACACCCCGCAGGAGGAGACGCCCGGACCCCATAAAAGGAACGGCACGGGGTCCTTGGTATGGGTGCGCACGGCGATGGGGGTGAAATGGTCGCAGGCGCACAGAATGGCCGCTTCCTGACCCTCAAGCCCCGCCAGAAGCGGTCCCACGATTTGTTTGTCGAACCGGGCGATGGCCTCGATCTTGTCTTCGATAAGCCCGCCGTGACCGCACTCGTCCGGCCCTTCCAGGTGGACGAGAACGAAATCGCCCCGCGTCAAAAATTCAAGCGCCGCCTCCACCTTGCCCTTGTAGTTGGTATCGAGCAGGCCGGTGGCGCCCTCGACCTCGATCACTTCCATGCCCGAAGCCCTTCCCAGACCCTTGACCAGGTCCACGGCGGAAACCACCGCCCCGCGCAGGCCGAAGGTTTCGAAAAAACCCGGCAGGTTGAGGGGGCCGCCCTGCCCCCAGGGCCAGACGGCGTTGGCCTTGGTGGGGTTCCCGGAGCCCTCCAGACGTTCCGCGCTTCGGGAGACGAACTCCCACAGGGGCGGACTTTTTGCGAAGACGTCGAGATCCGGGGCGATGGGCTTGCCGGTGATGTCGTGGGGCGGGCGCACGTCAAGACCGGCCTCGAAGCTCTTGGCGGCGTGCTTGTGCGCCAGGATGTGCCGGTACTGCACGCCCGGAAACAGGGCGAAACCGTCGGGCAGGCAATGGTCGCGCAGGTCCTCGATAAGGATGCGGGCGGCGTCCGTGGCGATATGGCTCGATGAATAATCGAGCATCTTGCCGCTGTTGGAAAATTCCGACACGGTGACGAGATTGAGGCGGTAGACCAGATCGTCGTCGTCCAGGGCCAGGCCCATGGCGGCGGCTTCGATGGGACCCCGGCCGGTGTGCCATTTGGCGGGATCGAAGCCGAGCAGGGACATGTTGGCCACGTCCGACCCGGGAGGCATGTGCTCCGGCACGGTCAGGCACAATCCGGTCACGCCTTCGCGGGCGAGTCTGTCCATGTTGGGGGTCAAGGCGGCCTGGAGCGGCGTGGCGCCGCCCAGTTCCTCCAGCGGCCAATCACCCATGCCGTCCGCGATGAGAAACAACACTTTCATGGAACCTCCGGCGGTCACGTCCGTATGGCCCCGGCGCCCCCGGGCTATCCCGGTCCGTCAGGGCCGCCCGGTTCCTCCGGGCGCCCGGCCCGCTTTCTACAACACCCTGAAATGCACGGTCGGGGGTTTGAGGAACGCCGACTCGTCGAGGGCGGCGATCACATTGTCCACAGCCTTTTGCGGCGCGCTGTGGGTCAAAAAGACGATGGGCACGTAGCCCATCTCGGGTTCGCTTTTTTGCACCGCCTGGAAGATGCTCATGTCCTGATCGGCCATGACCTTGGAAATGGCGGCCATGACGCCAGGCCGGTCCTTGGCGTTGAAGCGGATGTAATGGCGGCAGACCGCTTCGGCCGGGTCGAAGATTTCGGCGTCCGGCAGGACGGCTTCGGGAAATCCCGAGTTGTTGGGGCACTGGGAACGCTGGGCCAGGGCCATGATATCCGCCAGAACGGCGCTGGCCGTGGGCCGTCCGCCCGCGCCCTTGCCGTGCAGAACGATGGGACCGGAGGCGTTGCCCTCGATGCGCACGGCGTTGAAGGCCCCCTGCACGCTGGCCAGCAGGTACTCGTTGCTGACGAGCCTGGGATGCACGCCGGCGTCCAGGCGTCCGTTCTCCTCGCGCACATGGCCGATGAGCTTGATCTGGTAGCCGAACTCCCGGGCGATGCGCATGTCGAGGGGCGTGACGCCGGAGATGCCTTCCACGGGCAGACGGCTCAGCGGATAGTTGCGCCCGTAGGCCAGCCGGATGAGCACGATGAGCTTGTGGGCGGCGTCCAGCCCTTCGATGTCGAAGGTGGGATCGGCCTCGGCGTAGCCCTTTTCCTGGGCCATCTTGAGCGCCGTGTCGAATTCCAGCCCCTGTTCGGCCATTTTGGTCAGGATATAGTTGGCCGTGCCGTTCAGGATGCCGAGAATGCTCTTGATCCTGTTCCCGGCCAGGGATTCCTTGAGCGTCTGGACCACGGGCACGGCCCCGGCGGCGCTGGCCTCGTAGTACAGGCCCAGCCCCTTGGCGCTGGCCAGAGCGAAAAGCTCGGGCCCGCATTCGGCCAGAAGCGCCTTGTTGGCCGTGACCACGTGCTTGCCGGACTCCAGGGCGCGGGTGATCAAGGCCTTGGCCGCGCCCAGGCCGCCCATGAGTTCGACCACCACGTCGATGTCCGGGTCGTCCGTCAGGTCCTCCGGCCGGGTGGTCAGCCTGGTTCCGGGCTCGAGAACAGCCGCGCGCGGCTTGGCCGCGTCCCGGACCAGGACCCTGGACAGGACGATATCCCTGCCCAGACGCCTTCGAATCCAGTCCGCGTTTTCCGCCAGGATTTCAACAAGGCCGGAACCGACGGTGCCGAGTCCGGCCAGACCCAAACGCAGGGGTTTTCCAGGGACGGGGTTCATCCTGAAAGCGCCTTTTTCAGGCCGCGAATGGCCTGGTTGGTCCGATGCCGGTTTTCCACCAGGGCGAAGCGTACATGGCTGTCGCCGAAATGTCCGAATCCAAGGCCCGGCGACACGGCCACCTTGCCTTCCTTCAGAAGGTGCTTGGAAAACTCCACCGATCCCATCTTGGCGAAGGGCTCGGGGATTTTCGCCCACACGAACATGGTGGACTTGGGCGGCGGCACGTCCCAGCCGATGCGGTTCAGGCCCTCGATGAGGCAGTCGCGGCGGTCCTGGTAGACGTCCACGATCTCCTGCACGCATTCCTGGGGGCCGTTTAGGGCCACGGTGGCGGCGATCTGGATGGGCTGGAAGATACCGTAGTCCAGATAGCTCTTGATGCGGGTGAGCGCGTGGATCATTTCCTTGTTGCCGCAGCAAAAGCCCACGCGCCAACCGGCCATGGAATAGCTTTTGGAGAGCGAGAAGAATTCCACGCCCACGTCCCGGGCGCCTCTGGCCTGGAGGAAGCTCGGCGGCTTGTAGCCGTCGAAGCCGAGATCGGCGTAGGCGAAGTCGTGGACCACCATCATGTCGTGTTCCTTGGCGAAATCCACGATCTTCTCGAAGAACGGGATGTCCGCCACGGCCGTGGTGGGATTTTGCGGATAGGAGATGATCAGAAGCTTGGGCTGGGGCCAGGTCTGCTTGGTGGCGCTCAGGAGATCCTCGAAGAAATCCCGGTCGCAGGAGATGGGGATGCGGCGCACGTCCGCCCCGGCGATGATGCAGGAATACGGATGAATGGGATAGGCCGGATCTGTGGCGAAGACCACGTCGCCAGGGCTCAGCATGACCAGGGCCAGGTGAGCCAGGCCTTCCTTGGCGCCCATGGTGACCACGGCCTCGGTATTGGGGTCGAGGTCCACGTCGTAACGGCGCTTGTACCAATTGACGATGGCGTTGCGCAGCCCCTGAATGCCTTTGGATGCGGAATAGCGATGGTTGACGGCCTTGGAGGAGGCTTCGACCAGCTTGTCGACGATATGCTGGGGCGTGGCCAGGTCGGGGTTGCCCATACCCAGGTCCACGATGTCCTCGCCGTTGCGGCGCATCTGCATTTTGAGTTCATTGACCACCGCGAAAACATACGGAGGCAGGCGCTCCATGCGCGCAAACTTTTTCATTCCCCCCACTCCTTACTTTGAGGAAAGCGTTGTCCGAAGGCGGAAATGTATCCGCGCAAGGCGCGGTCTGTCAAAGTCCAAAGCGGGTTGACGGAAAATTTTTTCAAGTCCAAGGGGTTAGAGGAGAAGGTTCGGCGAGGGACGTGATTGCAAGAAAATGCTTCAGCGGCTTGACCGTGACGGCGTATCCGGGTATTCCACCTCTTCGCGGAGAGGTGGCCGAGTCGGCCGAAGGCGCTCGCCTGCTAAGCGAGTATAGGGGGTAGACCTCTATCGCGGGTTCAAATCCCGCCCTCTCCGCCAGAATTTCGGGGTCGCGACGACATGTCGCGACCCCTTTTTCGTGGCGTGGACCAACCCGTGGGCGCATCCGGCGAACGCCCCGCTCCCCGCCCGCAAGCGGCCGCCGGGCGCGCGGGGTTTCCCCGGACGCTCCCGATTCTATTCGCGCAGATCGAGCCAGCGGCCGCCCGTAAGCCGCTCCAGCTTTTCCGGCGTGAGCCGAAACACCGCGTGGGGCGTCCCGGCCGCCGCCCAGATCGTCTCGTACCTCTTCAGATCCCGGTCGAGAAGCGTGGTCAGCGGCCTGTCGTGTCCCACGGGCGGTATGCCGCCGATGGCGAATCCCGTGGCCTTTTTCACGGCGTTTCCGTCCGCCCGCCGCAAACGCAGCGCTTCGGACGCCTCGATCTTGCCCACATCCACCCGGTTCGCGCCTGAAGCGATCACCAGAACCAGCTCCCCTGTCCCGGCTTCGGCGAAAACGAGCGACTTGGCGATCTGGCCGACCTCGCAACCGACGCTGTCCGCCGCGTCCTGGGCCGTGCGCGTCGAACTCGACAGCTCCCTGACTTCGTACGTCCCGTCCTGTCGCGACAAATACTCCTGTACCCGTTGCGCGCTTTTACTCAGGGTCGCCATGACGTATTCTCCTGTTTTCATGAACATCGAAGCGGCGCATCACCGCCCGTCCGGACCAGCCGGACCGGCCGGACCGGGGATTGGCGCCAGGGCCCTTGTGCGTTATAACGTACAAACGCCCCTTACCAATGTGCGTTAAAACGCACAAGGAGAAAACGTGTCCGCAGGCAATTTCAAGACCCTCATCGCCAACAGGCTGAAATCCTATCGCAAGTCCAAATCCATGAGCCTGGATGCCACCGCCCGGGTCACCGGCGTGTCCAAGGCCATGCTGGGTCAGATCGAACGAAGGGAATCCGCGCCCACCATCGCCACGCTCTGGAAGATCGCCAGCGGCCTGAACATCTCCTTCTCATCATTCTTTACGGATGCGGCTTCGCGAGAAGCGCCCGCATCGATATTTCCGGGCGATCCGGACATGCGCGTCAGAGTCGTCTTCCCGTACGATCCGGCCACGCGCATGGAGACCTTCGAGATCACGCTGACAAACCATCATCATCAGCGCTCCGGGCCGCATCAGCCCGGCGTGATCGAGCATGTCGTCATGACGCGCGGGACCATGGAGATTTTCGTTGAAAACGAGAGGCGCGGGATTTCGGCGGGAGAAGCCTTGCGGTTTCACGCGGACGTGGACCACGAATACAGGGCTGTTACCGAGGAGGCTGTTTTTTTAAACATCATCAGCTACGCATGACGGCGCCGTGCGAACGTTCTTGCCCTTCACCGCCATACGGGGGGATTCCCGGCTACTTCTTTTCGATGGGCAGCTCGACGATGAACGACGCCCCCCGGCCGGGTTCGGATTCCACGTAAATGCGGCCCCCATGCTTTTGGGTGATGATGAAATAGGAAACCGACAAGCCGAGCCCCGTCCCTTCTCCCGGCGCCTTGGTGGTGAAAAAAGGCTCGAAGACGCGTTTGCGCACCTCCTCCTTCATCCCGGGCCCGTTGTCGGAAACCATGATCCTGACCACATCGCCATGCTGGCGGGTCGCCACCGTCAACTCGGGCTTTTTCCCCGGCTCCATGACGGACATGGTCTGGGTCGCATTCTTGATGAGATTGAGAAGAACCTGGGTCAGCTCCGTATCCTTGCAGGGAACAGAGGGCAGGTCCACGGCGTAGTTTTTGAAGATGGCGATCTTGCGCAGGTCGAATCCGCGCTGGGGATCATACTCGTTCATGGCCAGTTCCAAGGCTTGGTCCATTAAGACGTTCACATCGCAAGCGCCCCACCCCGACCCCCGGGACTGACTGAAATGCAGCATGGACCTGATGATTTTCGCCGCCCTTCCGCTGGCTTCGTGGATCGCCTTGAAAAAATCGTCGACTCCCCTTTTCTCCATGTATTTCGCCAAATTATCCAGATCAAGATCGCATTCCAGGGCTGCTTGACGATTCTTGGGATTATCGACGGAGAGCCTGCGCTCGAGATTTTGCGTGGACATGGAAATGACGCCAAGAGGGTTGTTCAACTCATGGGCCATGCCCGCCGCCAGCCCGCCCACGGAAAGCATCTTTTCCGTCTGGATCATGACTTCGCGCATCTGAACCTGTTCCGTGACGTCGCGAATGATGTTCAAGGCGCACAGTTCGCCGGAAAGATGCAGCAAACGGCTCGAAACAAGACATTGCCGCACGCGCCCATCATTGGCGCGCATTTTGAAAGCGAAATCATCGACTTTCTCATCACGGCGCAGCATCTCATATAAAACCGTCCGGTCTTTCGGCTCAAACCAAAGATTGAGATCAAGCGGCGATTTCCCTTCCAGGGCCTCCTGGGAATATCCGGTCAGCTTTTCAAAAAAGCTGTTCACACGCAAAACGATTCCATCCGACACCCTCGTGATGAGGATGCATTCCGGGGCCAGATCAAATATCCGGGATAATTTCTCCTCGGACTGACGCAAACGATCCTCGGACAACCGGCGGTCCGTATCATCCTCCATGGTGACGACCGCTTCGGACGGCGAGAGCCGGGCCACGTTCAGGATGAGGGCCCGCTTGTCACCGCCCCGGGCGATTCCCCAGGCGAACAGGCCGGTTTTTATCCCTCCGTCGACGGAAGCGGCGTCAAAGGCCAAGGCGCTGATATTTATGGCCTCTCCAGATTTGTTCTCCAGAGGAAGAGTATCCGGAAGAGTTGCCTTCCCACCCTGATTCAGCCCGAAAATGCGCCGCGCCCAGCTGTTCATGTAGGTAAGCGCGCCGTTGTCGCTCAGGGTCAGAATGCCCACGGGACTGGCCTCGGTCAGGGTTCGCGCCTTGCGCTCGGACCGCCGCAAATCCTTGATGGCTTTTCGCAAGGCGCCGAGGAAAAAAACGACCAGAAGGATGGTTCCGGCGGAAATGGCCGCGCTGAGCGCGGCGAGATGGGACGCCGGGCGCATCACCTCTTGGGCGTCCGCCTCAAGGGCCAGAATCCATCCGGTCAACGGATTCTTTCGCGTCATGACGATGCGATCGGGACCATTATCGGAAACGACCATGTCCTCGGTCTTGTCCGAGGCGTTCAATATCCTGACCAAGGTTTTGGCGGGAACGTCGAAATCGGACGAACCTCCCGCATGCGCCAGGGTCTTGCCCTCGGGATTCAGGATATAGGCGCTGTCCGCCTCCCCCGGCCGCACGCCCTCGAGCATGGTCTGTCCGAAGCTCGCGGTTTCCATGATCGCGAGCAAAACCCCAAGGATGGCCCCGTTCTCGTTCTTCACCGGAGCGGCGATGATTAAAATGGGCAGTCCGTTGAACCGTCCGGACGAGATGGTCTCTATGAAGACCTCTCCACGAATCGCTCTTTTGAAATACTCCCGGTCGGCGATGGTAAACGCGCCGATCACGCCCGGGTCTGTGCCTGCCAGAATCTCTCCCCTCCTGTTGGCCAGGTTGATCCTATTGAAAGCGCCGCCGATAAGCCTTGCGGACAACCGGCGCGTCGCCGCCTCGCGTGCGGAACGTCCCAGATAGGAATCCTCGAGCGCAAACCGGAAGACGTCCTCCTTCGTCCATAAATTGAGCTGATAGATGACGTCGTTGATCCTGCTGGAAACGGATTTGTCCAAAAAGAAGAGATTCTGATCCAAACGCCCGACGGCCAGCGTTTCAACCGTTGTCTTGGCGTGGAAATAGGCCACCAGAGTGCTTAAGACCAAGCCGCACGACACGACGAGCATGACGGGAAAAACCGTTCGGTCGAACAGGGAGCGGAAAAACGATTTCATTGAATGACGACTCCCGCAGCCTCTATGATTTCATAGGGAATGCGCAACCCCAGGCGTTCAGCAGCCCGCAAATTGAGAAATACCGTTCCCTTGACGTTGATTTCCATTGGAACCGTTCCCGCGACGAGGCCTTGCTCCAGAATCCGGCGCGCCATTTTTCCTGCGAGATAGCCCTGTTCCTGACCGGACTCGAGCACGCCGCAAAGCACCCCGTATTTTTTAATGTTTTCGAAAAAACCCAGTGAAGGCAAGTTATCGATGGCGTCCGTTTCCCGCATGATCTTGTCCGAAGGAACCGTTTCGCCGGTGATGTCGTCGGCCAGTCCGTTGTAAAGACCATACGCGAGGGAGCTCTCCGTTGACTGGTATTCCTTGATCTTTTCAAGCCACCCCCCGACGGTGGAGACTTGATCAATCCGCGAGATCGGGATGGCGAACGGTCCATGCGCGCTCAAATCCTCATGAAGAGACTCCAACAGATGGAAACTTGTGTCTGAGGAGTCCGTCAGGAAGGCGATGGAGGGAATCCCGGGCATGATGATCTTCAAAAGCGCGATGGCTTCGCGAAAATGCCAGCGCTCCCTGACGCCCGTGACATTGTCCGCCGGATAGCCATAGCGCCAGGGAGGCGCGTTGACCCCGCAAAAGACGACCTGAAAGTCAGATTTTCCCTTTAAATATGGAGTGACAAGATATTCCTGGGCGGCGTCGTCCGCCGCGATGATCAC
This sequence comes from uncultured Desulfovibrionaceae bacterium, assembly GCA_937934715.1. Lineage (GTDB taxonomy): Bacteria > Desulfobacterota > Desulfovibrionia > Desulfovibrionales > Desulfovibrionaceae > CALGYO01. The sequence continues at coordinate 111,610 of CALGYO010000025.1, read as the reverse complement.
CTGCGGGTTGAAACGCTGTATCGCTTCGAACGCCTTCATGGCAGCGATCCGCAAGCTTTCCGCGTCAGGCTCTTGCCGCGCGTTGAGAGAGAAACTTTCGTATTCGACGTTCGCTCCCGCGAAAGCCTCTTCTATCCCATCCCTCACTTCTCGGGCCCATATGTACTTGGCGCTGTAGCTTTGGACGATAAAAACACGATAGGGCGTTGCTTGCGCGGATAGTTGCGCGCTGGTAAGGCAGGGAAACAAGGCAAGGACGCATATCACTCTCCAGTGCAAAAAAAATCGCGCCACAGCCTTTCGTTTGTTATCCACCATGCCTACCTGTATGCCTCATTGCGCCGGCCAGGCCAACTTCAGCTCTTTGATATTCACAGTCGTCAATATAATAGCATGTATTCATAGCAAAGTCATGGAAATAGGCAAGGGCAAAGGTCCATAAGCACGCTTCGAGGCGCTCCCTTGCGCACGCGACGGATTTTTTCCTGCCGCCACCTGCCCCATTCTCGTCCTCATGACGAAAAACCGCCTGAAACGGGAATGACTTTTACGGCGGCTTGCGCTATCTTCTACAAAAATCTAATGAAACAGGGACGCTATGACTGGTCGCAAAACTCCTGAGGACTATCTGCTCAAACCTGACGCGGTGTTGCAATACATCTCCGTAATGCCGGGCTGGAAACGAAAAACCATCGCCGCTTCGCCCATGCTTTGGTTCGAGCATAAGGAACATCGGCTCATCGTCAGCATCATGGCCATGGAAGCGCGCTCCGGGGACGTCGAGATATCCCTTTCCCCGGCCAGGAAAAACGGCAAATCATTGCGGCGCAAGGAAATCGACCTGGTCAGGCGGGACTTTTTCAAGGAATACGAAAACGTCAAGCTGCGTTTGCAAAACCCAGTGTTCGCCGCCTCCCAGGCAGCGCCCGCCATCATGGCCGTCACCGCCATGGACGCGGTCATCGACGGTCCAGGCGAAATGATCTGACCCCTTCGCCTTCGCATCGTCCAGACCCTTCGCGGGACCTTTTTCCCCGGCGCTACGCGCTTCCGGACGCCCCGGCGACCACAGGCCGTGAGCATCGCTCGCCCAGCTTCCGTCGCGTCCTCGGGGCGGGCCGCTCCCGGGCGGCAGCGCCAGGCCCTATTTCGAGCAATCCGTGTCTTCGGCGTAACCGCAGGTGTTGGAAGGATGGATCAGACCGGGCAAAAAACCCGTCCCGGAAGGCTGCGCGTCCTTGGCCTGAGGCGCCGGAGAAGCGGAGACCGGGGCTGGGGACGTTTCGGACGCGGGCGCGACGGGTTGGGCGGTTTCACCGGCTTTGAGCGCGGACTCGGGAGCGCCGAGCCCGGCGGGTCCGGCGGATCCGGCTGATTCGGCGGGTTCGGGCGCGGAAACGGAAGCCGCCGGAGCCGCATCGCCGCTTCCGGTCCGTGACGCCGCATCCGGCGTCACGGCGGCTTTCTCCTCTCCCGTAAACATGAAGGCGTCGGAAAAGACATAGGGAATGGATTTCGCTCCGCTTCTGGCCAGAAAGGACTTGTTGCGGAAGGAATCGATCCGGATTTTCCAGGAAGGCGGCAAAGCGTCCAGATCCGCCGCCTGGTCGAAACACGTTTCCAAAGCTGTCGCGACATCCTGCCCGGAAAGGACGGCGGCGTTCAATCGGGCGATCCGGCGGGCATCCTCGTCGTTTTTGGCCACAGTGAACAGCGCCGTGTCGGCGTTCAAGCCGCCCGCCGCGACGGTTTGCTTCACAAGCTTCGCGCAAGCCGGGCAGGTGGGCGAAAAAAAGATGCGGGTGCGCGCGTCGGCCTGTCCGTAGAAAGGAACCGGCCCCAACAGCTCGCCAGCCGCGCTCATGAGCCCGGCCACGTAGAAAAACGCCCAAAAAACAAGGAGCAGGGACAGTTTCGAGCGCAAGGGAAAGACCATAAGCCCCATGAAACCCAAAAGCGTGGCGACGGCCAGACAGTTCATGCAGGCGGCGGTCAGGGCCTGCACGCCAAGAAGCCCCGCGTCGGCCAGAAGCGCAAGGGAAAGAAGAATCAAAACCGCCGGTCGCGACCAGGAGCGTCCCTTGGCCAGGAGCGCCGCGCCAAGGACGAGAAAACCCGCCACCCCGAACCAGTACAGGCTGACGCCGTAGATGGCCGCTCCCTTGAAAAGCGCGCACCCCTGGGTGCGGCACACGGATTCCGTCAGATCAAAAGCCGCCAGGGCGCAAAACACAGTTCCCAGCGCAGCGGCCGCAATCGCCAGGACATGCCTCGTCTTCGCTATCAGTTCCATACCTTGCATGCGCGCGTTCCTTGGTTCGATATCCAATTCGCCGAGCCTGATTTCCCGGCGGGGCGAGGAAATCTATCCGGCGCGGGCTCCCATGGCAAGCCGGATTCGCGTCCTTACGCCTCCTTGCTCTTCCGGAAAAAGCCGCGCGAACAGCATGAAACAACGGCCGAAAAACGTTGGGGGGTAAGAACGCCGCGACGCCGGACGCGGGATAAAGCCATTTCGCTTTGTCCACGCGCCCGGCGCCGCAAAGGGAATGCGCCTGGCCGTCCTTATAAGGCCTACTCGGCGAGAGGATTCATGGGCCGATTCGGATCGTTTTGCACTTCCTTCAGGATTTCCCCGGTCTTGCCTTCAGGGAGCCAGGAGACCTTTCCGGTTCCCACGTCATAGATCGCCCCGACCACCTTGATTTCACCCTTGGCGGCCAGATCCCTGACAGCGGGACTTTGCGTGAAGAGGTTGCGAACGCCTTCCCACACGTTTTCCTCGGTGGCTTTCGCGACGAGGGCTTCGCCCTTGAGCGAAGGATCCTCGGTCATGACCTTTTGCACCGCCGGGACGATGGGCGCGACAAGCGGAGGAATGTTGCGCTCCAGAGCGTGGCCATGTCCTGTAAGTTCCGCTGCAACGGCCGCCACAGCGCCGCACTGCGTATGACCGAGCACGACGACAAGAGGCGTGCGGACATGGACGACGCCGTATTCAATAGATCCGATCTCATCGGTTTTCATAACGTTTCCCGCAACGCGAACCACGAACACGTCCATCACGCCCACATCGAAGAGCTGTTCCACCGGGACCCGGGAGTCCGAGCAGGAAAGGATGGTGGCGTAGGCATGGTCGCCCTGGCTTTCGGTCGCGGCCTGTTTGAGGCGGGCCACGTCGGCGAGAGGAGCCGTATTTTCATGGCCAGCGAATCTGGCATTGCCCGTTATAAGCATCTTTTGCGCTTCCTCGGAGGAAGGCTTGCCGGCGGCGGCCAATGCAAACAGGGAAGACAGGCTGATGGCCATAGCCGCGACGACGAAAAGAAGCGTCCTGATTGATCTATGAGTCATGGTTCCTCCGTTGTTTCGGATGGTCGCTGTTCAATGCGTCTCGAAAAGCATCCGGCTTTTCGGGACGCGCTTTGCCAATCGGCCAAAGCGGAATCGGAACTCGCAAAAACGCCGGTCAAGGGCTTCGGCGTGAGATATGTCCGCATCTTCATCACCCCTTGCTGGCGTATGCCTGCGGCAAGGGAACGCGGCCCAGGTTCCTTGGCCGCCATCACGACAGGACGGCGGGGACTGATGCGCGTAAATCCGACAAAAATAGTATAGAATAGAGAGAGAAACGCGCATCTCATATGCAGTAGATGATAAGGCGGCGAGCGGTTTTGGCAACCCGGCGGGCGCCATATCCCAGCTCGCCGGCGACCTCCCTTTCGCGCTTCTATGAGGGCGCACAGACAAAGGCGCGCTAAGCCGGGATCAAAGCCTGAAAGAGCGGTACGGCGGGATATGTACGAATCGGGTGACGATCACCCCGTAACTGGAGGCCCGAGGGGAAGCAAGCTCCCCTCGGGCTCGACGCGCGAGGCAAGGCCCCCGCATCGGGAATCAGAATTTCTCGAAATCATCGTCCGAAACATCGTCCAGGGAGACCTTGATCCCGCCGCGCTCCTGGCGCGGGGATTTCCTGGCGGAATGGTCCGCGCCATGGACGGGCAAGGCTTTTTGTGCGGGACGTTTCCGGGAGCGCCCATGGGCGTCCACCCGGAAAAACGCCATGGCGCTTTGCATCTGCTCCGCCTGGCTCGACAATTCCTCGGAGGTGGAGGCCATTTCCTCTGAAGCGGAGGCGTTTTGCTGCACCACGATGTCGAGCTGCTGGATGGCCTTGTTGATCTGGGCCGCGCCGGAATTCTGCTCGGCGCTGGCGGCGGCGATCTCCTGCACCAGTTCGGCCGTGCGCTGAATGTCCGGCACCATCTTGGACAACATGTTTCCGGCGCGCTCGGCGATCTCCACGCTGGACGAGGACAGGTCGCTGATCTCGGCGGCGGCGGCGCCGCTGCGTTCCGCCAGCTTGCGCACCTCGGCGGCGACGACGGCGAAGCCCTTGCCGTGTTCCCCGGCCCTGGCGGCCTCGATGGCGGCGTTCAGGGCCAACAGGTTGGTCTGACGGGCGATTTCCTCGATGATGGAAATCTTCTCGGCGATGTTTTTCATGGCGGCCACGGCCCGCATGACCGATTCCCCGCCTTCCTTGGCGTCCATGGCCGCTTTCACCGCGATCTGCTGGGTCTGCTGGGCGTTGTCCGCGCTTTGCTGGATGTTGGAGGTCATTTCCTCCATGGACGAGGACACTTCCTCCACGGAGGCGGCCTGCTCGGAGGCGCCCTGGGAAAGGTTTTGCGCGGAAGCGGAAAGCTCTTCGCTGCCGGAGGCCACGTTCTCCGAGGCGGACTGCACCTCGGCCACCACGTCCTTCAGGCGGGACACCATTTCATTGAGGGACTGGGCGAGCACGCCGATCTCGTCCTTCTGGTCGATGTCGAGGATCTTGGTGAAATCGCCTTCCGCCATGCCCTTGGCGAACACGACGCCCTTGATGATGGGCTTGGTGATGGCCCGGGTCAGGAAGATGGACGTGAGGATGCCGAAGACAAGAGCCACGCACAGCCCGATGAGCATGATGGTGGTGGCGCTGGCGAGGTTATCGGAAGCCTCACCGGTCATGTCGCGGGTTTGCTCCAAAGCGGCTTTGGAGGTCGCCATGGCGGCGGCGAGAAAGGCTTGGGAGGCTGCGTCTCTTTCCGCGCCGATTTTCTCGATCGCCTCCATCGTCGTCCGCAACTGAACCAGGGAGGACCTGTACTGCTCCATGGCCGTCCGGGTGGTTGCGATCTGCTCCAGATGGTCTTCCTGGTGGACGAGGGATTTCAGCTGGTCGAGCTTATCGCTTATCACGACGAAGTTTTTCTCGGCGGCGTCAAGAAGCGATAAATCGTGCTCCACCAGACTTCTGGCGGTTTTGAGACGGGTATCGTTGCCCAGCGTCATGATTTCATTGACCAGCGAGACTTTGCGGTACCTTTCGTCAAGGGCGTATCCGGAAACGCCGCTGGCTATATCATCCTTCATGCTGGCATCTTCATTTTCCAGGAATTTCGCGCAGCTTTTCAAATACGCGCCGCCCGCCGCGGTCAACGTCTTTTTGTTGTCGCCCAGCGTGGTTATCATTGCGTGCGTTTGTTCCGTGAGCGTACGATACGCGTCCACCCCCGCTCTCGCCTTGACCACGTTTTCCTTGAATTGAGACAAGTGGGAATGCTTCCCGGCAAACTCCATCGCCTGATCGAGATTGCCGTACATCCCGGCGAGCCCTTTTGTACCCGCTTCGTAAAATTTCGGATTTTCGCTTAACGCATAGCTGCGCATGGCCAGCATGGCCGACAAGGAGCGTTCCACCATATCGCTGGCCATGGCCGCTTGAGGAACTGATTCCGTCGCCAGCAGGTCAGCCTCCTTGCTCACTGATGACATCTTTACGACAGCCAAGGCGCCTAACGCGCATGCCATGGCAATCAACGCTCCAAAGCCAATGCCGATTTTTACTCCAAGTCTCAGGTTCTTCATTGCAGTCCTCGTTGAAAAAGTTCAATTCGCCTCGAGAGATGCACGACTACGACCAAACACCGATCGCCCCCCTGGCTGCAGCGCAACGAGAAACCGCTTTCCCATACGCGAACAACTTCAATCCTGCGTTGTGAAACGTCAGGCCCCGAGAATCGGACGCCTTACCGTCACCATGCGTATTTGAGCATCCCGAGCAACCCCGAAACAACACGACAACCATGCCCTCCGTGCCATCTATTGTCAAATTATTCTAACATGTTCCTTCAATATGACATCAAACTTTCAGATCAAATCGCCGCCAGTCTATATGCAATAATAGTGCATTTCAACCCATTGCGCCGACGCGGGCACCGTCCGGTCATTCCCCCGTCAAGCCGACATTTCCCCTCCAAAGGCCCTTGTTGTTTATGCCGCATTCTCGACGCGGGAATCCCCTCCGAACGCCTCTTGACGCCGCGTCAGGTCAGCGAGCCTTTCGTGACGCGGACGCATTCCCTGCCCTTGCCGCAGACCGTACGGGACAATCCGCCGGAGCGTCTGGGGGAATACGTCCTGTTCACGCAGTCAGTTCAAAGAAAGAATGCGAGGGAGTGAAGCGCGTTGTGACGGCGCTGGCGATTCCAACCGTGAAACGGACCATGCGGCGAGGGGCCATGCGCCTTGCGCCGGAGCGGCGAAACGCCCAACGCTCTTCAAGCGCCGCATGACGCCATCGCGTCGAGCGCAACGCATCGCGCAGCATGTTGAGCGGTTGCAACCGGAGAAGCCAGGCGGCGTGAACCGATGAGGAAATGGGACCGGCCGGAGAAATGACGCGAAGGAAAGACCTATCCGCGCCGTCAGGAAACGGTCAGGGGGGCGCGCCCCCCTGACCTATGAAGAACAAACCGGACTCGCGCCTCGTCTATCAGAATTTTTCAAAATCATCGTCCGAAGCGTCGTCCAGAGAGACATGGACGCCGCCGCGTTCCGTGCGCGGGGATTTCCTGACGGAATAGTCCGCGCCATGGGCGGGCAAGGCCTTTTGTGCGGAACGCTTCCGGGAGCGCCCATGGGCGTCCACCCGGAAAAACGCCATGGCGCTTTGCATCTGCTCCGCCTGGCTCGACAATTCCTCGGAGGTGGAGGCCATTTCCTCTGAAGCGGAGGCGTTTTGCTGCACCACGATGTCGAGCTGCTGGATGGCCTTGTTGATCTGGGCCGCGCCGGAATTCTGCTCGGCGCTGGCGGCGGCGATCTCCTGCACCAGTTCGGCCGTGCGCTGAATGTCCGGCACCATCTTGGACAACATGTTTCCGGCGCGCTCGGCGATCTCCACGCTGGACGAGGACAGGTCGCTGATCTCGGCGGCGGCGGCGCCGCTGCGTTCCGCCAGCTTGCGCACCTCGGCGGCGACGACGGCGAAGCCCTTGCCGTGTTCCCCGGCCCTGGCGGCCTCGATGGCGGCGTTCAGGGCCAACAGGTTGGTCTGACGGGCGATTTCCTCGATGATGGAAATCTTCTCGGCGATGTTTTTCATGGCGGCCACGGCCCGCATGACCGATTCCCCGCCTTCCTTGGCGTCCATGGCCGCTTTCACCGCGATCTGCTGGGTCTGCTGGGCGTTGTCCGCGCTTTGCTGGATGTTGGAGGTCATTTCCTCCATGGACGAGGACACTTCCTCCACGGAGGCGGCCTGCTCGGAGGCGCCCTGGGAAAGGTTTTGCGCGGAAGCGGAAAGCTCTTCGCTGCCGGAGGCCACGTTCTCCGAGGCGGACTGCACCTCGGCCACCACGTCCTTCAGGCGGGACACCATTTCATTGAGGGACTGGGCGAGCACGCCGATCTCGTCCTTCTGGTCGATGTCGAGGATCTTGGTGAAATCGCCTTCCGCCATGCCCTTGGCGAACACGACGCCCTTGATGATGGGCTTGGTGATGGCCCGGGTCAGGAAGATGGACGTGAGGATGCCGATGACAAGAGCCACGCACAGCCCGATGAGCATGATGGTGGTGGCGCTGGCAAGGTTATGGGAAGCGGCCTCGGTCATGTTCTGCGTTTGTTCCATGCCAGCTTTGGCGGTCTCCTGGGCGGCTCCAAGCACGGCGTCGGACACCTCGTTCCTCTTTTTCCCGACATCCTGAAGGGTCAGCCAATTATTCAGGAAGTTCGCCATGGCGTCCTTATACTGCATGGCCGCCGCGCGCGTGGCTTCGATCTGTTTAATATTGACGTCCTTGCGGGTTATCGCCTTGAGCCTGTCGAACATCTCGTTCATCTTGACGAAATTCGTTTCCGCGGACTTGACGAGGTCTGGATCCCGAAGGGCCTGGGACTTGAAGTTCTTGATACGGGTGTCGTTGCCCAGATCGATAATGTCATTGACCAAGGTTATTTTCTCAAGCCGGTCGAGCAGCGCGTCCCCCGTGGCGCCGGAACGCACTTCCTCTTTCATGGCGGCGTTTTGCGATTCCAGAAAATCAACGCAATTCTTCATGTACAGGCTCGCCGCCTCATCCAGCATCCGTCTGTCGTCCGCCATGGCCTTGATAATCGACTGCGTCTGTTCGGCGAGTTTCTCGTAGCCATCCACATTGGTTTTCGCCTTGGCCACGTTCGCCTTGAGCTGGACCAGGGCCGGGTATTTGTCCGCGTGGGCCTTGGCCTGGTCCAGAGATTTGTAGACTTCGCCGAGTTGCGCTTTGGCCTGATCGAAATACGCGGGTTCTTCGCTCAAGGCATAGCTTCGCATGGCCAGCATGGTGTTCAGGGAATAGCGTTCAACGTCATTGGCCACAGCCACTTCGGGGACGTATTCCGTAGCCAGGCGTTCGGCATCCTTGCTCACCGAAGACATTTGAACGATGGCCATTCCCCCCAACACGCAGGCAATGATGATCAATATGCCAAAACCAATACCGATTTTGATCCCGAGCTTCAGGTTTCTCATCACAATCCCCATGGTAAAATGTTCAGCGCAGCCCTCAAGCAAAGTCAAACGGCCGTTGATCCAAACGAGAACAAGCTCCAGAGCGATAACGGCCAAAGTCCGACAAGACGCATCAAGAAGTCCCTAACGAACGATGATCATGAATCCGAAAGCACAACCGCATCTTTGCCCCCTCCATCGCAAGACGGGCGGAACGATTTCAAGGGGTTTACCGTGAGCATATGCCGCTTATTTCTGACAATGTCAAATGATTTTGGAGTGTTCGCCCGGTCAAGGATTTCATTCACGTTTTTTGATGGCGGCGAGGAGGAATAAATAATAAAAACAGGCCGTCAAAATACGAAGGAGGCGCCATGCGGTCAACGCTTCTCGATTTTATCGTCTGCCCGCAATGTCTGCCTGCCGAACGTCCGCTCATCCTCGATGACGGCCAAGCCGAAAACGGCGATCTGGCGTTCGGAACGCTCGCCTGCCCTCACTGCGCCGCGCGCTTCGCCGTTTCGGACGGAATCGCCGATTTGCGGCCCTTCCGATCGCAGCCGGAAACGCCGGACCGGACCGCGCAGGACGGGATCGGGTATGAAAGCCAGACTCAGCTTGCGGCCTACCTATGGAGCCACTACGCGGATCTGTGGGGCGATCCCGAAGCGGGAGCGGCCTATGCCGCCTGGACGAAACGCCTCCGGCCCGCCGCGGGCGACATGATTCTCGACGCCGGATGCGCCGTCGGGCGGCTGACCCTGGAAGCGGCCGCTTCGTGCGGGCTGGCCGTGGGAGTCGACCTGTCCTTTTCCTTCATCCGGACCGCCCGGACGATCGCCCGAAGCGGCGCCTTGCGCTTTACCCTGCCCCTGGAAGGCCGGCTCGGACAAGACATCGCGTTACGCCTGCCCGAACGGCTGCGAAACGTCCCGGCGGAATTCATCCTGGCCGACGTCCAGGCCCTGCCCTTTCGCCGGGAGACGTTTCAGGCGGCCGCCTCGTGCAATATCGTGGACAAGGTTCCGAACCCCCTTGCGCATCTACGGGAATGCCAGCGGGTCGTGGCTTCTCCGGGCGGATTTCTCCTGTGCGATCCCTTCTCCTGGTCCGAGGAGACGACCCCGGCCGAAAACTGGCTCGGCGGAACGGAGGAAACCGGCCGGGCCCTGGCGCGCATCCCGAGGCTTCTCGACGAAATACCGGGTTGGAGCGCCACGGCGGGCGAGCCCGTTCCCTGGACCATCCGCCATCACGCCAACCGGTTCGAGCGCATTTTCAGCCAGACCATCCAGGCGCAAAAAACCTGAAACGCAATGTAGAAAAGGAGCTGTCCATCCATGATCGATATGTTCAGCCTCCTGGCCCGGTACAACCAATGGGCCAACAGCCGTCTCTTCGAGGACCTGACCGCCCTGTCCGATGGGGATTTGTCGCGGCCCTTCCCGGTCAATTTCGGCTCCGTCACGGGCATACTGAATCATCTGCTCCTGACGGACCGGCTTTGGCTCTCCCGGTTCACCGGCAAGGGGAACCCGCCCAAAAGGATCGACGAAACGCCCTATCCCGCCTTTTCCGATCTGTCCCGGGAGCGCGGAGCGGAAGACCTGCGCATTCTCGCCTTCGCGGGCGCCCTGACCAGGGAAACGCTGCAAGGCGTCCTTTCCTACCGCAATACGCAGAACGTCCCCCAAACCGGCTTCTTTGGGGGGCTGGTCATGCACTTCTTCAACCATCAAACCCACCACCGGGGCCAGGTCCACGCCCTGGCCGGAAGCCTCGGTCTCGCGCCGCGCGATCTGGATCTAGGGTTCTACCTCATAGAGAACGGCGGCTAAGCTTTTTCTTCCTGGTTTCCCTCTTGTTCACAAAAAAGGGAGCGAAACGCCGTTTCGCTCCCTGTGACGCGTCGCGTCGTCCTCGTCCTACGGTTCGATGCGCATGACGTAGGCATTGGCCGGATCCAGATACTTTTCCGCGAGTTTGCGCAAATCCCCGGCCGCCAATGTCTTGGCCTTCTCGATCACGCTCAGGCGATGATCAAGCGGAAACCCTTCCGCCAAATCCTGGGCGGCCTCGGCGCTGCGGGCGGAAAGACTCTGGCGTTCCCGGTAATAATCGCCGACGAGCAGTTTCTTGCCCCGGTCGAGCTCTTCGGCCGCGAGGTCCTCTTTTTTCAGATTCGCGGCGGCTGCGCGAAAGCCCTCCATGGCCTGTCCGGCCTTGGCGGGGTCCGTGCCTATGTAGAAGGCCAGAAAACCTGTGTTCACGCTTTGCCACAAAAAGGAGGTGACGCTGTAACCCAGGCCCTGTTTGTCGCGCAGGTCCTTGAAAAGCAGGCCGCTTTGTCCGGCCAGGATGGAATTCAAAAGCTCAAGCCCGGGCGTATCCCCGGAGACCGCGCCCTCCACGGGAAAGACCATGAGCAGGTGTTCCTGGTTGCGCTCGGCCAGTTTGAGCGTCTCCTCGCGCTTTGCGGCCCAGTCGGCCTTGGCGAAGACGAAGGGGGTCGCGGGCTCCATGGCCTTGGCCAGCTCCCTGGCTGCGCGTTCGACCATGTCCCGGTCGAAATCGCCGCTTACGGCCATGACCCAGGGGGCCTTGCGCTGCTTCTCCCAGAAGGCCCTGGTTTCGGCCGGGGTAAAGGAGGCGATGGCCGCGGGCTCGCCCAGGCGCATGTAGGCGTAAGGGCCTGAGGCGTAGATGAAGGGGAAGAGCTTACGGAAAGCCAGCCCCATGGGCTGGTCCTCCTTGGATTTGATGGCGGCCAGCTGACTCTCCCGGGCCCGGTCGAATTCGGCCTTGTCGAAGGCGGGCTCCAGCAGGACTTCGGTCATAAGCCCCAGGACGTCCTTGGCGAAGCGCGAAGGGAAACGCGCGCTTACGGTAAAGGAATCCCGGCCCGAGGACGCGCCCAGGCTGGCCGCGCGATTGGCCAGGAAATCCTCGATCTGGTTGGCGCTTCTGGTCCTGGTTCCGGCGACCATGACGTCCGAGGCCAGGGCGGCCAGTCCCTGCTCGTTCCGGGCGAGCAAGGCGTCGCCGCCGTTGTAGACCATGCTGACCGAAACGTAGGGCAAGGTCTTGTCCGGCAAAAGGACCAGGGTCCGGCCCTTGCCGAGATCGATCGTATCGGCCTTTCCGGCGGCCGTTTTCGCGGCGGTCCCGGCGGAATCGGCAGTCCTTGAGGCGGGCCAGGCCGTCTGTTCGATGCTCGCAAGCCCTTCCCGGGTGATTTTGCCTTCCTCGCCCTTGGGCAGCAAAAAGGCCGCCCGCAGGGCGCCCGGACGGATGTAGGCGTCTATGGCCGCCTGCAGGGTCGTCTTATCGGCGCCGCGCACGCTGGCCAGGAATTTCTCCTCGCCCTTTTGCCCGTAGCCGAAAAAGGCGAAATAACCGAGTTTGGAGGCGAGCCCGGAAATGGTCTCCTTGGCGCGGTACAAGGAATCCTCAATGTTGAGCTTGGCCCGATCGATTTCCTCCTGGCTGAAGGAATCCGCCTTCAGGGTGGAGAATTCCTCAAGAAGTCCTTTCCAGAAAGCGTCCAGGTTCCCGGGGTCGAGCTCGGCGCTCAGGATGAGCATGCCCGAGCGCTCCAGGGTCATGGCGCCCAGGGAAACGTCGTCCACCAGCCGCTCGTCGTACTTGAATTTGCGGTAGAGCCGGGACGTCTCGTCCCCGCCCAGAAGCTGGGCCAGGACTTCAAGGTCCCCTTCCCTGGCGTCGCCCATGCCCGGGATCTCGAAGGCCGCGTAGAGATAGGTCTTGTTCCACTGGCCGTAGTCCACGGCCAAGCTGACGCCGGGACCTTTGGCCAGGTCCGGAAAGGCGGAGGGAGGCGTGATGACCCGATCGTTGGCGATGTCTCCGAAAAGCCTGGCCGCCTCGTCCATGACCGCGTCCGCCTTGACATCGCCCGCCACCACCAGGAGCATGCTCTGGGGCTGGTAATGCGTCTTCACATAGCTTCGCAGATCATCCGGAGTCACGCCGGAAACCGTGTCCTTGAAACCTATGATGGGGCGTCCGTAGGCGGTCTCCGGCCAGGTCAGGCCTTGCAGGCTCTCGAAGAGCACGTCGCCCGAATCGTCCTTGCCCCGCTCCAGTTCCGAAATGACGACCTTTTTTTCCTGCTCAAGCTCCTCGGGCAGGAATTTGGCGCCGAAGATCATGTCGTGGATGACGTCCATTCCGAGGGCGGCGCTGTCCGCCGGGACGTTCACGTAATACACCGTGTAGTCGAAGCTGGTGGAGGCGTTGAGTTCGCCGCCCGCGCCCTCGATGGTCTTGGCCACCATGCCGGAGGGATATTTTTCCGTACTGCGGAAGACCATGTGCTCGAGCAGGTGGCTTATGCCCGCCTGGGCGGGATCCTCAAAGGCCGACCCGGTGTGCACGTAGAGTCTGACGGAGGCCAGAGGGAACCGGCCGTCCTCCTGAACCATGACGGTCAGACCATTCGGCAGAACGCGAATTTGCGGTTCCGCCCCCTGTGCCATGGCCTTTCCCGCGAAGAGGACGAGGCTCGCCACAAGCGTCAACAAGCATATTTTCCGTACCATGCGTGCTCCTTCACAGCGGACCGGGCCACTTGGATAAAAGGGTAAAATGCGACGGAACGGGAATTTGTCAAACGCAGCCCGGCCGCCTCCTCAGGAAGCGGCCGGGCTCACGGGAAAAATCTGGCGGGTCTTGGTCAGGGAAAAGGCGGTGAGCGGCAGGTCGCCGCAGGCCGCGGCGGCGAGCTTGAGCGGGTTCATGTAGCGGTCCTTCCAGTCGCAGGTCAGGCGCACCGCGCCGTCGCCATCCTCGGAGGAGGCGGTCACAAAGGGACGCAGATCCACGCTTTTCCCGCCTTTTTTGGTCATCTGGAAAAATGGGAAAACCGGAGCGGCGAGAAAATCACGCCAGGCCGCAAGGCCCCGCTCCACAGCCTGTCCATCGCCCGTAAAGCGCAGGACGAACTCCTCGGCCACGGGCTGGAGGACTTTTTTCCCGGGTCCCAAAGGCTCCACCCCGGTCACGGCGAGCCCGGCGGGCAAGGCCGGACCAAGGCGCGCCGCCACCTCCTGACAGCTTAAGGAATCCCGCAGGAACACGGCGAACCATTCGCACTCGCTTTCAACTCCGACAGGCAGAGCCCAGCCGAAAGACAAGAGCGGCTGGGGATGGTAGCCCGCTGAAAAGGCGGTTCTGAGACCAGCCCGGCGAAAGGCCCGGGAATAGACGCTCAGCAGTTCAAGCTGGCTTAACAGCGCGGCCGTTCCCTTCTTGGAAAACCATATCCGGTAATGGCCGCCTTTTTTGGTCACGTCCTCGCGCGGGGCGCCGCCGGACAAAATCTCGGGAAGCTCCCCGCCCCGTTCCGGAGCTGACGCGTTGACCCTGGGCCTGATCTCGAGATCCGCCTGGGCGCGAAGCCTGGTCTTCTTGCCGCCGTCGTTGCACACGCCGCAGGCCGAACATTCGCCGTAGCGGCAATCCGGGGTGATGGTCCCGGCGAAGGCGCGCTCGCGCTCCTTGAGCAGGAATTGCTTGGATACGCCCGTGTACAGATGGTCCCAGGGCAGGGGGGCGTCGATGTCGCGGGCGCGCAGATAGGCGTCGCCGTCGATGCCGCATTCCGCCAGGGCCTCGAGCCAGGGGGTAAGGTCGAACCGGTCCACCCAGCCCGTGAAGACGGCGCCCTTTCGCATGGCCGCCTCGACCACCGGAGCCAGCTCCCGGCCGCCCCGGGAAAAAACGCCCTCGAGCCAGCTCATGGCCGGTTCGTGCCAGCGCATCTTGAGTTTCCTGGAGGTATCGAAAAGCCCGCGCAACAGGCTTATGCGCTCTTTCACCTCGTCCATGGAGAGCTGGCGCTCCCACTGGAACGGGGTGTGGGGCTTGGGCACGAACGGCGAGACGGCTCCCGTGACCAAAAGCCGCTTGGCCTTGGGTCCGGCTTCGTACATGACCTTTTTGGTCAGCTCGAAAATAGCCTGTACGTCCTCCATGGTTTCCGTGGGGAGTCCGATCATGAAATAGAGCTTCACCCCCTGCCAGCCCTTGCCGAACAGACGGCGGACGTGGTCCAGGATGTCCTCTTCGGATATCCCCTTGTTGATCACGTCGCGAAGGCGCTGGCTGGCCGCTTCCGGGGCCACGGTGGCGCCCGTGCGGCGCAGGGAGGCCATCTGCGCCAGGATGTTTTCGCTCAGGCTGCCGGCCCGAAGAGACGGCAGGGAGATGGAGACCTGTTCCTCCACGCACCGGGCGATGCTTTGGGAAAACAGGCTCTCCAGGGTGGAGAAGTCGCCGGTGGACAGGGAGAGAAAGGACAGCTCCTCGAAGCCCGTCTTGCAGAGCCCCTCGTCGATGAGCCCGCCCAGGGTCTTCAGGCCGCGCTCGCGCACGGGCCGGTAGACCATGCCCGCATGGCAGAACCGGCACCCCCGCGTACAGCCCCGGGCGATCTCCACGGTCAGGCGGTCGTGAACGGCCTGGCCAAAGGGAACCACCTGGTTCGTGGGAAAGGGAACCGCGTCGAGGTCCGGCACGATGGCCTTTTCCACATGGTCATAATCGGAATAGACCGGCTGGACGGACCCGTCCTCCTGCGGCGTAAAAAAAGCCGGGACATAGACGCCCGGGACGCGGCATAGGGCGCGCAACAGATCATGGCGGGACAGACCGTCCTTCTTGGCCTGGCGCAGGATTTCCAGGATGCGCGGCAGGACGACCTCGCCGTCTCCCAGGACGATCAGGTCGAAAAACAAAGCCGCGGGCTCGGGATTGAAGGCGCATCCGCCCCCGGCCATGACCAGGGGATGGCGTTCGTCGCGATCCGCCGCCCGGAGGGGCAGCCCTGCGAGCTCCAGCATGTACAGAACCGTGGAATAGCATAGTTCGTGGGTGAGGTGAAAGGCCAGGGCGTCGAGGCCCGCCAGGGGAGCGCCGGTTTCCAGGGCGCACAACGTCGCGCCCTTTTCGCGCATGACCGCCGCCGCCTCCTCGCAAGGGGCGAAGACGCGTTCGGCGAAGAAATACGGGACGCGGTTGACCGCCTCGTAGAGGATGCGCTGGCCCAGATAGGACATGCCCACCTCGTAGAGGTCGGGAAAGGCCAGGGCGATGTGCGCTTCCACGCGCTGCGGGTCCTTGACGACGGCGCCCCATTCCGCGCCCGCGTATCGGGCCGGCTTGGGAGCAAGCTTCAAAATGTCGCGCATGACGATCCAAGGGTAAAAAGACGGGGAAGGAAGCGCCCGGACAAGAGGTCCAGGGCGAATACGGCGGGTCCGGTTCGCGCCGGACCCGCCGAAGGACCAAATCCTAACTATTTCTTGATCAGGTTCGAGAGCTTGGAACCGCCGGAACCGGCCAGGTTGCTCAAGGTCTTGAGCCCGCTCGTGGTGGACAGGGTCAGGTTGCTCACCGCTTCGAGGTATTTGGTTTTCAGCTCCTCGGGACAGGTCTTGTACTCGTACAGGACATGATCAAAGGAGATTTCCCCGGAAAAATCGTTCTCGAACGGGTAGCCGAAGGGCAAAAGGGCCATCTGCACGCCCTGCTGGGTGGGCACGGTCTGGAGTATGGCCATATCCTTGATCTTGCGTTCGGACGCTTCCCATTTACCAAGGACCATCTCGCCGTTGATGAGCTTCACCAGTCTGATATCATAAGCCATGCATGTTCTCCTCGAAAACGATATTCGCGGCGCGAGGCGCCGGGTAAGCGAAAACGTAGGCCCGGGGCGCCCCTCTGTCAAGGCGGGCGTAAAAAAGGCCGTTTTATTGGAGCGTTAGCCCTACTCGTGCAAATCGAAGACCTTGAAACCCTTCACTTTGCACATTTCGTCGCGCTCGGCGTCGCGCAAATCCGCCGCGACCATCTCGGCCACCATTTCCCGCAGGCCGATCCTGGGGACCCAGCCGAGTTTCTCTTTGGCCTTGGCGGGGTCGCCCAACAGGGTGGCCACCTCCGTGGGCCGGAAATAGCGCGGGTCCACCGCCACGACGGTCTTGCCGGTGGCCTCGTCCACGCCGGTCTCGGCAAGGCCCTCGCCCTCGAAACGGATGGAAAGCCCCAGCTCCTGGGCGGCCATGAGCACGAAATCGCGCACGGAATGCTGCACGCCCGTGGCGATAACGAAATCGTCCGGCTCGTCCTGCTGCAGCATGAGCCACTGCATTTCCACGTAATCCTTGGCGTGTCCCCAGTCGCGCTTGGCGTCGAGGTTGCCGAGATACAGGCGCTCCTGCAGGCCGAGCTTGATCCTGGCCAGGGCCCTGGTGATCTTGCGGGTGACGAAGGTCTCGCCGCGAAGCGGGGACTCGTGGTTGAAGAGGATGCCGTTGCAGGCGTACATGCCATAGGCTTCGCGGTAGTTGACCGCGATCCAGTAGGCGTAGAGCTTAGCCACGGCGTACGGGCTTCTGGGATAGAACGGGGTCTTCTCGGTCTGGGGGCTCTCCACCACCTTGCCGAAAAGCTCCGAGGTGGAGGCCTGGTAGAAACGGGTTTTTTTCTCAAGCCCCAGAATGCGTACGGCTTCAAGAATGCGAAGCGTGCCCAGGGCGTCGGTGTTGGCGGTGTATTCCGGGGTCTCGAAGGAAACCTGGACATGGCTTTGGGCCGCCAGGTTGTAGATCTCGTCCGGCTGGACCTGCTGGATGATGCGGATCAGATTGGTGGAATCGGTCAGGTCGCCGTAGTGCAGGATGAATTTGCGGCCGTCGACGTGGGGATCCTGGTAGAGATCGTCGATGCGCTGGGTGTTGAACGACGAGGCCCGGCGCTTGATCCCGTGGACGACGTAACCTTTTTTCAACAGAAATTCAGCGAGATAAGCCCCGTCCTGGCCGGTGACGCCGGTGATGAGCGCGGTTTTTTGGCTAGCCATTATCTATTCTCCGGATTGCGGGTTGTGCATTTCGTGTTTCACCATCATGGCGATCACGTCGGCCATTTTGCTGGCGGCGGTCCAGCCGAGCTTCTCTTGGGCCTTGGCCGGGTCCGCCCTGCTCACCTGGATGTCCGACGGGCGTAAAAGCCCCGGGTTGCTGGTGACGCGGTTTTTATAATCAAGCCCCACGGCCTCAAAGGTCAACTCCACGAACCGCTCCAGGCTGTTGGTCTCCCCGGTGGCGATGACGAAATCCTCGGGTTCGTCCTGTTGCAGCATGCGCCACATGGCGTCGGCGTACTCCGGCGCCCATCCCCAATCGCGCTCCACGGAAATATTGCCCAGATTCAGGATCTCGTCGCTTCCCCTGGCCATGCGGCAGGCCGCGTTGACGATTTTCCGGGTCACGAAGCGTTCGGGGCGAAGGGGAGACTCGTGGTTGTAGAGGATGCCCGAGCAGGCGAAAAGGTTGTAGGCCTCCCGGTAGTTGGCCACCTCCCAGAAGGCGGCCGCCTTGGCCACGGCATAGGGGCTGCGGGGAGAGAACGGGGTCGATTCGTTGGAAGGCGCGTGGACGGCCTCGCCGAAGCATTCGCTGGAGGCGGCATTGTAAAACCGCGTGGAGAGGCCGAGAAAGCGAATAGCCTCGAGCAGGTTGAGGGTTCCCAGCGCGATGCTGTGAAAGGTTTCCACGGGCTGGTCAAAGGAGAGCCCCACCGAGCTTTGCCCGGCCAGGTTGTAGACCTCGTCCGGGGCCGCGTCGCGAAGGATCTGCAGGACGTTTCTGAAATCGGCCAGGGACACCGAGGAGACCGCCACCTTGTCCTTGATCCCGAGGACGGCCAGGTTGCGGAAGGAGGACATCTGGGCGTCCCGGGAGGCGCCGTACACGGCGTAGCCCTTTTCGAGGAGCAATTTGGCCAGATAGGCCCCGTCCTGGCCGGAGACGCCGAATATGAGCGCTTTTTTCATGGAGTGCGGGATGTTCTGCTTCGGTTTGGAAGATGCGTCTACTTAGAGATTTCCCCGGGTCGCGTCAACGTGGCGCACCGTCATGGCCTTGCGGCAGCGTTCGCACACGCCGTCCAGACGAATTTCCACGTTCTCCACATCCGCCAGAAGATCCTGGGGGATGCCGTCCAGGCGCGAGGCGATGCCCGTGGCGGAAACGCATTGCATGCGGCCGCACAGCCTGCAATAGGCGTGGCAATGGGCCGCGCCCGACCGTTTGCCGCCCAGGCAATAGCGAAAGGCTCTGTCCCCGGAACTATGCCGCAAAACGAGCCCGCGTTCCACGAAAAGATCGAGGGTGCGGTACAGGGTGACCTTGTTGACCCGTTTTTGCTCCCGGACGTACTCCAGGATCTCGGCGGCGGTGAGCGCGGCGCCGCGCCGTGCCAGACAGGTCAGGACAAGAACCCGGTTTTCCGTGGGCTCCACCCCGGCCTCGTCCATGAGCGCTAAAATGTCCGCATCCATGTTCAGGCCCCCTTCCCCGCCGCCGCGGCCAAGCGGTTCCGGACCGTCCCGTACGCCAGGGAAAGAAAAAAACAGATCGCCGCCACGGCGATGATGCAGGCGCCGGAGGTGAGATCAAGATAATAGGAAAAGCACAGTCCGGCCAGACAGAAAAAGGCGTTGTACAGGGCGCACAGGACCATCATGCCCCCCAGGCTCCTGGCCCTGCGTCCGGCCATGTAGGCGGGCGCGGTCAACAGGGCGATGACCAGGATGAGCCCGGTCACCCGGATGATCATGACCACGGACAGGGCGATCATGACGGGCAGAAGATAGTGCAGGAAAAAAACGGGCAGCCCGCGGACCTCGGCGAATTCCCGGTCAAAGGACACGGCGGCCAGGGCGTTGTAGAAGGTCATGACCGTGGCGGCCAGAAACGCGTCCAGGATCGCCATGACGAGAAGATCCGAGGACGGCACGGTCAGGATGCTGCCGAAAAGATAGCTCATGAGATCGGCCTTGTAGCCCGGGGTGAGGTCCAGAAGGATGACTCCGACGGCCATGCCCGAGGCCCACAACACGCCGACAACGATGTCCGAGCGTTCGGAGCGCCTGCGCGTGGCCGCGCCCATGACCAGCCCGGCGCAGACGGTGAATGCGCCGGTGACCGGAACCACGGGCAGGGCCGTGAACATGGCCAGGCCCACTCCGCCGTAGGCCGCGTGGGCCACGCCCCCGGCCAGGAAGGTCAGACGGTTGGCCGCCACCAGCGCCCCGATCATGCCGCAGGCGATGGAGGCGAGAATCCCGGCGGCCAGGGCGTTTCGCATGAATTCGTAGGACAGGGCGTCGAACATTAGGGCACCTTTCGCAAATCGCCGAGTCCGGCGGGGATGGCGTGCATGAACGCGTCCATGGGGCAGGAATGCCGGTGCTCGCCATAGAGAAGGTTCAGCATGTCGGCCGTCAGGCGCGTCGAGGGGGAATGGGCCAGGCGCCTGTTCACGCAGGCCGTCGCGGTCACCTTGGCGGCCAGGATGGTCAGGTCGTGGCTGACCGCCGCCACGGTCACGTCCCGGCCGAGCTTGGACAGGGATTCGTAGAAACAGAATTTTCCCTGGGGATCGATATTGGCCGTGGGCTCGTCCATGATGATGAGCTTGGGATCGGCGATGAGCGCCCGGGCGATGAGTACGCGTTTTTGCTGGCCGCCGGAAAGGGCCGCGAAACGGTCCTTGGCCCGGCCGAGCATTTCCACGCGCTCCAGGGCCTCGGCCGCTTTTTCCTTTTCCTTGCGCGAATAGCCGAATCCCAGCCTCCAGCCGCGAAGCAGGCCCATGAGGGCGACCTCCATGACCGTGATGGGAATGTCCTGACGATAGGCCTGTTCCTCGGCCCGCTGGGGCACGTAGCCGATGAGCCCGGCCGCCTTGTCCGGCTTGCGGCCGAACACGCTCACCGAGCCCGAGACGGGGGTGAGAAGCCCCAGGATGATCTTGACCAGGGTGGTCTTGCCGCCGCCGTTGGGACCGAGAATGGCCAGAAATTCCCCGGGCGCGACCTGAAGGGACACGTTTTCGAGGACAGGACGGCCGTTGTAGGAAAAGCTCATGTCCCGGATGTCGATGACGGGCTCGCGCCCCGTCTGGACATCCGCTTCGACCCCAGGGAACGGCGCGCCGTTTCGGCTTGGGGAAGATGTTTGAGAAAAAGCGTTCGAGGCGGTCATGGCGCTCTCCGGTTGGACGCGAGACTGGACGCGGGATTTGGCGCAGGCGTTGGAGCGAATTCGCGAAACCACGCGCCGCTGGCGCCTATGCAACAAAGTTGCCTGGGCTTGTCAAGGCCGCCGCTTCCCCCTTTACGGGGAGCGTCCGTCCGGAATGACCGCCCCGCCCGGCGCCACGCCGTCTTGACGGCCGCGTTCCGGCGTGCCACACGGCGGGCAACGCGCCGCCGCAAGGCGCCGCCACTCCCCAAGGAGCCGCCATGCGAAGCCTCGCCCTGTCCTTGATTTTCCTGGCCTGTTTTTGCGCCCAGGCCTACGGCGCGCAAAAAATGGACGTGACCCCGGACATTCCCGCGTTCCAGGGATTTCTGCGCGACGAGAACCAGGAGCTGGGGCGTCTGGAAGAAGCGCTTCGCGGCGCGGCGGGAGGGGACGGCGAATGTTCCCTGTGGCGCGAAGCCTCGACCATCGTGGAGAGCTACAAAAAAACCATGCTGATCGCGGCCGCCGTTCAGGATCTTCTGGTGAGCGCCGTCTTCGTCGAGACCAACCTCTCCCAGTTCAACCAGTACGTCTGGATCAGGCTCAACCGCATGCGCCTGTTGGCCTTCAGCTTCCTGATGGAGGCGCAAAACGCCCTGGCGTATCTGGAAAACAACGGCCCCGGGGACGCCTTGCCCATCTTCGACGCGGCCGTCTCGCGCATCCAGACCATCCACGACGCCGTGAAAGGGATGGAAGCCCGTTTCGCCCCCCTGGCCGCCGCTCCCTAGCGTCGAATCCTTGAAAGACATGCCGCTGTTTTTCAAGGAAACAATGCTCTCTGTTACGCTGTCTTCCTCAACATCCGCATCCGCTCATTTTGAGGACGCTCCCGCGCTTTCACGGGCGGCCGCGCCCTCTTCGCCCTTCTTGGCCCATCTGGGCAGGGACAGAGCCAGCGCATAGGCCTGACGGGCCTTTTGCGCCGCAAGCTCCCAGGAAAACTCCCTGGCTCGTTCCCGGGCTTCGTTTCCAAGGCGCTTGCGCAGGGCGTCGTCCGCGTCCAGGCGGTCCATGGCCCGCGCCAGGTCCTCGACGTCAAGGGGATCGACCAGAAGGCCCGCCTGGCCGGTCACTTCCGGGATGGAGGTGGTTTTCGAGGCGATCACGGCCGCGCCCAGACTCATGGCCTCGAGCACGGGCAGACCGAAACCCTCGAAGAGCGAGGGATAGAGAAAGGCCCGGCAATTGGCGTAGAGCCAGGCGAGCTCGGCGTCGCTCACGTAGCCGGTGAACAGGACCTTATCCGCAATGCCGAGTTCGGCCAGCTTGCGGCTTACGTCCTCCATGAGCCAGCCCTTGCCCCCGGCCAGGACCAGGGGCCGGTGGGCGCCGGACCCGCGCAGTCGCCGGGCGAAGGCCTCGAAAAGCCGCATATGGTTCTTGCGCGGTTCGATGGTGCCCACGGACAGCCAGAATTCCCCGGGCGCCAGGGGGCGGTCCGTCTTCGGCGGGGCCGCCGGGGAATCCTCGGAAAACCGGCTGGCCAGATGGGCCGTGACGATGCGTTCGGCGGGATAATGGGGAAAGACCCGCAGGAAATGCTCCGTGGTGTAGCGGGATATGGAGAAAAGCGCGTCGGCCAGAAGGCTCGCCCGGAACAGTCCGGTAAAGCAGCCCGTACGGTTGTCCTCCTTGCTCCAGCCGGGCTCCTCCACAAAGGACAGATCGTAGAGCGTGTAGACCAGCCGGGCTTTTTCGAGCCCGGCGGGGCAGAAAAAATTGTTGGCGTGCACGATGTCCGGCCGCCCCAGGCGCGCCTCGAAATCCGGCGGCGGCGTCTTCCAGAAGCGCTTGGCCGAGGAGAAGCGGTAAAAAAGGGGGCCCCGGCGAATGACCGCCCCGCCCTGGGGATGGGAGCAGGTTTTGGGATGGCGCTCCCAGAAAAAATCGCCGAAGGACGGATACAGGATATATTCGTCGGGCTCGCCGCCTCCCCCGGCGCCGCCGGTCCGGGCCAGGGCCTCGATCAGGGAAGCCGCCAGATAGCCGCAGCCCGCCTTGAGGGACCCGGTCTGGGAAACGTCGAAGCCGATGCGCACGGTCTAGCGCCTCTTCTCTTCCCGGACGAGCCCCCGGGTCAGCCAGGAGAAGGTCCGCCGCCAGACGCTTCCCGGAATGTTCCCGTTGAACCGCATGCTGGCCATCCAGGAGGCCAGGCAGACCGCCGGGGTGAAGAAAAAGGCGCCCGGCGCCAGACCCCATTTCTCGGCCACGACCACATGGGCGTAATTGAATATCCAGCGGTCCGGGGTCCGGCCGAAGGTCTTTTGCATCATGGCGCAGATGTCCGCGTGGACCTTGAGACGCGCGCCCAGGGTCTTGGTGTCGGCGTAGAAGCGCGAACCGGCCAGTTTCCGGCGCATGAAGGCGAACCGGGCCCCGCCCTTGGCCAGACGCAGCCAGAACTCGTAGTCCAGGCTGTACTGGAGCGAGGCGTCCAGGGCCCCGAAGCGCTTGACCGCCCGCCTGCGGAAAAAGGCGGCGGGCTGGCAGATGAAGCAGACGTCCTTCAGGCGCTCGAAGGAAAAGGCCTCAGCCGGATATTCCTCGATGACCTCGTCGTCGACGCCGATGTGGTCGGCCAGACCGTAGAGCACGTCCACGTCGGGATGGCGCTCGAAATATTCGATCACGGCGGCGTAGGCCCCGGGATAATGGACGTCGTCGGAATTGATCCAGGCGATCACGTCCCCGTCCGTGGCGGCGACGCCCTTGTTCACGGCGTCGGCCTGGCCTTCGTCCTTCTCGCTCACGAAGCGCAGGCGGTCGCCGTAGCTTTTGAGGATCTCCACGGTTTCGTCCGTACTTCCGCCGTCCATCACGGCTACGTCCATGTCCGGGACGTTCTGGGCGAAGACGCTTTCAAGGGTTCGGCCGATGAAGCGGCCCTGATTGTAGGAAGGGATGACGACGCTGATCGACAGACTCATAAACGGTTCCCTTCTCCAGGCAAAAGATCATAGCCCTGGCGGCCGTCCGTGAGGACGAGCCGTTCCACCTTGACGCCCGATCCTCTTTTCCCGCCGGGAAAACCGGGGGCGGGTTCGGGATCGATGAGGATTTCCGCGTAGCCGCCGTAGGGGGCCAGTTCAAGCGTGAGGCTTTCCCGTTTTCCGGGAACGAGCCTGCCCGCTTTCACGGGCTTGCCGTTGACCACGGCCGTAAACCCCGCGCCCGGGACGACGGCGTCGGCCGGAAGCGCAACATCAAGCTCCAGCCACTGGCGATGGGCGCCCGGGCCGAATCCGGCGAAGATGCGGCTTTTGGCGAAGCCCTCCCCGTCAACGCCGCGCACGGCGTAGCTTTGAGGCAAGGGACGGCTGACCGCCTCCTCGAAAATGGCGGCGTAACTTTCGGCCATCTTCCTTGGTCCGCCGATGGCTTCGGCCTGGGAAAACCCCTTGCGGATCATGTCCGCCCCGAGACCGGGCTCGGTTTCCAGGCGGCGGATGGCCGCGACGATCTCGTCCGGCCGCCTGGGGTCGAAATACAACGCCGCATCCCCGCCCACTTCCGGCAGGCTGGTCACGTTGGAACACAGGACCGGCCGCCCCAGAGTCATGGCCTCGATGAGCGGCATGCCGAAGCCTTCGAAAAGCGAGGGAAAAATGAGGGCCGCACAGGCCTGGGTCAGGGCGCCCATGTCCGCGTCCGAGACGTACCCCGGAAAGACCACCCGTCCGTCAAGCCCCATGCGCCCGGCCGCCTCCGCCAGCTCCCGGCGCTTACCCGTGTCCGCGCCCGTGAGAACCAGCCGCAAATCCGAATCCGGATACTGCGCGAGGTACATGCCGAAGGCCGTGAGGAGCATCTCGTGGTTCTTGTGGGCCCAGAAATTGGCGGGATAGAGCAGATAGCGCTCCCGCGTCAGGCCGAGCCGGTCCATGAGCGCCGAAACATCCCCGGACGGCTGTCCGGAAAGACGCGCGGGCAGGCCGATGTGGACCGTATGGACCCGGCTTGGGGGGACGTTCCCCTTTTCCAGCACGGTCCCGCGCACGAATTCCGATATGCAGACCAGCTTGGCCGCCCGGCGGGCCGTGGTCAGGAAGGTCTTTTCCCTGCCCGCCTCCTCCTCGGAGCTGAAAAATTGGGGGTAATAGGCGTATTGCAGGTCGTAGACGATGGAAACCACGGGAACGCCCGGGTCGTAGAAATAGGGCATGGTGAAGGGGCAGAACAGAAGATCGGCCTTGCGTCCCTTGTGGGAGGAAAACCCGCGAAGCTTCCCGAGCCCCGAGGCCTTCACCCGCTCCATGTTGGGACCGTCGAGATAGGCGAGCTCCTCGTGGCTGGCGTCCGCCGTCAGGCAGACGAATGACCAGCCGGGGCGCAGGGCCCGAAGCTCCAGAAGAAGGTTGACCGTGAGCAGCTTGGCCCCGCCGTTGTCCCCGCCGGGGAGCACCGGGGTGAGATCCACGGCCACCAGCATATTCGCGGGGTCGCCGCCCTCGGGCCGGGGGAGAAACCGCCCCCGCTCGCGCAGGCCGTATTTCGAAAGCTTGACGAAGAACCAGTTGAACCGGCCCATGCGGCCGAGCGTCTTGTTGATGAGGGACGGAAGCCTGGCTTCGGCGATCCAGCCCGAGGCCATTTCCTTGAGCGCGCCTTCGAGCCCGGCGTCGCGCGCGCCCGCGCCGGTTTGGGCCGCTTCAAGCCCGCGCCGGGCCTCGTCCGCTTCCCGCAGGGCCTCCAGCAGACAAAGGGCCGAGCGTCCGTCCGGCGAGGCGCCAAGCGTCTGCGCCACTGCGGCCGGGTCCTTCGGGACCGGCCGCGACGCGCCAGCCACGATGACGTTTTGCGAGGCCGCGACGCATGCGCCGAGTCCGGCCCCGGCCAGAAGCGTTTCCGCCGTCCCGGCGCCCTCGGCGATCGCCACGAGGACCCCGTCCGGGGACAGACGTTTCGCCAGGGCGGCCAGGGAGGACGCCGGGTCCGCGAGAACGGAAAGCCCCTGGGGAAAAACCACGGCGGCGTAGGTTCCGGAAGCGGCGTCCGGCGAATCGAGACGCTCCACGACCCGCGCCCCGAAGGAGGCGGTCAGGGCCGCGTCTTCCGGCTCCAGGGCCAGCGCGTCCGGCCCGCGTCCGGAAAGACGCAGGAGCGCGGCAAGCGCGCCTTCGCAGCGCCCGGCGACAAGGACGCCGCCGGACGGCGCGTATCGCAAAACGGCTTCGCTCAGTTCCCGTTCATATCCCATGTATTCCGGCTCCCATTCTTGGCGGATGCGCCGCGCGGTCCGCTTTCTTTTTACGAATCCCCGGCGCGCCTGGGGGCCAAAAGCTCCATGCCCGCTTCGCCGGGGAGGTTGGCGATCCCGTGGTGGGTGAGTTGAACGGGCAAGGCGCCGATGGAGCGAAAGCCCACCATGAAGCCGCCTACGGCCGAAAGGACGCCGGCCACCGTACAGCGCGCCTCGAGTTCCGGGTGGGAAAAATCCGCCCTGCGCTCGAAATCCTTGCGGCTTAAAGCCACGAAGCCGAGATTGAAGGTATATTCCCCGGGCGCCAGATCGAGCTTCACGGCGTAGCGCGCCCGCAGGACGCTTCCGGCGGGAACGCATTCCGGAACCGGGCAGTCGAATTGCAGGGTGTTCTTGCCGAACACGATGACGCGCTTGTCGTTGATGAATTCGATGCCGGTCACGGGAACGTCCATGTCCTCGAAAATCTCATACCGGCAGTAGACGTAGGCGGTCTCCCCCTGCTCGAACAGGCGGCAGGGACGGCCCTCGGCGTCGCACAGGGCCGCGTGCGTGCATTTCGTCCAGCCGTTGGAGGCTTCGGCCACGCCGGACAAATCGAGAAACGCGTCCTCGGCGGGCCAAAATCCTTGCGCCGCTTCCTCGGATTCCAGGCTGGCGGCCACGGCCTTGGCCAGTTCCGCATCCTGTCCTGTACGGGTCTCGCCGGGAATCCCGGTCTGGGATTTGAGCATGAAGAGCTTGACCGCCTCGGCGGCGCCCCCCCAGAACTCCACCCGGCCCCTGTTGAGATAGAGCGCCCGGTTGCAGAACTGGGCCACGTCGTTGAGCGCATGGGAGACCAGCATGACCGCCACGCCCTTGTCCAGCAGTCCCTCCAGGCGATCGTAGCATTTCTGGCGGAAAAAGACGTCGCCCACGGCCAGGGCCTCGTCGATGATGAGAACCTCTGGCTCCAGACTGGTGGTCACGGCGAAGGCCAGGCGCAGGAACATGCCGCTGGAGTAGGTCTTGACCGGCTGGTCGATGTATTGCCCGATGTCCGCGAAGGCGATGATGTCCTCCATGCGCTCCTTGACCACCTTGCGCGGGATGCCCAGCACGGCGGCGTTCACGAAGACGTTCTGCCTGCCGGTGAATTCGGGCTTGAAGCCGCTGCCGAGCTCGAGCAGGGCCGTGATACGCCTGGGGACGAGAATCTCTCCCTCGGTGGGCGTGAGCACCCCGGCCAGAAGTTGCAAAAGCGTGCTCTTGCCCGCCCCGTTGCGGCCGATGACCCCGATGGCCTCGCCGGGCATGACCTCGAAGGAGACGTCGCGCAGGGCCCAGTGCTCGCGGTAATAGGTCTTGGCGCCGCATAAAAGGAGCTGTTTAATGCGGTCCTGAGGCTTGGCGTAGAGCTCGTAGAGCTTG
Organism: uncultured Desulfovibrionaceae bacterium; assembly: GCA_937934715.1. Taxonomy (GTDB): domain Bacteria; phylum Desulfobacterota; class Desulfovibrionia; order Desulfovibrionales; family Desulfovibrionaceae; genus CALGYO01. The sequence goes on along the minus strand of CALGYO010000025.1, from coordinate 84,048 downwards.
CCCAGGCCCTTGGCGCTGATGATCGGGGCGGTCCCGGGCGCCGCTTCTCCACGCTTTCCGCTAAAGGACATCGGCGAAAACCTTCTTGATGTTCATGAACCAGGCGTATCCGGCCAGCATGACCAGGGCGGCGGCCAGGGTGACGAGCCCGAGGCTCGCCCAGTCCGGCGCCTGGCCCCACAGGATGGCCCGGCGAAAGGCGTCGATGATGGCGGCCATGGGGTTGAGCGAAAGCAGCCAGCGGTATTTCTCGGGCACGGCCGAAAGCGGATAGATGATGGGGGTGGCGAAAAAGAACAGCTGGACCAGCACGGCGATGACGTTGCCCACGTCGCGCAGGAAGACGCCGATGGAGGACAGAAACCAGCACACGCCCATGGTCAGCATGATGAGCGGCAGATAGGCCAGGGGGACATAGATCAGCGTCGCGTGAATCGTTCCCTTGGTCAGGGCGTATCCGGCCACGACGAGAACGAGGCTCATGAACGATTCCAGGACCACGGAAAAAAGGATGCTCACCGGCAATATTTCCAGGGGAAAGACCACTTTTTTCACGAAGTTGACGTTTTCGGAAATGAGCCGGGGCGTGCGGTTCACGCAGCCGGCGAAAATCTCGAAAACGATGATGCCGGTGAAGAGGATGAGGGCGTAGTCCAGAAATCCCTGGTTTTCGACCCCGGCCCAGGAGGGCTTGAAGACCACGGAAAAGACGAAGGCATAGACCGCCAGCGTCATGAGCGGGGTCAACAGGCCCCACAGGACGCCGAGCATGGCCCCGTGATACCGGGACGCGAACTCCAGCCGGGTGAATTCGACGAGCGCTTCGCGATAGCGCCAGAATCCGGCGGCAAAGGCCAGGGGGTTGGCGCGGCGAACGAGCCCCCCGAAAAAGGAGGATCTCTCGGGCCGTCTGCGCGTCATTGCGGCTTGTGTTGTTTCTTGCATAAACGGTGTTGCATATTCGATGAAATTGACGCATGTCAACGCGCGGAACAGCGAAAAGGCGCGGCCACGGCCTCGCCGCGCCGGGTCGAGAGCACGGTCCGGCGCGCGTCCCCTTGTCTCCCCTGGCGCCCGGCGGCGCAAGGTTTTTTTTCGGACCCAAGCCCGACTGGGCCGCCCCGCTTATCCTTCGCCCCGGGGCGGCCGGAGGCGAACCGGCATGCGCATCACCATAGACGCGGGAGCGCTCGGCTACCCCATGCGCACGGGGATCGGCCGCTACCTGGAATCCGTCCTCGAACCCCTTTGCGAGGCCGCCGGTCCCGGCGTCGACTGGATCCTGCTTTCAGGGCGGCCGATTTGCAGCCGCCCGGCCTCCGCGCTCACCGCCTCGGGCCGGATGCGGGAAATCTCGGCCAATTTTCCCTCCCTCTACGCCTGGCAGCAGACGGGCATGGGACTGGCCGTTCTGCGCCTGCGGCCGGACCTGCATTTCACCCCGGACGGGCTGTTGCCCCTCATTTTTCGCGGCCGGGCCCTGGGCGTTTTGCAGGACGTTCTCTGGAAGCGCCTGCCTCATACCCTGCCCGCGCACATCAAGGTCGTCTTCGGCCTGCGGCAAAAGGCCTCCCTGCGCCGCCTCAACGCGGCGCTCACCGGATCGGCCTTCAACCGCCGGGAAATGCTGGACGTATTCGGCCCCGTGGCCGAAAAAATCCAGGTCCGGGAACTGTTCGGGATCGACCACGCCCTCTTTCGCCCCCTCGCGGACGAGGACGCTCCGGCGGCGGCCGCCTTCCGGGAAAAATACGGGCTGAACGAGGAGTTCCTGTTCTGCGCGGGAAATCTCATGCCCCACAAGAATTTCAAGGCCGCGCCCCAGGCGCTGGGCGTCCTGTGGCGGCGGGGGATGACGCCCCCGAAGCTTCTGGTCGCGGGGCTCGGCGATCCCGCCGCGGTCCTGGCCGGGCTGCCCCGGGGCTACCCCACGGACCGCGTCGTCACGCCCGGCTATCTGTCCGACGAGGAACTGCGTCTGGCCTACCGGCTGGCTCTGGCCTTCGTGTTCCCTTCCCTGTATGAAGGCTACGGCCTGCCCGTGATCGAAGCCATGGCCAGCGGCGCGCCGGTTGTTTACGCCCGCGCCGCCTCCCTTCCCGAGGCGGCCGGAGACGCGGGGCTTGCTTTCGACCCGGACGCGCCCGAAGCCCTGGCGGACGCCCTGTCCCAACTGATCGATAACCCCGGCCTGCGCGAAAACCTGCGCGCCCGGGGACTTCAACGAACCGCCGGAATGACCTGGGAAAAAAGCGCCCGGGTCCTCTGGGAAGCCATGAACGAGGCGCTCGCCTGACGCGGCGGCCTCTGACGGACCATGCCCTTGCAGCCCTTGACCGTTTCCATCGTCACCCCGTCCTTCAACCAGGCCGTTTTTTTGCGCCAGAACCTCGACAGCGTCAAAAACCAGAAAGGCGCGCGCGTGGAGCATATCGTCATGGACGGCGGCTCCACGGACGAGACGCGGCGCATCCTCGAAACCGAAGGCGGCCATCTGGCCTACTGGCGCAGCGCCCCGGACGGCGGCCAGACCCGGGCGCTCATCGAAGGATTCGCCCGAAGCTCCGGGGAAATCATGGGCTGGATCAATTCCGACGACTACCTCTGGGACGAAAACGCCCTGGCCCGCGTGACCGAGGCCTTCGCCGCGCATCCCGGCGCGGACATGGTCACGGGGGACTGCGTGCTGACCGCCTCGGACGGGACGCCCCTCATGATGGACATGTCCATCAGGCCGAGCGCCCGGCTCATGCGCTACAACATGTGCGTGCCCCAGCAGTCCACCTTCTGGCGCAGGCGGGCCTACGAAGCCGTGGGGGGCCTTGATCCCGCGTTCCAGTACTGCATGGATTTCGATCTGTTCCAGCGCATGAGCCAGGGTCGTACGATCGTGCGCATTCCGCATATTCTGGCCGCCTTCAGGCTGCACGAGGCCTCCAAGACCTCCACCTGGGGCGACGTGTTCCGGCGCGAGGTCGCCTTGTGCCAGCATCGCCTGGGCAAAGGCCCCCTGCATGGGCTCGGCGTCAAGCTGGCCACCATGGAAATCCGGTTCAACGCCCTGGCCGCCCAGGCCGGAGCGTATCTGAGCGGCCGCGCGCTTCCCTGCCGCATGAACGCCAGGATCGAACCCATGCGCGAGGCCGTTCGCCGCAAATGGAACCTGGAGGGCTGATGCGCATCGGCGTGAACGCCCGCTCCCTGGCCTACCCGTCCGGCGGCCCCACGGAATACCTGATCGGGCTTCTGGACGCCATGATCCCCCTCGCCCCGAACGACGAATTCGTCCTCTTCTATCCGAACCGCTCCTTTCCCGGCCGCTATCCCGGCTGCGAGGAGGTGAGCCTCGATGCGGACAACCGGCTGGTCTTCGACTGGCTGAAGCTTCCCGCTGCGCTCAAGAAACGCCGCATCGATCTGGCCTTCTTCCCCTCCTCCAACATGCCGCCGCGCGTGCCCTGCAAGGCCGTGGCCGCCATCCTGGATCTCGGGTATTTCCACGAGGGGCCGCGCATGTACAAGCTCGCCGACACCCTCTACATGCGTCCCATGATCCGCTACACGGCAAGACGCGCCGACCGGCTCATCGCCATTTCGGAATTCACCCGCCAGGACGTCATCCGGCGCCTTGGCGCCGATCCGGAAAAGATCACGGCCATCCCCCTGGCCGCCGACCCCGTCTACAAGGCCCCTGTCCAGCCCGGGGCCGTGGCGGCCTTTCGCCGCGAACGCGGGCTTTCGGGGGACTATCTTCTCTACTCGGGCAACATTTCCCCGCGAAAGAACCTGGCGGTCCTGGTTCGCGCCTTCGCCAAGGTCCGCGAAGAACTCGGCATGAACCTGGTCCTGACCGGAGGCCGGTCCTGGGACCAGGATTTCGCGCGCATGCTGGCCCGGGCGGGCCTTGCGGAGGGGGGCAAGGATGGCGGCGGAGTGATCCGGCTGGGGCACATCCCCAAAAAGGACATGCCCCTTCTGTACGCCGGGGCCTGGGCTCTGGTCTTTCCGTCGCGCTTTGAAGGATTCGGCCTGCCGGTCCTGGAGGCCCAGGCCTGCGGGACGCCCGTGGTCTGCGCCAACGCCACGGCCCTGCCCGAGGCGGCGGGCGACGGGGCGTTGTTCTTCGATCCGGACAATTCCGGCGAACTGGCCCAAACCCTCGTCCGTCTGCGTCATGATCCGGCGCTTCGCGACCGGCTCATCGAACGGGGCCGCGCCAACGAGGCCCGCCATAGCTGGGAAAAAACGGCCAGGGAAACCCTGGCCGCCTTCGACGCCCTGCGATAGACCGCCCGCTTACGCCCCGCCCACGGGCAGTTCGATGGTGAAGACGCTGCCCTTGCCCTCAGACGACTCCACCGTGATGGTTCCGCCGTAGCGCTCCACGATCTGGCGGCAGATGGACAGGCCAAGCCCCGTCCCCTCCCGGCTTTCCAGCGGATTGTCCCCCCGGCGGCTTTGGTAGAAGGCTTCGAAGACATGCTCCTTGTCCGCCTCGCGGATGCCCTGCCCCGTATCGGATACGCTGATGCGCAACACGCCCGAAGGCGCCGTCCAGGCCGAGATCCTGATCTCACCGGCTTCCGTGAACTTGGCCGCGTTGTTGAGGAGATTCATAAGGGCCTGCTGCAGGCGGTCGGGGTCCAGGCGCAGCCGGGGCAACGCGTCCGGCACGTCCACCTCCAGGCGCACGTCCGGCTTGTCGCGAAACATGCCGCCCACCGCGCCGACCGCCCTGGAAATCACCGCGCCCGGATCGACCTCCTGTTCGTTCCATTGCATGCGGCCGGACTCGATCTTGCTGAGATCGAGCACGTCGTTGATGAGCCGGGTCAGCCGTTCGCCCTCGTGCTCGATGATGCCGAGGTCGTCCACGATGCGCTTGGCGTGGCGGGCCAGCCGTTCGGACTGGCGGGAGAACGGCGTGAAGTATTTCTTGAAATTCTTCTTGATAAGTTTGGCGAATCCCAGAAGCGAAGTCAGCGGGGTGCGCAGCTCGTGGGACACCGAGGAGAGAAAAGAGGTTTTGAGCCTGTCGAGCTCCACCAGGCGCCTGTTGGCATCCTCGGCCTCGCGCGTGGCCTGGCGCAGGGTTTCCTCCAGCTCCCTGCGCATGGTCACGTCCCGGGAAACCCAGGCCACCCGTCCCGGCGCCCCGGCGGCGTCTTTGATGCGGGAGGCGCGCCCCTCGAACCAGCGCTTTCCGGAAAGCGTCTCCAGGGCGTACTCAACGGTCTGCGTTTCCCCGGTCTCTATGGTCCGCTTCACCACATCGAGAAACATGTCGGCTACATCCCGGGAGAAAACGTCGTGCAGGAGCTTTCCCTTGAGCTGTTCCGGTCTCAGGTAGAGCTGGCCGGGATCGGAGGCCATGATTTCAAGATAGCGTCCCTTGGAGTCCATCATGAAGACCACGTCCGGCAAGGCGTTGATGAAGGCTTCGATCTGGTTGCGGCTTTCATCGAGTTCCCGGTTGGCCGTCTGCAGCTCGCCGATGCGCCCGCGAATGGACTGGCGCATGGTTTCGAAGCTTCGGGCCAGATCCCCGATTTCATCCGGACGTTCGTGGCGTATGGCCGCGTCCAGATGGCCGTCCGCCAGCCTGTCCGCATCCTCGGCCAGCGCCTTGAGCGGTTTGATGGCCAGGGTTTTGGCGGCGAGAATGATGAGCAGCGAGGTGATGACGATGCACACTCCGGCGCCCAGAATGAAAAAGAGGGCCACTTTCGTCTTCTTGGCCTCCGCGCCCCGCGTCCTGACCTTGACGTAGGCGTAAAACACCGGCGGACCGCCGGTATAGGCCGTGATCGGCGTGACGCTTACGGCGTAATCCTCCCCGTCCAGGGCGACCCTGACCAGAACCGAGGCCTTCCTGGCGGCGGACAGCCAGCCGGGATCGAATCCGGGAATGGCTTCGGCGGTTTTGCCCACAAGGCTTTTATCGGTGGCGTAATAGGTCTTGCCGTCGGCGCCGACCAATGCGCCCTCAACGAATTCCTCGCCCGCGAGCTTTCGCATGACGTCCTTGTCGGCCAGGGATTCGTAGCGCAACAGCTGGCTGTTCATGAGCGCCCCGGGAAGCTGGACCTGGGTCAGGACGCTGTTGTCGATCTCTCCGGAAAAGCGGCCGCTGTAAAAAAGCCCGAGCGACGTCAGGGTCAGGCTTTCCACCAGGACCACGATGACCCCCAGGGTCGTGAGCAGGCTTTTGCGGCGCAAGGCGCTCATGGCAGGGGCTTTCCCGCAAAAACGATCCTGGCCCTGGCTTCCAGGCCGGAAAGGATGGCGTCCGCCTCGTTCGGCGCGGCCAGAAAACGCGTGAAGGCCTCGAGCCCGGCCTCGGACAGACCGGGCGGCGTGGCCAGATCGAAATTGAAGGACCATGAGGAGGCCCGGCGCGCGAGCTCCAAAAGGCCGCGCTGCATCGGCGGGTAGAAATCCCCGGGAACGGACAGACTCGGCGCCAAGGCGCCCGACCCCCGGCTCATGGCTTCCTGGGGCCCCTTCTCCGTGAAATAGAGCAGAGCCGTTTTGGCGAATTCCGCCTTGTCCCCCTTGGGCAGGGCGATGACGTCGATGGGGCCGAGCGCTCCCTCCTGTACGTCCTCATCCAGAACCGGAAAGGGAAAGTACCCGTATCCCTGTCCATTGAGCCCCATCTGGCCGTCGTACAGGCCGATGATCCAGGTCCCCATGAGCGTCATGGCCGCATCGCCGCCGGCCGTCATCCTGGCCGCCTCCGACCAGTCGTAGGCGCCCGGCGCGTCGTTGAAATACCCGGCCTCCAGAAGGGATCGCCACAGCCCCATGACCCGTTTCACCTGGGGGTCCTCGAAGGAGGCCTTACCGGACAAAAGCCGGTCCCGATAGGCCGGACCCGCCGTGCGCAGCAACAGGTAATCGAACCAGAACTGGGCGGGCCATTTGTCTCTGGCCCCAAGGGCCAGGGGCGTGACGCCGGCGGCCTTGAGCGCAGCGCACGCGTCGAGGAATTCCTTCCACGTGCCCGGCGCCGTCAAACCCAGTTTGTGGAAAATCTTTGTATTATAAAAAAAACACACGTAATGCTGGGTGACGGGAATGACATATTTCCGGCCGTCGTATTCGCAGGCCTTTGCCACGGTCTCCGGGAACTTGGCGTCCAGACCGGCCGTCCGCCAAAGATCATCGATTGGGGCGAGGTAGCCCGCGTCCACCAGGGCCTGGACCTTGGCGCCGGCCCAATAGGAAAAGATATCCGGCGGATTGCCGGCGGACAGCATCACCTGGATGCCTATTTTATAGGATTCGTGCTCAAATCCCGTAGCCCGGATCGCGTGATCCGGATGGGCGGCGTTGTAGGCGCCGGTCATTTCCCTGACCCCGCCCGCCAAAGGCCCTGTCCAGTAATGCAGGAAAACCAGGGGAGGCGGATCGGCGGCGGATACGGCGCGCGCGGCGGCGACGAGGAAAATAAAGCCCAACGCGGCGGCAAGCGTCATGCATCGCGTGGCGTATTTCTTCATGAACCGTCCTTTGAAAGCGCGGGTCCGGGAAACGCGCGCGGACTCCGCTCGGGTTATCCCGGGATACATACCATATAGCGGGCTGTTGGCAAGTTTCCCCGGGACCATGGGGCCGCTTGACGCCCCTGGCCGCGTTTTGAGACAGTACGGCCGCCAAACGCGGCGCGCCATAACGCCAAAGGAGGCCATATGAAAAGCTATCGCAAAGAGCTCTGGTTCAACGCGCCTTCACGACGGGCCTTTTTCAACATCACCTCCCAGGTGGAGGAATGCCTGCGCGAATCCGGCATCCGGGAAGGGTTGTGCCTGGTCAACGCCATGCACATCACGGCCAGCGTGTTCATCAACGACGACGAATCCGGGCTGCATCAGGATTACGAGGTCTGGCTGGAAAAACTCGCGCCCCACGAACCTGTCTCCCAGTACAAGCACAATGTGGGCGAAGACAACGCCGACGCCCACATGAAGCGCCAGATCATGGGACGGGAAGTCGTCGTGGCCGTGACCGAGGGCCGCCTCGATTTCGGGACCTGGGAGCGGATCTTCTACGGGGAATTCGACGGACGCAGGAAAAAGCGCGTCCTGGTGAAAATCATCGGCGAATAAGGACGCCTCGCGCGCTTCATGCTGGAAATCAAGAACTTTTCAAAAACCTACGCCGCAAACGGGGCCTGTCCTTCCCCGGCTGTGGAAAACGTCTCCTTCACCCTGCGCCGCGGCGACCTGCTGGTTCTGGCCGGACCGTCCGGATGCGGCAAATCCACCATCCTGACAGCCGCGGCCGGACTCGCCCCGCCCACCTGCGGGCAAATCCTCCTGGAGGGCCGCCCCGTGACCGCGCCGCCCAAGGAAATGGCCCTGGTCTTCCAGGATTACGCCAATTCCCTGTTTCCCTGGCGCACGGTCACAGGCAACGTGCTCTTCGCCCTGGAAGGCAAGGGATTGTCCAGGAAAGCCATGCGCGATGCGGCGGCAAGCTCCCTGGAAAGCGTGGGACTCGGGGGCTTCGGGGATCATTATCCCTGGCAGCTTTCAGGCGGCATGCAGCAGCGCGCGGCCATCGCCCGGGGGCTGGCCTACGGCGCGGAAATCCTGCTCATGGACGAACCCTTCGCCTCGGTGGACGCCCAGACCCGGGAAGATCTGGAGGACCTGCTCCTGCGGGTGCGGGAACGTTACGGCATAACCGTGCTTCTGGTGACCCACGACATCGACGAGGCCGTGTATCTGGCCAGCCGGATTCTGGTCTTAAGCAAGCGCCCCTCCACCGTGGCCGCCGAGATCACGGTGGATCTGCCCTGGCCCAGGGAGCAGGTCGGAACGCGCTCCCTGGCCCGCTTCATCGAACTGAGGAACCATATCCACCAGTTGCTCAAGGCGGGCGCGCCATCCTTATGAAAAGGGAACAGGCCTGCCGCCTGGCCGGCTATCTCCTCCCGGCCGCCGTCATCCTGTTGTGGGAAGTCTGCGCCAGGGCCGGATTCATCGATCTCGACGCCCTTCCCGCGCCTTCGGCCATCCTGGCCGAGGCCGCAAATCCCGGCGCCCTGGCCGAACTGGGCGGGCAGACCCTCGTCACCCTGCGCCGGATTCTCACGGGTTTCGCTCTGGGCGGCGCGGCCGGCTTCCTCCTGGGCTTCGCCTGCGGCTGCCTGCCCCGGCTCTACGCGGCGCTTGAAACCATCATCGAATTTCTGCGACCCATGCCCTCAGTGGCGCTCATCCCCATCGGCATCCTCTTTCTGGGCACGGGCGACGCCTTGTGCGAGGCCATCGTGGCCTTCGCCTGTTCCTGGCCCGTGTTCATAAGCGCTCTGCGCGGCGCGGGAGCGGCCGGGGCGCCCCTGGTCAATACGGCCAGGACCCTGGGCGCCTCCCGGGCCAGAATCACCTTCCGGGTCATCCTGCCGGCGGCGCTTCCCAACGTGTTCACAGGCCTTCGGGTGGGACTCGGAGTGGCCGTGGCCGTGGCGGTCATCACGGAAATGGCGGCCTCGGGCTCGGGTCTCGGCGCGCTCATCCTGTCCGCCTCCCTGTCCTTCAGGGTGGCGCTCATGTACGCCGCCATCGCAGCCGCCGGACTTCTCGGGTTCACGCTAAACGCCCTGTTCACCCTGACGGAGGACAGGCTCCTCGCCTGGCGCCACGGCGCATCCAAGGAGGCGCGGTGAGCTCCCCCCGCAAGCGGTCCCTTTTCGAAAAAGCCTCCGGCCCGGTCTTTTTTCTGTCCCTGCCTCTTTTGTGGGAGGCCGTATCCCGGTCGGGCCTGGTCTCGAAACTCTATTTCCCCACGGCCGCCGACATCATCGCCGTCTGGTTTTCGCTCATGGCGGACGGGACTCTGCCTCTGGCCTTGTACCAGACCTTTTCCAGAATGGCGGCCGGATTTTTCACCGCCGCCTGCCTCATGATCCCCTTGGGAGCGGCCATCGGTCTTTCGCCGAGGCTCAGGCTTCTCTTCACTCCGGCCATCGAGCTTCTGCGCCCCCTGCCGCCCCCGGCCATCATTCCCGCGGCCATGCTCTTTCTCGGCATCGGCTCAAGCATGAAAATCTTCGTGGTATTTTTCGCCTGCTCCTTCCCCATCCTCATCAACGCCATGGAAGGGGCGCGGCGGGTTCCCCGGCTTTTCACCGATACCGGGCGCGTTTTCGGCGCGGGCAAGGGGCGGCTGATCTGGCGGGTGATCCTGCCCGCCGCCTCGCCGCGCATCATGTCCGGCCTGCGGGTGGCCCTGCCCATCGCGCTCATTGTGGCGGTTTTGTCGGAAATGGTCGGAAGCGTGGACGGCGTCGGACATTTCATATTACATATGCAACGCGTCTTCAGCATCCCGCAGATGTATGCGGGCGTGGTCACCCTCGGTCTTGCCGGGTGGATCATCAACGCGCTGTTCATGCTGGCCGACCGCAAGCTGCTCGCCTGGTACGGCGGTTGGAAACGGGGCGGGGCCTGACCCGTCCGCAATGCGTCCCCTACGGAGGAGCCCATGCGAAAACACGTCTTGACTCTGTCGCGACTGCTGGCCGTTTTCTGTCTGGTCCCGCTTTTTCTCCAAACCGGCCTGGCCCAGGCCAAAACCGTGAAGCTGGCCTACATTCCCATCGGAGATTGCCTGCAACTCTATGTGGCCGAGGACAAGGGCTTCTTCGCGCAGGAGGGGCTCGAGGTCGCGCCCATGGCCATGAAGGGCGGCGCCGTCATCGCGCCCGCCGTGGAGGCGGGCGAGGCGCAAATCGGCTGGTCCAACGCCGTCTCCATCATCATCGCCCACGCCAAAGGCTTCGACTTCGCCTTTTTAACCTCGGGAGCCATCAGCCAGGAAGGCGGGCACCGGGTGCACAGCCTCATGATCGCCGCCGACTCCCCCATGACCTCGGTCAAGGATCTGGCCGGGAAGACCGTGGCCATCAACACCCTGGGCAACATCAACGAGCTTTCCCTGCGCGCTCTGGCCGAGGCCGAAGGGCTCGACGTCGCGAGCGTCAAGCTGGTGGAGGCGCCCTTTCCCAACATGGAGGCGGCGCTCAAAAACGGCTCCGTGGACGCCTATATCGCGGTTGAACCGTTCGTGACCGTGGCCAAGTCCCACAACACGGCCAAGGCCCTGGTCGAATCCGCCCACAAGAGCTTCGGCGAACGGTTCATGATCGGCTCCTGGTTCGCCAAGAAATCCTGGGTCAAGGACAACCCGGACACAGCCGCGGCCTTCGCCAGAGCCATCGACAAGGCCTCGGTTTTCATTCGGGACAATCCCGAGGCCGCCCGGGAGATTCTCTCGGCCAACACCAAGCTCGCCCCGGAACTGGCGGAGAAGATCGCCCTCCCCGCCTTCGACCCGAAACTCGACCCGGCCGACGTGCAGCCCCTTGTGGACGCCTGCGCCAAGTACGGTCTCATTCCAGCCGTTTTTCCCGCCGCGGACGTCATCGCGGCGCCCTGAATACGACGGCCCCGCGGGGGAGGCCTTCCCGCGGGGCCGTCATGGCGGCCGGGCCGGCTGGTCCCGGCGCGCCGCGCGTCGGGCTCCTAGACGTTCGCCCTCAAAAGGGCGTTGGAAATGAGCGTTTCGATGCGCCGCAAGGTCCATTCCTCGCATTTGATGAATTTGAGTCCCGCCCGTCCCTGGCGCGACCAGGCCGTGACCACCTGGGCGCCTTTGGCGATAACCGCGTCATAATAGATCAGATCGAGCTCCATCTTCCGGCATCTAACCAGCGGCTCGCCTTCGTGGGACACGCACGCCCCGCCCGTGGAAAGGTCGACTACCCGCATCTCAAATTGTTCGCCGCCAGCGAAAAGAATCGCCCTGCAATGGCTGACGAGCGCCCGGGGCTCCCGCCTGCGCTCCATACCCTCGGGCAAATCGGACGAAAGCTCGCGCACATACTTGATCGCGCCGTCGTGGGTTTCGCAAAGCGCCGTTTCGAATCGCGGCAAGAGCTCCCATAAGCCGGGAACATCCTGAGTCAGGGCGCAATGCTCCAGACGCGAGGCGAGATTCCGTGACTTTTCCGCGCCGATCATGGCGCAGTTGGATTTTATGGAATGCAACTTCATCCGCGCCCGTTCCAGATCGCCGGTTTGCGCGGAGCGTTTCACGTCGCTTATGGCTTCCGGGTAGTTCTTGAAAAAGATCGACAAGGATTGAAGATACATCTCCTTGTCGTCGCCGAAAAAGCCCAGGGCCTTTTCCGGAACGAAGACGCTTAAGTCCTCTTCAACGCCGGTCTTCTCCCCAGCGCGTTCGTCGCGCGAAGGGTCATGCTCCGCAAACACGGCGTCGATGGCCGCGCGCAGTTCCTGAAAGCGGACCGGTTTGGTCAAAAAACCGTTCATGCCGTTTTCCAGACAGAGTTTTTTGCAATGGTCCATGGAATGGGCGGTCATGGCCAAAACAGGCAGGGTTCGGCCGGCTTCTCCCGCTTCTCCGTTCCGGATGCGCCGGACGGTTTCAAGACCGTCCATGTCCGGCATTTCGAGATCCATGAGGACAAGATCAAAACTCCGGCCGGCGACGAGGCGCAACGCCTCCGCTCCGCTCGGCGCATCCGTGGGATCATGTCCCATCTTGCGCAAGGCGGCCAGGGCGGCCTTTCTGTTGAACAGGCTATCGTCCACGATCAGGATGCGTCCCGCCGTCTTGGCCGGGCCGCTCTCGCCCTCCGGGCGGGTTTCAGACAGGGCCAGATTTTCAGGATCGCCGATCGCGAATGCGAGCGCGCACTGGAAAAGGGTCCCTCGCCCAGGCTTGTCCGCGATCCAGACCCTGCCCCCCATGATATCCGCCAATTGCCTGCAAATGGCCAGGCCCAGGCCCGAGCCCCCCCTGTCGCCGCCCGGACGCCCAACCAACTGACTGAAGCGTTCGAAAAGGCGTTCCCGCTTCTCCTTGGGGATGCCGATGCCCGTATCGTCGACGCTGAAAAGAAGCGTGACCCCGTTTTCCTGACGCTCCTCCCCGTCCGCATCCTTCCACGCCGCCACATGAACCTCGACGCCGCCCTTGTCCGTGAATTTGACGGCGTTGCCGACGAGGTTGAAGAGAATCTGGCGCAATTTGGGCGCGTCGCCCCGCAGGATTTCGGGCGTTGCGGGATCCACCACGTACTGCAAGCCGATGCCCTTGAGGTCCGCCTGCACCCTGAAGGCTTCCATGATCATGGTCAGCGTTCGCTTGAGGTCGAAATCCACGGCGACCGTTTCCGTTTTTCCGGCCTCAATTCTGGAAATGTCCAGGATGTCGTTGATGATGGAGATGAGATGGCGGGCCGCGTCATGAGCGGTTTGAAGATAGCCCCGCTGCTCGGCGTCCATGTTCGTTTGCAGGACGAGCTCGAGCATGCCGGTCATGGCGTTGATGGGCGTTCTGATCTCATGGCTCATCCGGGCGAGAAACTCGGTTTTCACCCTATCGGCCTTTTCCGCCGCGTCTTTGGCCTTTTTCAGGGACGCTTCCACGCGACGGCGCTGGGAAACATCCCGGGCGATGGCTATGGCGGCGGGCTTTCCGGCGTAGCGCACATGCCGCGTCTGGGTTTCGAAGGGGATGGCGCGGCCGTTTTTGCACACGAAATTCAATTCGCAGGTCAGCAGGCAAACGCCTTCGTCCAGGCCCAGCATGCTCCGGCAAAGTTCCCGGTGTTCGGAAGCCACGAAGCGATCGAGCGAGCCGGACAGGAATTCGCTTTTCTCGTACCCGAGCAAAAACACGGCCGCCGAGCTGACGTCGAGAATGCGTCCTTCGGCGCCGCACACGAAAATCACGTCTCCCGCGCCGTCGAACAAGGCTTGCATCCCTTCCCTGGATTCCTTGAGCGCTTGAAGGGATTGCGCGCGGCCGATGATTCGTCCCAGAATCGTGGACAAGCTCTCCACGAAATGCCGGTCGTCTTCCCGTAAGAGGGGCGACGCGGCCTGTCTATCGGCCAAATAACGTATTTCCAGATAGCCTGCGGCATGGCCGTTGACCACGATGTCCCGGCGCAAGGCGTTCCCGGTTTCGCGAAACGAACCGTTTTCATAGACCTTGCCCTGGACGTCGATGCGCGCCGATGCGGATTGCGACGTCAGCCAGGCCATGGGCAAGAGCTTCACCGCCTGGCTTAAAAAAGCGTCCACGCGGACATCGTCTTTTTCCGCCAACCTGAAAATCTCGAAAAGGCAGCGTAAGCGCTCCGTGCGTTTCTCCAGTTCCCGCACGGTATCGATGAGTTCCTGCTCGGCGCGTTTGAAGACCGTCACGTCCTTGCCGTGGATCACGACGAGATCGGCGGAGCCAGGAGAACGGCTCACGGGAGTGAGGTCGTATTCCCGATACGTCGAACCCGTTTTCATCTGGAAACGCCGGACGACCCCTTCAAGCATGCATTCCCGTACATACTCGCGAAGGTCCTCGTGCTCCTCGCCGGAAAGACTTTCCCAAAAATTCCCGTTTGCAGGGCCGCCGGCGTTTGTTCCGATCAACCTACGGGCTGGTTCGTTGGCGTGCGCAATCCGCCCCCGGTTGTCGATCAGCATCACGATGTCCGGGGTGGCTTCCGCTATTGTCCGCAAGATGTCGGCGCTCTCCGCCAGCGCTTGTTCCGCCGCGAACTGTTCCGTTCTGTCCAAATAGGACAAGAGCACCCGGGACATGGGGCGCTCGGGCGTGGGCAGGACGCTCATCTTCGCCGACAGGCGGCGCACGTCCCTGTTGTAATCGTAGATCGAGACATCCCCTTCGATCACGGTCTTTCCGCCAGCGAGCTCCGCGCAGGCCCAGGCGTACGTCGAAAACCCGTCCGGCGTTAAATATTCCCGCAAATCCGGAATGATTTCAGCGGAGAGGGAAACGCCGAAAAAGGCAAGCCCCGCTTTGTTGATGTCGCGCGTTTTCACAAGCGAGGCGCAATGCCTCACGAGAGAGGGATTTTCGGCGAAATGCCGGTGAAAATCCTCGACGCCTTCCCGGCGCAAGGTCTCGAAAAGCGCATGAACATCCGAGTAATCGTGCTCCACCATGGGCAAGGGGGAATGCTCGAACAGTTCGCGATAATTCTTTGCGCTTTCGCGTAGCAGGCGCTCCGCCTCGATGGAGGCGCTTTCGTCCTGGGCGGAAATCATGATCCCGAGCGGTTGGCCCTCGTCTCCCGAAATGCGGCAAACCAGGCTCCTGGCTTCGAAGCGGGTTCCATCCGCCCGCTTTCCCAAAACGAGTCCTCCCCATCCCCCCGGCGCTTCGGCGGCCTTCAGGATGTCCTTCCCGTCATCCGTCTCAAATAAGTCCGTTACGCGCAGTCCCAGGGACTCAGCGGCGTCATTTTGACGAAAAGTCTTCAGAAAATCCTGGTTCACATAGGTTATTACGCCGGAAACATTGGCAAAAGCGATGGAGGCGTTGCAGGAATCCACCGCATGGGCGTGCAGACGCAAGGCTTCGGTTTTCCGCATGACCTCGGTCAGGTCATGAAAGACCGCGGCCGCGCCGATGATTGCTCCCCCATGTTTGCACGGGGAATAGTTCACCCTCAGATACTTGCGACCGCCGTCAGGACAGGAGAACCACTCGCTCACCACCCGCCCTTCGCCGCCAAGAGCCGAGTCAACATTCATCATGATCCGTTCGAGGACATCGTCCGGACAGGTCAAGGTCGAAATATCCTTGCCAAGGAGTTGGCTTGCGGAACAATCGCTCATTGTTTCGAACGCGTGGTTTACCGCCTTGAACGCCCTGTCGGCGCTCACGAAAAACATGGCAACTTCCGAGGAGGCCGTCATGGTCTCGAAAATGCGGGTTTCGCCCTGGGCGGCGGCGAGTTTCTCCAAAGCCTTTGGAAGGTCCCTGGCCCGAATTCTGACGAATTCCTCCAACTGGGCCATGCGCCTGCGAAGCGTCTTCTCATACAACCGCCATTCCGTGACGTCGCGAACGACCCCGGACACCTCGTCCGCTTCGCCGTCCCGCTCCATGACCACGTCCGCGTACACAAGTCCCTGGCGCGTCAACCCGTCCTTTCTCGTAAAACGAAATTCCAGGGGCGAGGCGGCGGCCCCTTGGGCGCGCGCGGCGAAAAACGCCTCAAATCGGGGAACGTCCGCCGGATGGATATGTTTGAGGAAAAACCGCACGGTGCGCCGCTGATGCGGCTTGGCGTATCCGAAAAGCTCGCAGAGCGCCCTGGACCAATACAATTCCGACGCGCTCAAACGCAGTTTCCAGGAGCCGACCCGGGAGGAATACGGGTCCTCTTGCAAAAGCGCGGTCCGCTTTTCCTCGGTTTTGGGTTTTCCCGGGCGGCCAAGGTGGTCCTGCTCCGCTGAAAAGAGAAACAGCGCCGACGGTTCAACCATGAGCGCCATCGCCAATTTCTCGATCACCAGGAAGGAAGGACCGGAAATGCCGCGCTCCACCCGGCTCAAATACTGTAAGCTCACGCCAGCCTTGGCGGCCAGTTCAGCTTGCGTCATCCGCCGGAGCGTGCGAAGGAGATTGACTCTTTTTCCGAACAATGTTGCAAGCATAGGCGGCCTTGATCAGTATCCGATCAACAGTTGAGCGAGGTGGAGCCGAACATGAACGAGCGCTGGCGAGCGAGCGTAGAGAGGAAAGATATGAAAATCAAACAAAAGGATAAACAACCTCTCAGGTTTAATATCATGCAACTCGCACAATTTGAGCATTGAAGAGATACAAGACCGTCGTGACTTGACAATAATCAGGCATCAAATCTCGCATACGTCCATACCGGTTTGACCGCTATCTCCGTCAATGCCACCGTAATTTCACCTTTCCTGGCGAAAGCATGTATGGCGTCAGCTCGTTATGCCGCCCTAAAAAAGCGAATTCCTCTGTCCTGTCACTTTTTATACAGACGGACGCCGCATTCAGGCCGCTCGTCCCCGCGACCACCCCGGGAGGACGGCCACGTCGTCCGTTCCGCCCCCGGGAGGACGGCCACGTCGTCCGTTCCGCCCCCGGGAGGACGGCTATCGTCGTCCGTTCCGCCCCCGGGGGGACGGCCATTGCCGTCCGCCCCCCCGGCGCGAACCCGCTCTTTTTTCCTTGATTTCTCCAGCCGCGCCGCGTGTAGTGTCCATAACGCGGTCACGGCCGAAGGTTCGATCCCGGACACGGGCCCGCCCCTTCGTCACGGCGCCCCAACCCTCAAGGAGGCTCCCATGCGTACGGGTACCGAGGAAAAAACGCCCATACGCGTCAAGCCCGACGCGCTGGCGCGCTATCTGAAAGACGCATTCGGACCGGACGCCGTCTTGACGGGCGTTTGCGAACTCGGCGCCGCAAGCGGCCAGGGCATGAAGGAATTCGGCTACGGCAAGCCCCTGTGCCTCGAATTCACCCAGGACGGCGAAGCGAAAAAGGCCGTCCTGTCCATCATGCGCGGCGACAAGTACGGCCACCAGTTCTACTGGGACCGGGCGGCCATCCTCATGTTCCAGCACGCCGCGGGCGCTCACATGGCCAAGCACGTGAAGCCCATGGGACTCGGGTATTTCGACGAGGACGACCGGCTTTTCGCCGTGAAAAAGCCCAAGGAATTCTTCATAGTCAATGAAATGGCCTCGGGCTACGACTATTATCTCGACCTGGAGCGCATCCGCAAAGGCGGGTTCGAGACAAAGGACGAGGCCATGGCCGAAAAGCTGGCCCGGTTTCTGGCGTCCCTGCACGCCAGAAAGCTCGACGACCCGGATCTCTATTTCCGCCGCGTCCGCAACCTGATCGGCGCCTCGGAATGCATCATGGGCCTGGCGGACGCCTACCCACATCCCTACCCGCTGTTCCCGCCCGAGCGCTTCGCCGCCCTGGAAAAACGCGCCATCGACTGGCGCTGGAAGCTGCGCGGCTTTGCCGGGCGCTTAAGCGACGTGCACGGGGATTTCCACCCCTGGAACATCCTGGTCCAGGAGGGCGATGGGGACAGGGATTTCGCCGTGCTCGACCGCAGCCGGGGCGAATGGGGCGAACCGGCCGACGACGTGGCCACCCTGAGCGTCAATTACCTGCTCTTCGGCCTGTACGACAAACCGCGTCTCGCGGGAGATTTTCTGCGGCTTTACACGACGTTTTGGGAAACCTACCTCGAAGCCAGCGGCGACCCGGAAGTCCTTTCGGTCATCGCGCCCTTCTACGTCTTTCGCGCCCTGGTCATCGCCTCGCCCCAATGGTATCCGGGCCACCCCGAATCCGTTCGCAAGGGGCTTTTCCGGTTCATGGAAAACGTTCTCGAGGACGAGGTCTTCGATTACGCCAACATCAACAAGTACATGGAGTAGGCATGGCCGCCCTGGTCGTGAAGGATGCAATGCAGGGAGATGATGAAGCCGCCCGGCGCGGCGCCGCCGTATGGTTCACCGGACTTCCCGGCTCGGGCAAAAGCAGCGTGGCCAGGGCCGTGAAAAAGGCTCTGGAATCCCGGGGCATCCTGTCCATCCATCTGCAAATGGACGCCCGGCGCAAGGTCTATTTCCCCAAGCCGCGCTATACCGGCGAGGAACGCGACGAGGCCTACCGCCTGTTCGCCGAGGAAGCCGCCTCCCTGGCCGAGCAGGGAAAGATCGTGCTCATGGACGCTTCCGCGCCCAAGCGTTCCATGCGCCGCTACGCCCGGGGACTGATCGGGGCCTTCGCCGAGGTTTTCGTGCGCTGCTCCCTGGCCACGGCCATGCGCCGGGAAGCCGCCCGGCCGGAAGGCCTGGTCATGGCCGGGCTCTACGCCAAGGCCATCAAGCGCAAGGCCACGGGGGAACGGTTCGAAGGACTCGGTCAGGTCATCGGGGTGGACGTTCCTTTCGAAGAGGACGAAAACGCCGAAGCGGTCATCGACGCCGAGCGTCTCTCCCCCGAGGAGGCGGCCCGGGACATCCTCGCCAAGCTCTCCTGGCTGCTCGCCTCGCCCATCGCCCCATAGGAACGCGGACTTCGAAAACCGCTCAGGCGAATGGTGAACAAAGCACTGTCAACCAATCGTCTCGCCTTGCGAACGGCGCATTCATCATATTGGAAAGGCTGAACAGTTCCCGTGAGAGCGACCTCTTCCCCCCTCTTCCCCACGGCCTTCACCCCGCACCCAAACCGGAAAATCCTCCCAAAGCGCATCCTTTCGCGTCCGGAGCGCGTTTTTCTTCCAGAGCCGTACGGCATGCTTGTTGCTCTTGTTATCTTGCCGGGCGCCGGTCGCGGTCTGTCCGGCCCTGCTCAGCGCAGTTTGGCTGTTTGGCCTTCTACAAGGAGCGTCCCGTGTCGCATACCACCAAGACCTGTCCCGGCTGCGGCCAGGCGCTGCGCATCCCGGAAGAATTGGGAGGCGTGGCCATGGCCTGCCCCAATTGCGGCCAGCGCATCCCCTCATTTTTCAAGCTCGGCGCCTCCGGCGGCGCTCACGCCCCGTCCCGCGGCGCTCCCCTGCCCGCGCTCTCGCCTCGGTTGCTCGTTCCAGGAGCCGCAGCGCATCCCACTGTGGAACCAAGCGGCGACGGCGAGCAAACGGAGTCGCCGGCGCATCCCGCCGAAGCGCCTTTACACCGCGTCAGTCTTTTGAACGCCTCGGGAGTGAACAGGTACAAGCTCATGCAACGCGAGGGCTGAACAGGGGGGGCGATCAGTCTTCCTCAAAGAGCGTCCCTTGAACCAGGCGATCCGCCGACGCCCCGACGGCGCCCGCAGCCTCTCCCCAAAGCGCGGGCGAACCGGGGTCGTGCGACGCATAATTGACGCGGGAACGGGCGAAATCCGAAGTGGCGTAGCAATACCGGCAGCCGAACAGGCACGAATCGTACCTGCCGATATCCCGGCTTTTGGCGCACAGACAGCGCGGGCGCTGTCCTGGGTCTTTCACGGCTTCGGCCTCCACGCCGAAAACCTCGCGAAGAAGCTCCGCGTCCACGCAGGCGCCGGGCGCAAGCCCCAGGCTCTCGATTTCCCCGGGCTGGGCGCATCCGCGAAGCTTTATGCCGCACTCCCCGGCCACAGCGTTCAACTCCCCTATGAAACGCGCCAGCTCCTCCGGCGCAGGACGCGTCAGCCTCGCCCCCTCCCGGGCGGCCTGTTCCATGCGTCTGGCGATCTTGCGGTAGGGTTCCAGAAAACTGACCACGCAGCGCCGGGTCTTCCCTCGAAGGGCCTTGGCCAGCCGCATGAACCGCTCACGGTGCCAGGACAGATCCGTCATTTCCGAAATCACGATGGGATCGTATCGCCAGATCGTCCGCCTGGGGCCGATCATGTCAGACAGCGCCGCGAACGCCCGCAAGGCCGCCTCGCGAGAAGGCTTTTTCGCGTCCAGAACCCGAGGATAATCAAGCAGGGTGACAAGGAAATAAAACGGAAAGCCCCTGGCGGTCAGCTCGGGAAGAAAGGAAAACAGGGGCTTCGGATAGCGCGTCCAGAAGACGATGGCGGTCACCGCCTCGGGCCGCAAATCAATGCGGGAGACCTGGGACGCGTTGAAGGGGTTGGGGACCAGGCAAAATCCCGCCCGGACGCGGTTGGCGAACCAGGGGGCGTAAAAGGCCGGAATGTCCGTACGGCGGCTGGCGCTTATGATCATGAGGCGGCGCCGGACGATGGGGCCTTTCGCAGCTCCCGGGCCGTTGCCCGAAACGCAGCGTGGCGCCGGGGACCAAGAAGCGCCCCGCCCGAGGTCCAAAAGACGTGGATCGCCCGGCTCGCCCCCTCCCCCAGATCGGCCGCCTGCGCAAAGGCGCGCCCCTCGGGCGTCTGGACAAGACGCGCGGCCCCCGAAAAGACCGCCGCCGAGGAGGGCTCCACCTCCAGACCTTCGGTCTCGTACAGATTGAGCAGGGAGGCGTACAGCTCCTCGTCCGTCACGGTGAAGCAGCCGTCCGC
Organism: uncultured Desulfovibrionaceae bacterium; assembly: GCA_937934715.1. Lineage (GTDB taxonomy): Bacteria > Desulfobacterota > Desulfovibrionia > Desulfovibrionales > Desulfovibrionaceae > CALGYO01. The sequence continues at coordinate 63,195 of CALGYO010000025.1, read as the reverse complement.
CATGCGGGCCATGAGCCGGGAAACGAACCGCGAGGGCCTGGCCACGGCCAGCCCGTCCGCCAGAGTTTTTCCGGAAAGCCCGATATCCGTCACCCCTATGTCCGCGCCCTTGCCCGAGGCCAGTCCCAAAAGCATGCACGGCGCCTGGACCGGTTCGGCGATGAGGATGTGGACATGCTCTCCCAGGCTGTGCAGCGCGCCGTAGGCCACGCCTCCCGGCGCCCCCCCCACCCCGCACGGCAGGTGCAAAACCAGCGGGGTTTGCGCTCCGGCGGCGATCCCCCTGTCCTCGAGCTGCTTCTTGAGACGCAGCCCGGCCACGGCGTAGCCGAGAAAGAGATCTTCGGAATTTTCGTCGTCGATGAAGCGGATCATGGGATCGGCGGCGGCTTCCCGGCGCGCCCTGGCGCAGGCGGCGGCGTAGTCGCCCGCATGCTCAACCACCAGCGCGCCGATCCTGCGCAACAGATTTTTCTTCCAGACCTTGGCCTCGACGGACATGTGGACCGTGGCCGAAAAGCCCAGGGCCCTGGCCATGATCCCCACGCTGAGTCCAAGATTGCCCGTGCTGCCCGTGGTCAGCCGGTAGCGGCCGAAAACGCGCACGGCCTTTTCCTCAGCCAGCCGGACGTAATCATCCCCCTCTCCCGCAAGCAGCCCCTCGGAAAAAGCGATCTCTTCGGCCAGGCGCAGAACCGCGTAGACGCCGCCGCGCGCCTTGATGGATCCGGCCACAGGCAGGGCGTGGTCGGCCTTGATGAAAACGCGGCCGGAAAAGGCGCCGTCCGTTTGACGCATGAAGCGCCGACCGAGGGCGGGAGCGTCCAAAAGTCCGGATTCGATAAGGCCCGAGGCCGGACGCAATTCCGGGAAAAGACGCATCAAAAGCGGGGCGAAGCGGTTGAGCCTGCCGGTAGCCTCGGCGAGGCGCTCCGGGCCGGGCGGCTCCAGGGCGCCGATGGCGAGGTCCGCGCGGCCGGGGTTGCGCCAGAAAAGCGGTTCGGCCGTCGCCAGCCGGGACAGGACGCGGGAATCGGAAGAGCGTGCGTTCATCGGGAGAAAATAGCCCAAGTGGAGGGAAGCCACAAGAAAGGCGCCCGGATCGCCGCGGCCAGAATGCTTTTTTGTTATATGGGCTTTCGCCCTAACGTGTCCATGGCGTTCATTCTTCCGCCGTCGGGCGATCCGGCGCCCGTCACATACTCCAATAAGCATGATTTTCCCCGGTTCAAGAGGGGTTTTCGGTCTTTTCCGCGCGCCTCTCGTCCGGCGCGCCCCGGCGGCGCTTTACCGCTCATAAGGCCTGAGGTATGCTTGGGGCATGAAGTTTCACGTCATCACCTTCGGATGCCAAATGAACGCCGCTGACTCCGGCTGGCTGACCAGGTCGCTCACGGCCATGGGCTGGGTACAGGCTCCCGATGAGGAAGCCGAGGTTTTCATCATCAACACGTGCAGCGTTCGGGAAAAGCCCGAACTCAAGGTCTACAGCCTGCTCGGCAGGCTGGCCGAACATCGAAAACGGGACCCCGGGGTCTTCGCCGCCGTGGGGGGCTGCGTGGCCCAACAGCTCGGGTCCGCCTTGTGGAACCGGTTCCCCATGGTCCGTCTGGTCTTTGGCTCGGACGGCGTGGCCAACGCGCCCGCCGCCCTGGCCCGGCTCGCGGCGGAACCGGATCTGCGCGTCAGCCTCGTTGATTTCACCGAGGAATACCCGGAGCGCCAAGCCGCCTACCCCGACGACCGGATCCCGGCCCAGGCTTTCGTCAACATCATGCAGGGCTGCGACAATTTCTGCGCCTACTGCATCGTGCCTTTCGTACGCGGCCGCCAAAAATCCCGCGCCAGCGGCGCCATCATCGAGGAATGCCGGGCGCTCGTTGCGCGCGGCGCCAGGGAGATCACCCTGCTCGGGCAAAACGTGAACAGCTATGGCCTGGACGCCTCTGGAGACGGAACCTCCTTCGCCGCGCTGTTGCGCGAGGTGGCGGCCATCAACGGCGTGAAGCGCATCCGCTTCACCACCTCCCACCCCAAGGATCTGGCGGACGAGGTCATCGCGCTGTACGGGCAGTTGCCCCAGCTCGCGCCGAGCCTCCATCTTCCCGCCCAATCCGGCTCGGACCGGATCTTGAAGCGCATGGGCCGCCGCTACGATTCGGCCCGGTACCTGGAGCTCATCGAGAAGCTGCGGGCCGCCCGGCCGGACATTTTCCTCACCACCGACCTCATCGTGGGCTTTCCCGGGGAAACGGAGGAGGATTTCGCGCGCACCCTGAAGCTGGTGGAGAAGGCCCGGTTTGCGAGCGGCTTTTCCTTCATGTACAATGACCGGCCAGGAGTGGCAGCCGAACGCCTGGACGGGAAAATCCCCCTTTCGGTCAAATCCGAACGGCTGTCGCGGCTTCAGGCTCTCTTGGACGAGCTCCAGGAAGCGGACCTGGCCGCCCAGACCGGAAAAATCGCCGAAGTCCTGGTGGAGGGGCGCAGCAAAAAGCCTTCCGGCGGCCGGAGCTCCTGGCGGGGCCGCGACGCCCACAGCCGGGCGGTCAATTTCACGCTTCCCGGCGAGGAGGACGCCACGGACGCGATCTACGACGTGACCATCCTTGAGGCGAAAAAACACTCCCTTTGGGGGAAGGCGGAAAAGCGTCATGATTGAAATGAAGGTGTTCGGACTGGCCCTTGACGAGGATTCCCAGGTTCCCGTCCTCATCCTCAAGGATATGGAGGAGAAAATCGTCCTGCCCATCTGGATCGGCGCCATGGAAGCCATGGCCATCTCCCTGGCGCTCAACGAGGTCAAGCTGCCCCGGCCCATGACCCACGATCTGCTTCTTTCCGCCATCACCGGGCTCGGGGGCAAGGTGACCGGCGTTTCCGTGACCTCCCTGCGCGAAGGAACCTATTACGCCGAAATCGAGGTGGAGATGGCGGGCGGGCGCAAAACGATCGACAGCCGCCCTTCCGACGCCATCGCCCTGGCCATCCGGGCGGCCACCCCCATCATGGTAAGCAAGGAAGTGCTTGAACAGGTGGCCGACGACGCCAAGGGCGCTTCCCGGCCTATCCTGACCACCGAAGACGCCAACAAATGGAACGACATCCTGGAAAAATTCGACCTGGATGACGCCAAATACAAAATGTAGAAGGACGCGCCCCCTCATGATCGACCTGCACACCCATACCACCTTCAGCGACGGCGTCCTCATCCCCGCCGAATCCGCCCGCCGCGCCGCCAAGGCCGGCTACCAGGCCATGGCCATGACCGACCACGCCGACGAATCCAACATGGAATGGATCGTGGCCAACATCTCCCGCTTCGTGAAGCTGACGGGACCGTACCTGGACCTTGAGGTCCTTAGCGGGGTGGAGATCACCCATGTGCCGCCCGCGCTCATTCCGGACGCCATCGCCAAGGCGCGCGAACTGGGCGCGCAAATCGTGGTTGTGCACGGCGAGACCGTGGTGGAGCCCGTCCTGACCGGAACCAACCTGGCCGCCATCGAGGGGGGCGCGGACATCCTGGCCCACCCGGGCATGCTCACGCCCGAGGAGGCCGAGCTCGCGGCCCAGCGAAGCGTGGCCCTGGAAATCACCTCGCGCAAGGGCCACAGCCTGACCAACGGCCGGGTGGCCGCCCTGGCCCGGCAATTCGGCGCCAAGCTCGTGCTCAATAACGACGCCCACGAGCCAGGGGATTTCATCGGCCTTGAACTGCGCAAGAAGGTCGCCCTGGGCGCCGGGCTCACGCCGGAGGAATACCTCCAGGCCGAGGCCAATTCCCGCGACCTCATAAACCGCCTGCGCATCCGCTGAAATACGACGCGCGCCGGGGAGATGCCATGTTCCCCGGCGCGATTTTCCCGCCCTTCCCCTTCATTTCCAGGGAACGGCCGGCAAGGCCGCAAGGACGCGCTCATGCCTTGCCGGGAATGAAGCGCGCCGGCATGAAGCCGCGCACGGAATTGCACAGCCACAGGGATTCGGCCGAAACGAGCTCTTCCGGCCGGATGTCCCGTTCCAGAACCAGCCCGCGCCGGAGAAGCTCCTCCCGGAACACGCCCGGCAAAAGCCCGCGCGAGTCCGGCGGCGTATAAAGTTCGCCCCCAATTGAAACAACCACGTTGGAAAAGCATCCCTCGGTTACGAAACCGTCCCGGTCCTGGAGAATGACCTCGTCGCAATCCGGGCGTTGCGCCCTGGCCTGATCATAGACCTCCCGCCGCGTGGTTTTGTGGCGAAGAAAGGCTTGCGCCCCGTCCACGGGCGTCTCGGCAAGGCTCACGCGCATGACCGGCGGAAGGGGGTTCAGGGGAAAGACCTCCGTGCGGGCCTCGCCCCGCCGGGAAAAAAGAAGCCGGACGCGGAATCGCCCCCGTTCGCGCCCCCGGCGCGCTTCGTCAAGGGCCCGCAGAGCCTCCCCGCCGCCCCAGGCGAAGCCGTAATAGGCCGCCGATTCGCGCGCCCTGGCCAGATGTCCGGGCAGCATGGCGTATGCGCCGCCATCAAGAAGCAGAGTCTCCAGAAGCTCGAAATCCCCTCCCCCGGACAAAAATCCCATCTTGACCCGGCATTCCTCGTACTCGCCCTCCTCGGCCGAGTCGTAGGTGATCCCGCCGCCCACGCCGAAACGGGCCCGGCCCGTGGCCGCGTCCAGAGTTACCGTACGGATGGGCACGCAAAATTCGAAATCCCCGCCCGGCCGGACATAGCCGATGGCGCCGCAATAGAGCCCCCTCGGATACGGCTCCAGTTCCTTTATGATCTCCATGGTCCTGACCTTGGGCGCCCCGGTTATGGAGGCGCAGGGGAACACCGCCCGCAGGACGTCCCACAACCCGGTCCCGGGATACAGGCGCGCCGTCACGGTGGAGGTCATCTGCAGGACCGTGGGATAGCGTTCCACGGTGAACAGCTCCGGAACCCGGACGCTGCCGGGAACGGCCAGCCGCCCCAGGTCGTTACGCAGCATGTCCGTGATCATGACGTTCTCGGCGCGGTTTTTGGGACAGGCCGCCAGACGCGCGGCCAGGACGCGGTCATCCCGGCGCGTCGGCCCGATGGCCGAGGTGCCCTTCATGGGCCGGGAGGCGATGACTTCGCCCGCGCGCTCGATGAAAAGTTCGGGGGAAAAACACAACGCCTCATGTCGCCCGCAATCGAGCGCGCAAGCGTATCCCGCCGCCTGAACCCCGGCCAATTCCTCGAACCAGGCCAGCGGATCCCCGGAAAAATCGCACACGAAAGGCAGGGTGTAATTGACCTGGTAGGTTTCGCCCTGGCGCAGGTATTCCCGTATCCGGGCGAAGGCCTGGCCGTAGGCCGTGCGGGAAACGAGCGGCCGCCACGGGGAATGAGACCATGATCCCAGACCGTACGTCCCGGCCCCGGGTCTGATTCCGGCCCTGGACTCCGGCGTGAGGGGGCCGTCGTAGGCGGCGGCGAAGGCCAGGGGAAAATCATCCTCTCCGGTCGCGTCCGCCCGGACAGCGAGCCTCTCGCCGAAAGCCCCGGCCGCCTCGTAGGACAGGGCCAGCACGGCCCACAGTCCGGCCCCGGCGGCTTCCTCCACGAAGCGGATCACGTCGCGCACGCCGTCCACGGCATGGGCCTGGCGCACGGCGACGGGATCGCCGAACCGCAACCCCGCGATGCGCCATCCCGGAACGCCGCCGGGAGAGCCGGAGAAGATGGCAAGATGAGCGGGAATGGCGACGCCTCCCGCCGCTGCGATCAGGGCATGAGAACGCCGCAGCGCTCTCATGGGCTCGATCAGCGGCTTTTCACATCACTATGGTATGAAACATAGGGGACGCGCAGGCAAAAGTCAAACCTTTGCGCAGAAGGCCCTCCCCGCAAAGCTCCCGGAGGACCGGGCACCTGGCAAACCCTATCGGAGCTCGCTCTCCGTCAGGCCGGGCATATCCGCCACGTCGAACCGGCCGGTCCACCCGGGCAAGGAAACGAAGGTCTTTCCATCGATGCGAAGCCGGTAGGCGTGAAGATGCATGGGCCCCTTGCCGCCGCCGTATTTGGCGTCGCCCACGATGGGGAAGCCGCGGCTTGCCAGCTGGACCCGGATTTGATGGGTGCGGCCGGTCTGGATGTCCAGGGAAACGAGACTCTCCGCGCTTTTGATCCGAATGGGCGAGGCCAGGGTCACGGCCCGCTTGCCGCTTCCGGCTTCGACCTTTTCCCTGCCGCCGCGTCCTTTTTTCTCCAGCTTGTCCTCAAGGCGCGCGGTCCGTCCGGGCGCGCACAGGTCAAAGGCGCCGCGCACCCAGGCCAGGTAGGATTTCCCGGCGGTTTTATCTTGAAAGGCCTCCTGAAGATGGCGCAGGCAGGCATAGGTCTTGGCCACGGCCAGAAGGCCAGAGGTGTCCCGGTCCAGCCTGTGGGCCGGGGTGGGCGCGAAGGCCGCGCCCGCGTAAAAGGCCGCGAGCCTCGTCTGGACGGAGTCCGTCCAGCCCGAGCCCGGATGCGTGGGCAGCCCGGCGGGCTTTTCGATGACGAGCAGTTCCTGATCCTCGAAGATGACGGGAAACGGCGCCCGGCCCGGCGCCGCAGCGGCCCGCGAGGCGGCGGACGCGGTTTCGGGACGGATTTCCGGCCGCATGGAGCCGGGCTCTTCGGCCTCGAACGGCGGGATGCGGACCACGGCCCCCAGGGGGAGCCGGTCGAAGGGCTTGGCCCTGCCCCCGTTCACCCTGACCTGGCCGGTGCGGATAAAACGCAGGATGAGCGACTGGGGCGCCTGGCCGGACAGACGCCTGACCAGGTATTGCAGAAGCTTCTGCCCCGCCTCCTCGGGTCCGACGGGAACGTTTTGCACCGGTACTCTCATGGAGCCGCCAGGAAGAAAAAGCGGGGACGGTCAATGCCGTCCCCGCTTGGGTTCATGTCGTGACGAGGCCGGACGCTGAGCGCGCCATACGGCAAAACCCGGACCGCCCTATTTGGCGGGCGTAAAAGCGCCGTCCTTGACCAGCAGCATGATCAAGGAGTCCGTGGACAGACCGTTGTGATCCTCCGGGGTGATGGTGAAGACGCCGGAGACCCCGGGAACGCCGGTCAACTGCTGCAAGGCGTCGCGCAAGGCGGCCGGATCGGCCTTGCCCGCCTTCTCGAGACCAGCCTGAAGCAGGATCAGGGCGTCGTAGGCATAGCCGGAGTGGGTATTGAGCGGGAACTTGGCCTGAATTCCGTTTTCGCTGTAATCCTTGACGAATTTCTCGACGACCGCTTTTTGCGGATCCCCGGCGGGCAGGGAGTCCGGCGCCATGAGCTTGGTGCCGGGCATGATCACGCCCTCGGCCGCGGGACCGGCCAGTTCCAGGAACTCGGGACCGGGCTGGCCGTGACATTCCACCACCAGAGGCTTGTCCCCGGGCAGGGAGGCGAAATTCTTGGCCGCGATGGCGCCTGCGGGGCCGATGGTCCAGATGATCACGGCCTGGGGCTTTTCCGTACCCAGCTTGAAGGCCTGGGCGGAAAAATCCGAACCCTTGGGGTCAAAGGTCTCTTCGGCCGCGACTTCCAGACCGAACTCGGGCGCCAGGGACTTCAGGTGGTCCAGGCCGTCCTGGCCGAAAGCGTCCTTGGCGGTCATGAGCGCGACCTTTTTGACGTCGTGCGCCTTCAGGTACTCATACACCTTGCGCACGGCCGTGGAGGTGCGCTGGGGGGTCTTGAAGGTCCAGGCGTAGGGGCCGTACTTGCCGCCCGCGATGACCGGATCGCCGCCCACGGTCATGATGACCGGCACGTTTTTCTCCTCGGCGTATTTTTTGACGGCCATGCCCGACCCGGTGGAGGTGGGGCCGATGATGGCCAGGACGTGGTCGGACTCCACAAGCTGACGGGCCATGCGCAGGGCCACGTCCGGCTTGGATTCCGTGTCGTAGATGACCAGTTTGATGGGCCGGCCCAGGACGCCGCCCGCGTCGTTGATCTGTTTGACGGTCATCTCGGCCACAAGACGGCTCGGCGTGCCCACGAAGGCGGCCGGGCCAGATTCGGCGAAAAGGCCGCCGATGAGGATGGGCTCCTCGGCGGCGAAGGCGGGCAAGGCGAAAAGCAGAATACACAAAAACGTCAATACGCCGCGCTTTACCATGACGTGTCCTCCGGCTGTTCAGGATGTTTTCGGGATGCGCTTCGGTTTACATGGGTTTTACAAACCCGGCAACAGGGGTTTTCCCTTGGACTCGCGCCAATACCCCAAAAGAAGGGCCGCGCCGAGCAAAAGACCGTTGCACAGCGTCCTGGCGTCGCCGAGAAAATGCATCTGCCCCAGGGCCGTCTCAAGGACGAGCGCGGCCAGGATGGGCCGCATGAGATTGCCCGGCCCGCCGATGACCAGGAAGAGCAGCGCCATGAGGGACAACTCCAGACCGTATTGCTCCGGGCTGATGAAGCCCGAATAATGTCCGTAGAGGACGCCGGAAAGGGCCGAAAGCGCCGCCCCAAGTCCAAAGGCCAAAGCGCGCACCATGGGCCGGTTGACGCCGCAGCTGGAAGCCGCCGGGGGGTCGTCCTTGCAGGCCTGAAGCGCGCGGCCCAGGCGGCTTTTGCGCAGGGACAGAAAGACATAGGCCCCCAGGGCCAACAAGCCGAGAAAAAGCAGAAAATACTCCCGGTCCCCGCTCACCTCCCCCACTCCGGGAATGACCAGGGGCGCGCTCACCATGAGCCCGGCCGAACCGCCGGTCAGGCCGTCGAAAGTCAGGATCAGGTTGGTGAAGATAAGCGAGACGCCCAGGGTGGCCATGGCCAAAAAGCCCTCGCCGAGGCGCTCCATGGGCAGGCTCAAAAGCGCGGCCGCCAGAAAGGCGCCGCCCGCGCAGACGGGAACGATAAGCGGCGAGGCCCCGGGGAAAAACCCGTGCAGAATGACCGAACCGTAGGCGCCGAGCCCGGCGAAGGCGCCCTGGGCCAGGGATATCTGGCCGCCCAGCCCCAGGCAGAAATTGAGGGCCAGCACGTTGATGGCCAAAAACAGGTGCTGGTTGAAGGCCAGGAGCTGGTAGCTGGGCAACACGAACCCGAGGGCCGCGAGGACGAGAAAAAAAAGGATCACGGCTTTGCGGTAGTTGCGCGGCTTCATTCAGGAACGCTCCCCATGACCACCGGCGTGGGGCGCCAGGATCAAAAGCAGGATGAGCAGCGCGTACGTCACGGTTTCCTTGAGCTCGCCCGAAAAGACCAGCACCAGCACGGCCTCCAGGGCGCCAAGGGCCAGCCCGCCGAAAAAGACCTTCCACAAGGAGGTATAGCCGCCGATGGTGGCGGCCACGAATCCTTTGAGACCGATTCCGAGCCCCATGTCGTAGCGCAGCATGGTCTGCGGCCCCACGGCCATGGCCGCCAGGGCGCCGAGCGCGCCCGCCATGGCGAAGGACAAGGCCCGGCAGGTGGTGGGATTGACGCCCTGGAGCCTGGCCGCCACGGCGTTCATGGAAACGGCCCGGATGGCCCGGCCGATGCGGGTGTAGCCGAGGATCAGACTCAGGACGAGCACGCTGCATACGGCCAGGGTCAGGGCGGTGGCCGTGTCGCGGCTTAAAAAGATGGGACCGGCCCGCAGCTCGGGAATGGGCAGAAGCTGGGGCAGAAGGAGCGGATTCTTTCCCCAGACCAGGATGGCCACGCCCTGCCAGCACAGGCTGGCGGCCACGGTGAGCATGAGCTGGCGCAGGGGGGAGGCGTTGATGGAAAGGCCCAGGGTGGTGGCGAAAAGCAGCCGTCCGAGCAGGTAGCCGCATCCTCCGGCGGCCAGAAGCGCGGTCAGGGGGCCGAGATGGGCGGCCTGGCTCAGGCTGAAAAGCGTCAACCCGCCCAGAAGCAGGAGCTCCCCCTGGGCGAAATTGATCAGGCGGCTGGAATTGTAGATGAGCGAGAACCCCAGGGCCATGATGCCGTACACGGCGCCAAGGGCCAGGCCGGAATTCACGATTTGAGCCAGATACAGGGTTACCACCGGGGGTATCGCTCCGCGTGCGCTGGGGATATGAAAAGGCGGGGGAAACCGCGTCCGGAAGGATGGATTTCCCCCGCCTTATTGTCAAGCGGTTCTGGCCGGTAAGCGCCTAGTTCACCACTTCGATCTCGTTGCTGTAGCCTTGTGGCGCCTGGGTTTTGCCCGAAGCGTCCAGTTCGTAGGCCATGACGATGGTCCGGCGCTGGAGGAAGCCGAGGGAGCCCGGATAGGTGTTCAGGCAGACCACCAGCTCGTCCTGACCGTCGTTGTCGATGTCCGCGACCTGGTAGCCGGAGATGGTGCCCTTGATGCGCCTAGTCTTCCATTTAAGGTTGAGGCCCACGCCGTCCCAGTACATGGCGTGGATTTCGCCCTGGGAGAAGGCGCGGAAGTTCTCGAAGAACTGGGCCGCGAGGGATATGTTCTTGCTGACCACCAGCTCATAGCGGGCGTCGCCGTCGAAATTGGCGGCGATGATGGGCAGCGGGATGTAGTAGTAGGCCCACAGATAGTTCTGGTCGGGCTTGTACATGGGCGGCATGAGCGGATCGTATTCAAGCCCCAGGCCCGAGCCGCAGAAGGTCTCCTCGGTCTGGGCGATGCGCTCGCCCGTGGGCGTGAACACGGTCAGCCTGTCGTTCTCGTCCACCAGCACGATCTTATAGCTGTTCTCCTCGGGCATGTAGACGAAGTTGAACGGGTTGGCCTTCTTGGGCAGGTTGAGCCTGGAGCCGAGCGTGGGCTGGCCGCCGGAGAAGATGATGTTGTAGACGGAGTCGTCGAAAAGCGCCCGCTTGTCATGCTTGCCGCCGATGACCGAACGGGAATAATCGGGCGGAATCTTGGCCACGCTGAGGAAGAGCTTGACGTTCTCGACCACCGGAGCCATCCGGCCCTGGTTGAAGGACAGGATGAAGGAGCGGGGCTCCTTGTTCATGTAAGCGGACACGATGATCTCGGCCGAGCCGTCGCCGTTGTAGTCGAAAACCTTGAGGTTCAAAAGACGCAGGTTGGGGAAGGCCTCGTACTTGCCGAGGAGCTTCAGCTGGCGGTCTTCAAGCCTGTAGGCTTCCACCGTGTTCTTGCCGAGGATGACCACCTCGTTCTTGCCGTCGGCGTCGATGTCGCCCACGTCGACCGCGAAGGACTGGAACGGCAGGGCCTGACTGCGCCAGGTGCCGGGCGTGTCATCGGGACCGGCGTAACGGAAATTGGGGTTCAGGTAGACTTTCTGGCTGTCGCTGGTCTGGTTTACCACAAAACCCGGATTGAGCTGGTTGATGGTCTCCTGCGGCTTTCCGGAGGCGGCGTCGGGACGCTTGAAGATTTCGGCGTTCACGCTCTTGGCCACGCCCTCCATGGAGGGAATGAGGTCCTTGAGCTTGGTTTGCAGGGTCTTGGGCCATTTCTTGCCGTCCGTGCCCATGACGGAAAGATCCAGGCTCGCTTCCTCACCGGATACGGTCAGGCTGCCGTAGACCAGATAGTCGGCCCCGGCGGCGGAAAGCGCCTTGGAGGCGTCGGCGTCCGAGCCGGGAGCCTTTGGGGCGGCCTTGTCAGCCGTGGCCTTGTCCACGGGCTGCAAATGTCCGGGCCAGGTCAGCCGGGAATAGAGCATGCTCTGAATGCCAGGGCCGAGATACTGGTATTTTTCCGGACCGTGGATGGTGAACGGCGTGACGGCGAAGGTTTTCACCTCCGCGCGCGACGCGGCGGGCAGGCAAAACACCAGGGCCAGGCACAACGCGAAGATAAAACGGCGTTTCTGCATAGACGATTCCTCCAGATCCGTGCGGATCGATTTTGCCGGGGCTGAAAAAAGACCGGGCAAGCGGGGTCTTCTTTTCCGCGCCGCCGCCCCAATACTATCAAACGGCGAAGGCTATCAAGCGCGCCGCGAGTGGATTTTCTCCGGGAAAGCCCCCGGATGGTCCCGGACGTCTTGCGCCGCCGCCTTTTCGCGGGACGCGTTTCTTTTCATGAAAGTTTTGTCAGGATGACGAACAAACCGCGCCCCTGTCTGGCACAAACGCCCTCAAACCGCAAACGGTTACTCCGGGAACGTCCCGTCAGGCGTATTCCGAAAAGCGTTTTTCCAGCATGATGCCCAAAATGGCGCGGTCGGTTTCGATCATGCCCTCGCTGCTCAACGCGCCCACGTTGCTCATGGTCTTCTCGGCCGTGGAAGCGATGATGCCGTCCGTGGAACGCACGATGACCCCTTGCAGGGCGAAAAGCGCCGCCTGTACCGCCGTCCCGGCGGCCGTGGCCAGCTTCAGCGCGCAGCCGTGCTTGGCGCCGTCGCAGATGATCCCGGCCAGATCCTCGATGAGGTTCACGATGGCGCCCGCGATATGCTTCACGTCGCCGCCGAGCAAAAAGGCCGTCCCGGCGGCCGCGCCCGCGCCGGCAGCCGCCGAGCAGCCGCAGATGGCCGACAGCCTCCCGGTATGCGCCTTGACGTAGGCCGTGACGATGTGGCTCAGGCCGATGGCCCGCAACATGTCCTCTTCCTTGCAGTCCACGTAATCCATGATGGCCCGGATGGGCAGGATGGCGGTAAGGCCGTGGTTGCCGCTTCCCGCCGAACTCATGGCAGGCAGCTTGACGCCGTCCATGCGGGCGTCGGCCGCCGCCGAAGCCAGGATGCGGGCGGCCAGGACCATGTCCTTTTTCATGAGCCCCTGGCGCACGAGCCTGTCGAGGGTCTTGCCCACGCCGAGCCCGCTGCCGTACTTGAGGCCGTATTCCGCCAGCCGCATGTTCCGTGTTACGCCTTCCATGAGGAAGTCCAGGTCCTCGGCGTCCAGCTCATAGGCCATCTCCGTCAGCCGGGCCAGGGGCAGGGTCTTGAGCCAGGCCTCGAGCCCGGCCAGATCGCCTTTGTTGTCTCCCCGCGCGCCCGCGATCAGCGGACTCTCCACGGGCTCGCCGTTTCGCGACAGGGCCGTGATGTGGTCATGCTGTCCCTCGATCAGGGAGGAGGCCTCGCAATCCGCGACGCGAGCCACGCTTTTGATGTAGAGCCCCCGCCGGTCCCGCAGGAGGTTGACCCTGACCTTGCCCGCCGCGAGCAGCGCCTTGGCCCGGGCCACGATCTCGGGGGTGATGGTTTCCAGGACCTCAAGCTTCAAAGCCGGATCGCCGCCCAGGGCGCCCAGGGCGGCGGCGGTATCCAGGCCGCACAGCCCCTCCGTGCCCGGAATGGAGACCGCGAGCCCGTTCTTGTAGACGTTGCCGTCCACCCAAAGCTCCACGGATTCCACGTCCCGAGAAGGCAGAAGCGATGCGGCCGCGGCCGCGCCCAGAGCCGCCGCCACGGGCTCCGTGCAGCCCAGGGCCGGAGCCACCTGCATGTGCAAAACATCCTTGACGGTAAACGGCATTCCGTCCTCCTTCGATTCGGCTTTTTCGTCAGGCCGCGCTACCCGTTCCCACAGGTCAGGTCAAGCGGGACGGCGGCGCGGGCTTTTCGCTTGGCGAAGCCCAGCAAACAGGCTATGCGGTCCCAAGAGTTTTCACGCCCATGAAGAGCGCATCCCCAACCATCCCCACCCTCATTCTCCTTGCGCTGATCACCCTTTCGGCCTTCGCCCTGCGGGCGAGCCATCTCGACCGGCCGTCCTTGTGGGAAGACGACTATCTGGGTCTGGACCGGGCGCTTACGACCCCTGCGCGCGTCTTCAGCCTGCAAAAATTCCAGGGGCCCTCGCGCACCTCCTACGATTTCCAGCCTCCGCTCTACTACGTCCTGGTCCACTACGCCCTTTGGATCGACAACAGCGTGATCGGGGCGAAGATGGCCGGGGTCGCGGCCGGAACCCTGGCCGTCCTGGCCTTTTTCCTTTTGGGCCGAACCCTCTACGACGACCGGGCGGGACTTTTCGCCGCCCTTTTGTGCGCGCTCAATCTCTCCCATATCGCCGCCTCCCAGGGGATCAAGGCCTACGCGCTGTTTCACCTGCTGAACGCCGCCTCCTTCGCCTTTCTCTGGCGAAGTCTCCGGCGGGGCGGCTTCTTGAACTGGGGGTTCTACGCGCTCTCCGGCCTGGGGCTGGTCTACGCCTCCTATATCGGCCTTCCCCTCGTGGCCGGACAGGCGCTTCTCGCCGCCGGATACGCCGTCGCGAAAAAACGCGAGGGCGCCGTGGCCGGGCCCATCCTCTTGCCCGCCCTGGCCGCGTTCGCGGTCATTCTGGCGGGATTCTCCCCCTACATCGAAGGCGTGTTCTTTTTCCGCGATTTCATGACGGACTCGCCTTCCTTCGCCGTAACGCGCATTACGCCGGAGGCGTGGCCGGATCTTCTGGGCGGGTTTTACTTTTTCAAGTTTCAGGCGGGAGTCTGGTGGTGGACGGCGACCCTGGCGGCCGCCGCCCTGGGCGTGGCCGGATTTCTGAAAAACAAAAAGGGGACGGTCCTGTTCCTGACCCTTCTGGCCATCGCCGTGCCGGTCTGCGCCGCCCTGTTCAGCCGATCCTCCCATCCTTTGGAGTACAGGCATTTCGCCCCGCTGTTTCTTCCGGCCGTCCTGCTGCCCGCCTGCGGCCTGGCCTACGTCAGCGAAAGCCTGTCCAAGAAAATCGCGAAGCCCTGGGGAAAAGCCCTGGGCCCGGCCCTGGGCCTCGGGCTGTGCGTTCTCGTGAGCCTGCCGAGCCTGTTCCAGCTCGACCAGTTCTACCGGACTTCGCTCAGCTACGACAAGGCGCTCTTTTTCGATCTCGCCCTGAACAAGTACAACGTGGACTATCTTGAATTCGCCGAATTTCAGGCGGAAACCAAACGCCTGGGCGCGGCCTGGACCCTGGGGGGCCTGTACAAGGACCTCTCGGACGACGCCCCCGCTCCCTACAAGCGCGCCTATCTGGTCCACAACGATCTTTCCGGGAACCCGGCCTTTCATCCGGGCCCTTTCGCCCATCCGCGGGAAACCTTTTCCACATCCATCTTCAACACCGGCATCTACGCCCTTGGGCTTGTCAACCGCTCCCCCATCGTCATGACCCCGCGAAACGGCCGGTACGTCTATGCGGAAGACTTCGGCTCCCTGCGGCTCTTCAATGATTGCGCCCAGGCGAGGAACGTTTTTCCCGAACTCACCCGGGGCATGCTGAAGGCCACGAACCCGGAAAAGCCCGCCAGCCTGGACTACGCCTTCCTCATCCCCGAAGCCGCCGGACAAGGCGCGATCACCAACTTCGTCCTGACCGTGGACGCCGCGCTCTATAAACGAAGCGCCCGCTGGCCCGCCGATTCCAGGATCGTCGTCTCGGCCAGCCGGGACGGCGGTCCCTTCGAGGAGGCCGCCGTCATCGACTTTTCCGCTTTCACCGGCCCGGACGGCGGTTACGAGCCCAAGCAGTGCCCGCATTTTCTTGTCTATTTCAACAGCCGCTGCAGCCGGGTCGAACGCAGGATTCCGCTTTTTACGGACAACCCGCCCAAGCAATCCCTGCGCATCCGCTTCGCCCTGGCAAGCGGCCTGCGCGAAGGCCATCTGGCGCTCGACGCCTTTCGCCTGGAAGCGGATGCGCCGGATGACGCCTTTCGCTTTGAACCCCTGCTGCGCCGGTCCTTCGAGGAGCTTGTCCACAACGTCCGGCTGGTCAAATGGGACGCCTCCCGGCAGCTGGCTTTTTGCGACAGCCTCTACGCCTTCGACCGCACGGGGACGCTCGGCTGCGAGTCGCCGGAAGCCGTCTGCGATCCGCCCGGCGAGCTTGCCCGCTACCTGGCGCTTCATCCGGGCGCCAGGCCGGTCTACGCCCTGCCGGGCCCTGACGGCGGCGCGGCCGTGGAACTGTACGACCCCTCCCTGGACGATCCCTTCGTTCGCCTCTCGGCGTCGCGGCCCTCGGCCGTGATCGACCGGGACGCCCGCGCTCCCATGACGGTGAAAAGCGTAACGATCACCGGCGCGCTCGACGTGCCGGATTTTGCGGCGGACGGACAAGCCGTCCACGTTCCGGTCTATGCCCCCCAGGGTTCCACGCTGGTTCTCAACGCGGGCGGCGAGGGACGGCTCTATCTGCATCCAAAATTCACCAGGGAGGAATACCGGCCTGGCGCTTTTCTGAACGCCTACAACGTGGGACGCAACGAACGGGAGGGCGAGGACGGCTGTCTGACCTGCCGTGAGGACTACCGCTGTTTTTTCACCTACTCGGTGGTCAGCGCCTACCCCATCCTGAGTCTTTCCCTGGAAAACCACATGCGGGCTTTCATGGACGCGCAGGGGGAAAACGCGGTCCGGGCCCTGGTCAGCCTGGGTGAGACCGATGCATTCCAGACTGTGGAGGAATTATCGAGCGATGGGTCGGGAACCTGGAAGACGAGCGACGGATTTACCCGGACGCTGACCTTCGACAAGCCGGTAAACGCCCTCAAAATCCGTTATGAGATGACCGGCCAGGGCGCCCAGCTGTGGTCGGCGAAGCGGCCCATCGACGACATGCGCCTGACCCTTCGCCTGGACGCCAGGGCCTTCGCGCCCTTTTCCCTGACGCGCAATCCGGCGGTTCTTTCCATGCAAAAGCCCGGCGTGGAAGCCACGGGCTACTTCTTTTCCGAAACGCCCCAGCCCTTTTTCGACGCCCTGCGCCATGTGGAGTGATCCCGGGCCGGTGTATTCAGAGGCTCCGGCCCGCCCACGCCCGCCAGCGATGCCCATTGGTCCCGGCCGTCTACGCGGTTCGAGGGCAAGACGCGGCATACTCCAGAACCGGCGCGTGGGAAGCGGCGCGAGACGCCGCGCTTCCGGCTGAGCGCGGCGGGCGGAAAAGAAAACGGCCTGGGGGGCGCCGGAGCGCGCCCCAGGCCTATATGGAGGAAAAAACTACTGCAGAACCTGGGTATGGGAGCCGCAGTCCGCGCAGGTGAAATCCATGGCTGCGGGCGCGCCCTCTCCGGCGGCCTTGGGGCTGAGCGCCCCGCCCGTGATCTTGCGGCAGGACATGCAATACCGCTCCTGATCGGCTTTCTTGGCCGACCCCGCGAACAACCGTTTCAACCCGGCCCAAAACCCTGATCCAGCCATGGCGCAAACCTCCGGTTAGACGTTTTCCCCTATCGCTTCGGCAAAGCCATCGACGCCCAAGGCGGCGCCGGGAAGAGCGAAAGAAATCAGCCTTTCGCCCTCGCCCCAGTGCGGACGCTATCCTTTTTCTCTTAGCGTATTTGAAAATCAAATAATGCGAAATTTGGCAAGGGAAAAAATCAAAAAGGAAGCCGGAACGGCGCGTTACGGGTCCTTGTCCGGCGCAGAGCCCTGCGGCGGGCGCCAGCATCGCCTCGGTGGGCTTCAGGCCGGAAGCCTGAAGGCGCGCGAGGGGTTTTCAGCGAAAAGCGGACAGGGCGTGCGGCCGGATACGAGATCCTCGTGTCCGGGGATGAAGCCATGATCCACTACAACGCCCTTTCGACCATCCAGGCATAAGGCGTTACGGAGGGGGAGCTGAATTCTCATGAGTCTTGCGCCCGAAAGCGGACCAGGCACGGCGCCGGTCCGAGGACGCGCATCATGGGGAACAATGCGAGGGAAAAGGCGCGACGCGTCAGTCTATCCTGCGCGTCAGGCGCGTCATGCCCTCCGGCGCATCAAGCGCGCCAGGCGCATCCGGCCACCCGCTCGCACGCGCAGAGACGCACCCGTGAAAAGGCGCCGGACAGCGGGGACGAAAACAAGCCGTTTCCCAGAAACGCTTCGGGGCCGCGTCCCGAAGGAGCGCGGCCCCGCTCTGTCCGTTTATCTGGACTGCTTTTCTTCCCTGGGTTCGTGGCTGGGACGAAAATGCAGCCGCAAGGGCGTCATCTTGAGCCCGAAGAGCTTGCGCAGGCCGTTTTCCAGATATTTCACATAGGAGGCTTTAACGCGCTCGGGGTCGTTCACGAAAAAAACGAAGGTGGGCGGCGATTCCTCGGTCTGGGTCAGATAGTAGAATTTCGCCCGCCGTTTTTTCACCAGGGGGGCCTGGTGCTTGTCGAGCACCGCGCGCATGGCCCGGTTGAGCTCTCCGGTGCCGATGCGTCTGGCCGCTTCCCGGCGCAAGGCCTCGGCGGTCCTGAGAATCTTCTCGAGCCCGGTCCTTTTGAGGGCGGAAACATACAGCGTGGGCACGTGGGGGCAGATGCGCAGCTCAAAGGCGATGTCTTTTTTGAGCGAGGCCAGCTCTCGCGGCGTCAGCAAATCGACCTTGTTCACCGCCACGAAAAAGGGCGTCTTCTCCTGTTCGAGAAAGGCGATGAGCTTTTTGTCCTGCATGCCGAGTCCGCCCGTGGCGTCGATGGCCAAAACCGTGGCGTCGGCCTTTTTGGCTGTGGCCAGGGCGCGCTGCACGGAAAATTTCTCCACCCCGTCGTCGATGCGGGATCGCTTGCGCACCCCCGCCGTATCCACGAAGACATACCGTTTTTTCCCGCGCGCGAAGGCCACGTCCACGGCGTCCCGGGTGGTGCCCGCCACCTCGCTGACGATGAGCCGGTCGTCTCCGGCCAGAGCGTTGATCATGGAAGACTTGCCCGCGTTGGGACGCCCCAGCATGGCCAGGCGCAAGGGCCGGCTATCGCTTGCGGCCTCCCCCTCCTGCGCCGGGGTCTCCGGTTCAGGTTCCGGATCGGGCAGCTCCCGGGCGAGCCGGGCGCGCAGCTCGTTGAGATTGAAGCCGTGCTCGGCGGAAACGGCCAGAAGCGGAAATCCCAGGCCATGGAATTCGGCGGTCAGGATGTCCTCCTTTTCAGGGCCATCCACCTTGTTGACCGCCAAAAACACGGGTTTGCCCGATTCGCGCAACATGGCCGCCACCTGTTCGTCCAGGGGGTTGAGCCCCTCGCGGGCGTCCACGGCCAGAACGAGCAGATGGGCCTGGGCGATGGCCGCCCTGGCCTGGGCGAGCACCTCGCGGTCGATGCCGTCCTCGGAGTCGAATTCCATGCCGCCGGTGTCGATGAGCGTGACCCGGCGTCCGTCGAGCGCGGCCTCGGCCTCGATGCGGTCGCGGGTGACGCCTGGACGGTCGTGGGTGATGGCCCGGCGCTTGCGGGCCAGACGGTTGAAAAGCGTCGATTTGCCCACATTGGGGCGTCCGACGATGGCGACGACGGGCGGCATGGAGCGTTCCTTGGAGGTATGCGGGACGCGCGGCCGTCCCGTATCGTTGGGGAAAGGAAAAAAAACCGGCGGCGGAGCGGTCCGCCGCCGGTTGGTTCCACGTCAATGAACCCCTTCCTACGACAAATCGTCCGGGGCTTCAAGCGCGGCGTTAGGCCGTAAGGCGCTTGGCGATTTCCTCAGCCACCTTTTCGCCGGAAAGCAGCATGCCGCCGAAGATGGGACCCATGCGGTAGGAGCCGAAGGCCGCGTTGGCGGCCATGCCGGCCACCCACACGCCGGGGAAGATCTCGCGGGTGTTTTTGACGGTGTTGGATTCGGCCACGTCGGCCCACATGGACTGTTCGCCCTCGATGCCGCCGGAGGGGGTCAGAAGCCGGACCTCGTTCTTGCGCACGAGCGTTTTGAGGGTCTCCACGTCGTGGCCGGTGCTCTCGATCACATACTTGCAATGGATGACCACCGGGTCCACGTGCAGACCGGCGATTTCCACGGGGGAGGAGTTGATGACGAGCCCGGTGACGCGCTTCTGGCCGTCCACCTCGCGCAGGACCACGTCCTCCACGCTCATGCAGTTGAAGACCTTGGCGCCCGCCAGACAGGCCTTGGAGGCCAGGGTGGTGGTGGCGGCCACGGCGTCGACGGTGTAATACTCGTCCTTGAAATGCTTGGGCTTGAGGCCGATTTCCTCGAGGATGCGTTTCCCCTCTTCCTGGACCACGATGTAATTGAAGGTGATGCCGCCGCCCCACATCCCGCCGCCGATGGACAGCTTGCGCTCGAACAAGGCCACCTTGAAGCCCTGGCTCGCCAGCTTGTAGGCGGCGGTCAGGCCCGAGGGACCCGCGCCCACGATGGCGACGTCGATCTCAAGGTTGGCTTTGAAGCATTCGAAATATTCGGTTAAGATGGCCTCAGTGATAATCTTTTCGTTCAACGCCATGATGATTCCTCTTTTTCGGTCTTAAGGCGAAGCGCCCGCTGGGTTCCTGCCGCCCATGCGCTCTTTACGGCTTCCCGCAAAGGGAGCGCGTTCCACGTTTCAATGTCGGCGCCGCTTTCGCGTTCGTCGCCGCCGCGCCGGGCGCGGCGGACATCACGGTCCTTCCCCGGCTGGCCGGTTTCGGATCAGGAGAGCTTTTTCCGCAGAAGCTCGTTGACGAGCTTGGGATTGGCCTGGCCCTTGGTGGCCTGCATGATCTTGCCGACGAAAAAGCCCATGAGCTTGGTTTTTCCGCCCTTGTAGGCAGCGACCTCGTCCGGGTTTTCCGCCAGGACCGCATCCACCGCAGATTCTATAGCGGAAGAGTCGGAAATCTGCGTCAGGCCTTTTTCGCGAACATACGCCTCGGGGTCAATGCCTTTGGCGAAGATTTCCGGAAATATTTCCTTGCCTATTTTCCCGGAGATGGCCCCCTGCTCCACAATGGCGATGAGTTTCGCCAGATGGGCCGGGGAAAGCGGGGAGTTGGACGCCGAAAGCTGGGCCTGGTTGATCTCGCGCAAGAAGTCGCCCATGACCCAGTTGGCCGCCTTTTTGGGTGCGCCGCACAGCCGGGCGGTCTCCTCGAAATAGTCGGCCAGATCGCGCTCGGCCGTCAGCACGCCGGCGTCGGAGGACGGCAGGCCGAATTGCGTGACGAAGCGTTCCCGGCGCGCCCGGGGCAGCTCGGGCAATTCGTTTTTCCAGGCGTCGAGATCGGCCTGAGTAAGCCGCAGGGGAACCAGGTCCGGATCCGGGAAATACCGGTAGTCGTGCGCCTCCTCCTTGTCGCGCATGGAGAAGGTGGCGTTCTTGTCCGGATTGTAGAGCCGGGTTTCCTGAACCACCTCCTCGCCGTCGTCCAGAAGGTCCGCCTGGCGCTCGATCTCGAATTCGATGGCCCGTTGCACGTGCCTGAAGGAGTTCAGGTTCTTGATCTCCGCCCGGATGCCGAATTCCTCCCGTCCCACGGGGCGCAGGCTCACGTTGGCGTCGCAGCGCAGGCTGCCCTCCTCCATGTTGCCGTCGCACACGCCGATGTAGACCAGGATGGCGCGCAATTCCCTCAGGTAGGCCACGGCCTCTTCGGCGCTGCGCATGTCGGGCTCGCTCACGATTTCGATAAGCGGCACGCCCGTGCGGTTGAGATCCACGTAGCTGGCGTTATCGGCGGCGGAATGGATGTTCTTGCCCGCGTCCTCTTCCATATGGATGCGGGTGAGGCCAACGAATTTTTCCCCGCTGGCGGTTTCGATGGTCAGTCCTCCGCCTTCGCAGATGGGGCGCTCGAACTGGGAAATCTGGTAGCCTTTGGGCAGGTCCGGATAGAAATAGTTCTTGCGCGCGAACACCGAATCGGGATTGATCCGGCAACCCAGGGCCATGCCCGCCTTGGCGGCGAATTCCGGCGCCTTGGCGTTCAGGACGGGCAGGACGCCGGGCATGCCCGAGCAGACGGCGCAGACGTTTTCATTGGGATCGGCGCCGAACCGGGTGGAACAGCCGCAAAAGATCTTGCTTTGGGTGCGCAGTTGCGCATGCACTTCAAGGCCGATGACGGGCTCGTATCTGGGCATGGAAGGCTCCTTCAAAAAACGTCCGCCAAAAATCGGCGGATCGCCGTGGTGTAACCACGATGGGGGGCCGGGTCAATGCCGGCGGGCGCGGCGCAAGGAACGCCGGGATGCGCCGGGGTTGGCGGCCGGCATTCCCCGCAACGCTCCGTCCGGGAGCGATCGGCGCGCGTTTAGGCGCACTCGATGGCGGAATCGCAGAATTTGCCCACGCCGTATTCCCGGCGGCGGAAGAATTTCTCCGGCTCCGGGCCGATGATCTGCATCTCCGGATGGGATTTGAGGACCGAGAGCGCGATGTGCATCTCCTTGGTGCAGCCGGTGGAAAAGGTCGAATCCTTGCCCACCCAGACCGAGGGCACGGACTTGCCCATGAGCGCGAAGCTTTCCTCGATGTCCGAATGGGTCTGAAAGCGCCACACGTCGATGAGCCCGCTGCGCTGCACCTTCTCCCACATGAACATGAGATCGTCCGCGTCGAGCCCTTCCTCGAAATGCTCGGCCGGATTGATGATGAAGGCGCCGGAATGGATTTCCCGCAAGTGGCGCACAAAGGCGTTGACTACGGTAAGCGCGGTCTTGGTCTGGCCGGGCACGCTGCCGATGATGGCGCTGTAGAACATGACGTTCTTGCCCGAGGCTTTGGCCTTGCGCATGCCCTGGATGATCTCGTCGGCCATGGAGGCGATGTCCGCCTCGGTGAACTTGCGCACGCCCGGCGCCTTGGCCTTGAAGGAAAGGTTGAAGCTCCAGTCCTTGTCCCGGTAGAAACACAGGATATCGCGGGTAAAGGCGTAGCTGGTCTTGATGAGGCGGCGATGGTTGTATTCGCCCTTGGCCAGGATGAGATCCGCTTCCTTCCAGACCCTGGCGAAGGTCAGGTTGGTGCGGTACAGGTTGAGCCGCTCCCGGCTGCCGTCGGAAATGACCACGAAAGGATTGGCCCGGATGACCTGCAGCAGCTCGTTCTTGCCGATGCGGTTTTCCTCGAGAAAATAGGCGCCCGAGAGGGCGGAACGCAGCACAGGATCCTCGTCCGCGTCCCAGAAGGACGGCGTGTCGAAATAAAAGCCCTCGCGCAGGGCCAGGATGACCCGGTGGCCCAGGCGCAGGAGGTTTTTGATCACAAGCAGATCGAACATGATCCCGCCCGAGACGTCGGGCAGATACAAAATCTTCATCCTGGGACGCTTAATGGGGGACAAGGCGGCGCGCAGCTTCTCGAAATCCCCGGCCGACCGGCGCATCTCGTTTTCCAGATCCTCGCGCCTGGGGAGCTGGGTTTCGTTTTCCCAGATGTCCGACCAGGTGGAGAGAAACAGCAGGCGTTTGAGCTCCAGGCTGTCCAGGGCGTCGCGCATGTCCGGGATGCTCACGCAGGCCGGCAGGTCGTCAGGGCAGGAATAGGCCAGTTCCTTCATGACCGCGCTTTGGATGAAGGAGAAGGCCCGGCGGTTGAAGAGCTTCTTGCGGTCCCGGCTGGGATTCTGCTGCCCGCTCTGGGTCAGGAAGATGGTGTTGAAGCGTTTCATGAGGCGCGAGGGGATGAGCGTGGGCTGGGCCAGGGCGATGCGGTATTTGAGTTCGCACAGGGTCACGATCTTCGTTTTGACGTAATCGTCCTGGATATAGCTGTCGGCCAGGGCCACGAGCCGTTTCCAGCGGCTCTCGTACTCTTCCAAAAGCTTGGGGCCGTGGCGTTTTTCCAGAAGCGCCAAGAGCATCTCGTCGGAACAGGGAACATAGACCTGATCCGGGGCCACGGCCACCATGAAGCGCAACTGCTCGGGCGAGGCGTTCTTGTCCGGATCGATGGAATATTCCAGATTGTTCTCGCTCAAAAAATGCAGCAGCCATGCGTCCAGGACCGGGTCGCGGCCGAAACGGATTTCGGACACCGAGGTGAACTCGAGGATATTGTCGTCTGTCATTGGTCTTTTACGAACCCTTTGCGGCGCAGCCGGTTGAAATAGGAATCGCCGCGCCGGTCCACCAGGGAAAAACCACGCTCGGCCCTTGAGGCGATGACGACGTCGCCGTATCGCAGAGGGAACTGCTCCTGGCCGTCGGCGGTCAGATACACGCCCGCCTTGTCGGACACGGTCACGGCGAGCGGTCTGGAAGCAGGCACGACGAACGGTCTGAAATCGTTGAGAAAGGGACAGACAGGGGTCAGGCAGAGCACGTCCAGATCAGGGTGGATGAGCGGCCCGCCAGCGGAAACGCAGTAGGCCGTTGATCCGGTCGGGGTGGATATGACCACGCCGTCCGCCCTGACCCGGCAGACGCGCTCCGGGCCATAGGCCACTTCCAGTTCGATGAGCCTGGCCACGGCGCCCCGGCTCACCACCAGGTCGTTCACGGCCAGACAGGAAAAGACGTCCTCTCCCTGACGCTTCACGCGCACGTCGAGCATGATCCGTTTGACGACGTCGAACCCATGGACGATGATATCGCCCAGCGCTTCGCGCCAGTTGTCCGGGTCGAGCCCGGTCAAAAAGCCCACCCGGCCAAGATTGAGGCCCAGAAGCGGCAGGCCCGTGGCGCTGGCCTGGCGCGCTTCGCTCAACATGGTGCCGTCGCCGCCGAGCACAAGCGCCAGCTGGGGGGCGCGCCCCGGGGCCTCGCATTCCTGGGAGGAACGGTTTTCGGCCAACCGGCAGGCGACCCCGCGCTCGCTCAGCCACTCCCGGATCGTGAGACCCAGGTCGCGCGCTTTCTGGTCGCAGGATTTGCAGATGACGAGGATCGAACTGACAGGTCCTTTCATGAACTCCAACCGGAAAAGGGTTGACGGATCGTTGACGGCGGACAAAAAAACATCTTGCGGGGGGAGCCTAGCCAAAACATGCCCCCCGCACAAGCGATCTCTTCCCTAACGGTCCGATCCGAAACGATATTTTTTTATTTTACATTCCTCCTAAAGAAAATAGGATTTCCGCCGATTGTATCAAATGAGATACGCGGGAGTCCAATGTGAACGCATACCCCTTCCAGGTCAAAACCATGCTTCGCACCTACGGGAAGCAGATCACCACCGCCAGACGGCTTGCGCGGTACCGCAAGATGTTGCGCGCGGCGAACGGCGAGGACGAGGTGGTCATCTCCCGCGAGGCCAAGCGCAGGGACCTTGTTCACAGGGTCACTTCCGAAATCATTGAGAATCTCATCACGACAGGCAGCGATGCCCCTATCGCCGCCGAGCTCATCGAAGAGCTTTCCGAGGATTTCGGCCATCCGTTGGTGTTCGCCTATCCTCCCGAGGAACAGGAATTGCAAATTTTCAAAATACTGGGCGAGGGGAAGGCCCAGGAGGTCAGCCCGGAGGAGAAAGGCGCCATTTTCGAGCGGTTGTGGAGGTTGGCCTTGGAGAAAGTGGATGATACGATGCTCTAATCTTTTTGGGGTCGCCTGCCGATAAGAGCATTGACGGGGAGATCATGGGAGGGCGAAATCATGGACATCAAGCAAATATATGAGGGGATAAACCCCTACCAGAACAAAAAGACCGGAAAGGGCGAAAGCCCCGGAGCCGCCTCGCGCTCTGGCAAGTCGTCCTCAAGCGGCGAATCGTCCTCATCGGACCGGATTTCCCTGTCCGATGACGCAAAGCTTTTCTCCCAAGCCGTCAAGGACGCCCAGTCGGAAGCGGACGTGCGCGCGGCCAAGGTCGCGGAGCTCAAGGCAAAGGTGGCTTCGGGCGAGTACCAGCCCGATTCCAAGGTGATCGCGGAAAAACTGTTGCTTTCCGAGGCGGATTTTCTCTAGCCGCCCGGACAAAGACGAGAAAGGACGCCTTGCGCGAAGCCGCGTCCCGCCCCCCAGTCAGGGAGCGGGATCGAGGTCTTCGGAAGAGGCGTCCTTCTTTTTTTGGGGCGTCATCCCAGGGATGAAATGCGAGGGATACTTGGAGTCCACCTGAGGGATCTGCATGCCGATCTGGGCCTCGGAATTGACCACGATGGGACCGGAAAGATTGAGCGTGGTGCGCTCGGGACTGCCCTTGGGAATGGAAACGGTCACCAGGATGGCCACCTGGCGATGATTCTCCACTTTCAGCAGCTTGCGCTCCGCCTCGCCGATGACCACTTCGTATTCAGCCATGAAACTGAAGGGATCGGTCACCAGAAGCCCGAGCGCGGGGTCCGTCATGCTTTGCAGGATCATGAACGGGGAGTCCTCGCGCAACTGCACCAGGGTGAATTCCTTCTTGGTCTCGAAGCCGATCAGGCCGCGGGGAAACCAGAGGACGCGTTCCGGGGGGACGGTCAATTGCCCCATGCGGGTATGAATTACTCGTGCTTTTTCTTTTGCCATAAACTTGCCGCCGCAAGGACGTCCTGATCCGAGGATTGCATGGCCTGACGGTTCTGCTCGAGAACCCGCAGATATACTTCCTCGCGATAGACCTGCATGTCGTCGGGGACTTCCAGACCAATCTTGATCTGCTTGCCCTGAACCCCGAGCACGGTGATCTTGATATTGTCGCCCAGGTGAAGACTTTCCCCCGGACGTCGCGTCAGTATGAGCATCAACGCTCCGTAATCGCTTGTGGGATGCGCGGCGGGCCAGCGCGCCCTAACACCGCTTCAGCACACCATATTAGCCGGTTCGCCCCCTGTCAACCGGATGCCCGTGCAAGGCCTTCCCCCTCCCCCGTCAAGAATCAGATCATTCCCACCAGGGACAGCTGCATGATCATGCTCGATGATTTGAGCACGGCCTGATAGGCCAGCTCCTGCTGTGCGAGCTTGGTCATGAGCGCCGCCAGGTCCACGTCCTCCACCTTGCTCAGCTGTTCGTCCGTATCGAGCTGCATGCTCGAAAGGATGGCGTCCGCCGTCTCCAGCCGGTTCTCCCGGCCGCCCACGCTGGCGGCGTAGTTGAGAATGGATTCGCTGGAGGTACGCAGGGACTCCAACGCCTCCTGGCAACCGGACTGGTTATTGGTCTCCAGATAGCCGACGAGCTTGCCCACGGTTTCGAACAGGTTGCGCTCGATCGAGCCGTCGATCGCCACGGCGGAGGCGTTGCTGGCTCCCGGCTCCTTGTATATGCCCCCGAAAATATCCTTGCCCACTCCGTTCACGGTCACGGTCTGGGACTCGGAAATCTGTACGTTGATGTCCGCCGTACGCGGCCGGATGATGAACTGGTCGCCCTCGTTGAGCTGGTTGCCGGTGTTTTCCGTCAGGGTCAACACGCCGCCGGGAACGATGAAGGACGCCGAGTCCGCCAGGGAATCCGGGGAGGAGACGTTGCTCTGCACCCAGGTGTTGCCCCCGTCCAGACTGTA
The DNA here is from genome assembly GCA_937934715.1 of uncultured Desulfovibrionaceae bacterium. GTDB lineage: Bacteria > Desulfobacterota > Desulfovibrionia > Desulfovibrionales > Desulfovibrionaceae > CALGYO01. The sequence goes on along the minus strand of CALGYO010000025.1, from coordinate 36,255 downwards.
GGAATAGCGGATGGCCGGATCGGCCAGGGTAGTGGTTTCGTCGATGCGCACCACCACGTTCCTGGTCCAGGTCCCTTCGGCCGAGCCCGTCACCTCCGTGTTCTGCATGGGGTCCACGCTCACCCCGTCCTTGTCGTCGCCGAGATAGCGCGCCGTGGGCCTGATCCAAAGCCATGTTCCGTCGGTATCGTTTTCGTTCTGGCTCGCCGTGACGGTCACGGAATCATCGAGATCGACGTTCACCCCGCCGAGATTGAGGCGCTGTCCTCCGCCCGGGATGGCGGTGTAGGTCCCGGTTTTCCAGGTGGCTCCGCCGTCGTCGCTGTAGCGGAAGGCGGGTTGGGTGGAAATGTTACCATTGGAAGCGAACTGGACGAGAATGGTGGAATTCGTGTCGCCGCTGATGGAAAAGGCCGCGTTGGAAACCGCGCCGTCGTTGCAGGTCAGCCACAGGGCTTCCTCGAAGGCCGGAGTCTGCGTCTTGTGGCCGGCGAAAAGCGAGTTGTCCTCGAAACTGGTGTTGGACAGGCCGATGAGCTGTTGGAAGAGCTGCCGCACCTCATAGCTGATCTGTTCGCGGTTTTCGGCGCTGATGGTGCCCGTGGCGCCCTGCTCGGCCAGCTCCTTGCAGCGGGTGACGATGGTGTTGACCTGGAGCATGGTGTTGTCCGCCAGGTTGAGCCAGCCTTTGGCCGAGGAAATATTCTCGCGATATTGGTCCAGCTGCCCGATGGTGTCCCGAAAACCCATGATACGCACGGTGCCCACAGGGTCGTCGGACGGCTTGTTGACCTTTTTCTCACTGGACGCCTGGATGTTGGACTCCATAAGCTCGCTTAGGGAGTAATTCATCCGGCCGACCACCGTGGAGTACAGGTTTCGTTGCGTTACGCGCATGACCATGGCGACCTCCCGGGGCTAATTCTTGAGCCCCAGCACTGTCTGGAACATCTCGTCGGCGGTGGTGATGAGCTTGGCCGCCGCCCTGTAGGAATGCTGAAATTTGATGAGATTGCTCATCTCCTCGTCCAGATTGACGCCCGAAACCTCTTCCTGCTTGTCGTTGAGCTCCGTGGCCAGGGCCGCCTGGAATTCGTAATTGAAATCCGCGTTTTCCACGTCCACGCCCACTACGCCCACCAGGGAATTGTAGTACTGGCTCAAGGTCTGGGAAGTGGGCCGGTCGAGAACCGTTCCGATGGACACGTTCTTGTTCTGCAATTCGGCGATGGACAGGGCCGTGGTGTTGTCGCCCGGATTGAGCTCCCCGGCGCCGTTGACGTGCCCGGCGTTCAGATAGTCCGAGTCCGCCGTGACCATGCCGTTGAGCCCCAACGTATGCACGGAATCGCCGCCTTCGAAAAACGTGTTCAAGCCGAGGGCGGCGTACAGGCCCGTGGTGTCCGAACCCAGGGCGAAGGCGAAGCCGGCGTTGGCGGTGAGGGTCAGGCGCGAATTGGTGATGGACGCCGTGACGAAGGTCCCGAAGGTGCCGTTTATGGCGTCGGCCACGTCCTCCAGGCTGTGCGTGGCGGGGTCGAAGAGTTGCACGCCCGGCGTGGCCGCGTCGAAATCCAGGAAGCCGAAGGACTGGTTGGAGGCGAGCCGCCCCGTGGCCTCGCTGTAGAAATACATGGAGGAGGCGCCCGCCTGGAGCCTGTCGCCGAACGCCAGACCGGACTCGTTGTCCCCCAGGGCCTGATCGGTCAGAGCGACGTCGTAGGTCCCGGTCATGGTCGCGAAGGAGTCAAGCCCCGCGCCCTGGGAATGCAGGCGGTTGACCTCCCAGACCAGGCTTTCGGTGAAAGCCCCGAGCTTGTCCCTGTAGCGGCCGATGTCGTAATCCCTGAATTCGACATAGCCGCTCAGACGACCGCCGGTGAGCCGGGTCGTATTGGCCTGGCCGGTGAAATAATTCTGCGGGGTCACGTTGACCTTGGTTCCCGTGGTCGTATACCAGTAGATCCCTTTTTTCGGAACGATGGTGAACGCGTCGCCTTCGGAAAGATTGAGGTTGGCGGGCGGCGCCGTGGGGTCGGAGGAATCGCCGAAAAAGATTTTGAGGTCGCCCACCTGGACCTTCTGGTCATCGAGCCGGGCGGAATACAGCAGCGTGTCGCCGTCCTCGTCCGTAAGCCAGGTCTTGCCTCCGTCCAGGGAGACCTTGAACTGGGCCGCGCCCGCGCCGCTGGCCACGGGACCGCCCGCGACCACCTGCAAGGTGTACTCGAAATCGTCCTGGCCCTCGAAATAGACCTGGCCGTCGAACTGGGAGCCGATGGTGAGGTCCTGGGAGGCCTGGGCGTTTTCCACCTTGAATTCGTAGGTCACCAACCCGTCCACCACGGTCTGGCCGGCCTTGGTGAAGACCTTGAATTCCGAGGCGCCGTTGTCCACCACGCTGATGTCGATGATCTCGGCCAGTTCCCGCACCTTCTGATTGCGCTCGTCGTACAGGGCGTTGGGATTGTTGCGCCCCTCGACGAGGTGCTGGGCGATCTGGTTGTTGAGGGTCGCGATGTCCTTGGCCAGCTGGTTGACGCGGTCCACGTCGCTTTCAATGAAATCGTCCACCTGGCGCTGCATCTCGTAGAGGCTGGAATCGGTTTCCTTGATGATGGCCGTGAGGTTCTGGGCGTCCTCGATGACCACCTGGCGCAGGGGATAATTGTCCGGGTCGGCGGTGAGGCTTTGCCAATCCTCGAAAAACTGCTGCATTTCACTGCTGATGCCCGGGCGGCTCGATTCGTTGAACAGGGATTCCACCGCCTGAAGATTGCTGTACAGCGCCTCGAACTTCTCGCGCATGCTCGCCTTGTCGTTGTACTGCCCTTCCACGAACTCGTCGAAAAGCCGGATCACTTCCGTGGCGTTGACGCCCGTCCCGAGCTGACCAGGAGCGTAGTCCAGGGCGATGGCTTCCTGGAAGACCACGCGCTGGCGGCTGTACCCCTCGGTGTTCACATTGGCGATGTTGTTGCCGGTGACCTCGAGGGCCGCCTGCGAGGCGAACAGCCCCGACTCGCCGATGCTCAGGACGGAATTGATTCCGGGCATTTAATACCTCCCCCGCAGGAACGCCGGATTGGATGCGGCAGCGCCGAACCGGCCATTGGCCGAGTAGACGTTTTTTTTCGGGGTGATCTTCTTCTGGATGAAATCAAGATAGGACCGGTTCTGATCGTAGAGACCGAGCGCCATCTTGTAATTGTTTTCCGCCTGCTTGGCGCATTTCTGCTCGAGCCTGTCCAGGGTCTTGAACAGGGCCAGGGCCGTCTCCCGCTCCTCCTTGGGAAAATGCGGCAACACGTCGGTCAACCGTTTGGCTTCGGGCGACAACGTCCTGTAGGCCGTCCGGATGCTCATGCGCTCGGCGGCCAATTGGCGCAGAAGCTCCTGGATGGAAAACTCCACCCCGGCGACCTGTTGCGGCGAAAGTCCCTTCAGATGGGCAAATTCTTCCTCAAGAAGCATCCGCAAAAGATCGGCCGCCTTGACCTGTCGGGAAAGATTTTCAATGATTCTGGCGATCATGTCCGTCCTCGCTTTTTGGCCGCTTACCCCTTGCCGTCTCATGACGGCGAGGCTGTTTCCGCGCCCGGCTCGCCCGCCAGCAGGCTCTTCTCCGCTTGTTCAGGGTCCACCGCCACGCCGTTTCTGCGCAGTTCGAAGTGCAGATGCGGCCCGGTGGAACGGCCGGTGTTTCCTACCGCTGCAATTTTCCGGCCAGCCTGAACCGTCTGTCCTTCCTTGACCCCGATCTCGCTCAAATGCCCGTACACGCTGCGCCAGCCGCCCTCGTGCTCCAGGATGACCGCGTTGCCGTAGCCGCCAAGCTTGCCCGCGAACACGGCCTTGCCGTCCCAGCAGGCGGAAACGGCCGATCCTTGGGCCGCCGCGATGTCCATGCCCGCGTGCCAGGCCTTCTTTCCGTTGAAGGGATCGTCGCGCCAGCCGTAGTCCGAGGTGATGGTTCCCTGAACCGGGGCCAGAATGGCATCTTCCGGGATGTCCGCGTCCGCGCCCGCGGCGGCCTTGGCGGACGCCTTGGGAGCGGCTCCCGCCCCCAGGGAGGCGGTCACGGCGGCCGGTCCGGAAAGGAAATCGTAGGAAATGGTCGTTGGGGCCTTGTAGGGTTCGGCCTTGGGAAGAGGCATGCGCTCCACGGCGAAGCCCTTGCCCGTGACAGGCCGGTTGGGCGGCAGCACGGCGCCCTCGCGGGGGGTGGCCGTGTCCCCGGCCTTGATGATCTTGCCTTCCTTGCCCCCCACGACCCGTTGCTTGAGCTGCTGGTAGAGCATGTCGCCGATGCCGATGCCGCCTTCCTTGGACAGCTTGTCGGCCAGCTCCTGATCGAACATGGACAGGTAGTTGTCCTCGTAGGGGCTGTGCAGGAAATCCGATTTCTGCACGGTGTCGCGCATCTGCTTGAGGAGCTTGTTGATGAAGACCGCCTCGAAGCCCTCGCAGGCTTCCTTAAGCTTCTTCTCCTCGCTCTGCCCGGAATTGAGACGGCCCCTGAGTTCATCCAGGCGCTGCTTCTGGCGCACGGAATCGCTGACGGCGGTCTGGGCCGCAGGATCCATCATGCCCGCGCCAAGCGCGCCCGGATCGATAGTCATGTTAGATGACCTCCAGTTCCGCGTGCAGGGCGCCCGAGACCTGCAAGGTCCGCAGCACGCTGATGAGATCCCGGGGAGTGGCCCCAAGGGCGTTCAAGCCTTCCACCAGTTCCTGCAAGGTGGCGCCTTCCACCAGCTTGAGCTTGCGGTTCTCTTCCTGCACGGCCACGTTGGTCTGGGGAGTGACCACGGTCTGGCCGTTGGAGAACGGCAGGGGCTGGGACACGTCGGCGGATTCCTGAATCTCGATCTGCAGGCTGCCATGCGTAATGGCGGCCGGGGAAAGCTGCACGTTACGGCCGAGCACCACGGTGCCGGTCTTTTCGTCCACCACCACCCGGGCCTTGTTGTCCGGGGTGATCTCCAGATTTTCCAGGGAGGCCATGAGCGGGGCCAGGTTGCCCTGGTTGGCGGGCGGCACGTCGATCCTGACCGTGGCCGCGTCCGTGGCCGAGGCGAAGGCGCCGCCCAGGGTCTGGTTGATCTTGTCCACCATGTGCATGGCCGTGGTGAAATCCGGAGTCTTGAGATTGAAGGTCAGCTCGGTCTGATCGTTGAAGGCGAAGGGAACGGTCCGTTCCACGTTGGCGCCGCCGGGAATGAGCCCCACGGTGGAAATATTCTTGGAGACCGTGGTTCCCGCGCCTCCAGCGGACACGCCGCCGATGAGCATGGGTCCCTGAGCGATGGCGTAGACCTCGCCGTCCAGGCCCTTGAGCGGGGTCACGAGAAGCACGCCGCCAAGAAGGCTTGTGGAGTCGCCGAGGGAGGATACGGTGACGTCGAGCTTGGTGCCGGCCTTGGCGGAAACCGGCATCTGGGCGGTGACCATGACCGCGGCCACGTTTTTCGGCTTCAAGGTGGCCTTGTCCACGCGCACGCCCATTTTTTCGAGCATATTGTAGATGGACTGCACGGTGAATTCAGAACCGCGCTTGTCGCCCGTGCCGCTTAAGCCCACCACCAGGCCGTATCCCACCAGCTGGTTGGTGCGCATGCCGCTGAAGCTCGAGATGTCCTTGATCCTGGCGCTAAGGGCCGGACCGGCCGAAAGCGCGATCAGGACGGCCGCGAGCGTCAGGGCCGCAAGCCCCGCCGTCAGGACATTCCTCGCGCTTTCGTAACGCGCTCCCGGGTGATTTTGATTACGCGCCGCCATCGCCGTGTTCTCCTTTGTTCCCATGATCCCGTCGTCCCTAGAACGGCCAGACGTTGTCCAGGATTCTCGACAGCCAGCCGGGCTTTTGCCGGTCGGCCAGGACGCCTTCGCCGTAGTATTCGATCTGGGCGTCGGCCACGGAGGTGGAATCCACCGAGTTGTCAGGGTCGATGTCCGTGGGCCGCACCAGGCCCCGCACCACGATGATCTGGTTCTCGTCGTTGACCCGGGTCTGCCGCGCGCCTTCGACCTGCATCACGCCGCCGGGCAGGATGTTGACCACCCTGCAGGCGATGGTGGCGGTGACGCTCGATTCACGCTTGGTCTCGCCCTTGCTCTTGAACTTGTTGTTCACGTTGGCGGCGACAAGCGGCGTGGTCCCGGTGGGGCCCACCATGCCGAAATTGGGTCCGCCCAGCTGGCCCGTCAATGTTCCGTCGAACTGGGTGTTGCCGAAATAGTTGGCCACGCCGAAATCCAGGGTGTCGTCCTTGTCGGACTTGGTCTCGGCCTTCAATTTGGACTTGGAATTGTCCACGATGTTGACCATGACGATGTCGCCGATGCGCCGGGCCCTGTCGTCCTCGAAAAGGAAATTGGCCTGAGCCATACTGTAGATGGACCCGGGGTTGCGCTGGGGCTCCGGGGCCTTGGGCGCGGGCGGGGTCATGGCGGGCATGGGCGCTGGCTGTTTGCTGGCCGGCGCGCAACCGGTCAGGGCCAGGGCCAGGGCGGCGGCCGCCGCGAAACCCAGGGCAATAGTGCGTTTGGTCGTCTTCATAGTCCGCCTCGCTTTCTTATTGAACCACCACGGCGCCCGGCCCTTCCACGCGTCCGGACACCTGTACTCCGCTTTGCAAATTCCGAACCGTGATCTCCTTGCCCATGAAACCGTCGGTCACGGCCTCGGCCTCGGCCAAGAGCCGGATGCGCTTGCCCCGGTAGGCCAGGGTGACCTTGTCGCCCCGGCAGATGGCGGGCATGGGCTCGAGATTCTCCTGATAGACCACCTGGCCCTGCCCCACCGATGTCTTGACCCGCCAGGGACCGCCGCCGCCGTCCCAGGGAACGCCGGAAAGCCTGCTCACGTCCATGCGCTCAAAAGCGATCATGGACGGAATGATCTGTCCTTCCGAGGCGTTGATGGGCCTGGCGGCCACGGCGGCCTGGACGACCAGGGAGATTTCCGCGTTAAACGGCGTCTTTCTGACGGCCCGGCTCTTCTCCCCCCGCTCCCCATGATCCGCGAAATACAGCTTGTTGGCGCCGGGCTTGAGTTCGCCAGCGCCTTCCACGGAAACGGCCTCAGGGCCGCCGTCCACGAACAGGTAGGCGGGGGCGTCGACCTTGGCGATGGAGGCCTGGCCGGGGAAGTCCTTGATCTTTTGCGTCAAATATTCGACGGCCATGGCGCCGAGCTCTTCCTGGTTCAGAACCCGCCCGCCCCGGCGTACGGCCACCTGGTTGGGCGCGAGATATTCGACGGGAGCGTCGCGCAGGTAATAGCGCAGGGCGTTCACGACCTTGTCGGCGGGGATGACCATCATGGCCCCGGGCTTTTCCGGGGATTTCCAGAGCGGCGTCCGGCTCAGGCTTTTCCAGGCGGCCTCGGGAAAGCCTTCCGCGGGCTCGGCGATCTCGCCAAGCAGCGGCCTGTCCCCGGAAACCGCGACCGCCTGCTTGATGCGCAGGGTCCACAATTGCTTCGGCGCTTCGTCGACCGTTTGCCCGGCCAAGGCCAGCCCCGGCGCGGCCAGGGCGCCCAGGCAGGCCATGGCCGCGGCTCCGATGATAAGCGCCAGAATACCGTTTCGTCGCGCAGCGCGCATGGCCGCCTCTCCTTACCGCTTCACGTTGATGGCCGTCTGGAGCATGCCGTCAGCGGTGGTGATGCCCTTGGAGTTGGCCTCGTAGGCGCGCTGGCCCACGATCAGCCCCACCATCTCGTCCACCAGCTGGACGTTGGACATTTCCAGATAGCCCTGGGTCAAAAGTCCGGCGTTCTGATCGCCCGGGGTCACTTCCTCGGGATCGCCGGAAGCCTCGGTGGTGGTGTAGAGGTTTCTGCCCTCGGCCTGGAGACCGGCCGGGTTGATGAAGGTGTAGAGCGGGATGTCCACCCCGCCGAGCTCCTCGCCGTTCTCGTCCAGCGCGGCCAGATGGCCGTCCTCGGTGATGGTGATGTTCTTCGTGCCCGTGGGGACGGCGAATTCCGGCTGGAGGGCGTAGCCGTTGGCCGTGACGATGGTGCCGTCCTGGTTGAGCTTGAAGGAGCCCGCCCGGGTGTACATGTCGCGGCCGTTGACGTCGATCTGGAAGAAGCCGTCGCCCTCGATGGCGATGTCGAGCTGGTTGCCGGTGTTCTGCAGGTCGCCCTGGCTGAAGAATTTGTGCACGGTGGTGGGCCGGACGCCGAGACCGACCTGCAGGCCGGTGGGCAGGCGCTCGCCGCCCACGGTCTCCGTCCCGGCCACGCGCAGGGTCTGGTACATGAGGTCCTCGAACTCGGCCCGGCTTTTCTTGAAGCCTACCGTATTCACGTTGGCCAGGTTGTTGGACATGGTGTCTATCTGGGTCTGCATGGCTATCATGCCGGTCGTGGCAGTCCAAAGTGAACGCATCATGGCGGATCGCCTCCTTATTTATCCTTGCCGTTTTGAACCGCTTTCTGGTCGAGTTCGTGGCTTGTGGTCATGACTTTCTGATAGGCCTCGAAGGAACGCTGGGTTTCGATCATGGAAACCATCTCCTCCACCACCTGGACGTTGGGCTTTTCCAGATAGCCCTGGACCACCTGGGTCTCGGTTTCATCAAGCGCGGCCTCCTGCACGGCGACCCCATCCATTCCCTGGTAGAGATTCGCTCCGTATTTTTTCAGGGCGTCCTGGTTGTTCACCTTGACCACGTCGAGGACGCCCACCGGGGCGCCGTCCACGCTGATCTGCCCTTCGGCGTCAATGGAAATCTCCTTGCCCTGGGGCACGTCCACCGGCCCGCCCCCGCCAAGGACCTGGAATCCCTGGGCCGTCACGAGCGTTCCCTCGGGCGAGCGCATGAAGGAGCCATCCCTGGTGTAGAAATCCCCCTCCGGCGAGCGCACCTTGAAAAAGCCCGGCCCCTGGATGGCCACGTCCAGGGGGTTGCCCGTGACCTGGAGCGCGCCCTGGCTGAAATCCGTGCTCTGCATGGCGAGCCTGGGCTTGGCCACGATGATGGCATCGGGCAACAGCTTGTCTTCCCTGATGCTTGTGCGGGCATCCGGGGCGTAGTCGTGGGCCATGCGCAAGAACACGTCTTCAAACGCGATGCGGTCGCGCTTGTAGCCGGTGGTGTTGACGTTGGCCAAATTGTTGACGCTCAGGTTCAGGCGCATTTCATTGGACAAGGCCCCGAAAAGCGCGCTGTACATGCTTTGGTCCATGGATGGCGTCCTCCTCGCAAGGCGACTAGCAAGTATCAAGCCAACCCTGTCGACCGCCCCGTCCGCCCTCCTCCCCGAGCCCGGCGCGCCGGTCGCGCCCGCAGCCGGCCGGGCCGCCGGTCCCTGGCGGCTTTATATGATGATGGCGTCAGGGGAACCGGATTCCAGAGCATGGGCTTCCGGTTTGCCGCGATTCTTTCAGCCTTCGCTTGCCATTTTCGGGCCGCCGTCGTATCGGATGTTTCCCGGCCAGACGGATGTTCAGAATTCCCGGCATTTCTGGGCCACAAAAAAGGTTGACAATCGTCGATTTTTTGATAGTCTGCTGAATTCGAGCGGGTGTAGCTCAGTTGGTAGAGTACAAGCTTCCCAAGCTTGGTGTCGCGAGTTCGAATCTCGTCGCCCGCTCCAAAAAAATCCTCTTTCAACCTCATGGTTGACAAAATGAGGTGGGCCCCTTGGTTCGGTCCACTTTTTTTTTTGAAAAGGCCCGCATGTCGAAAGAAAACGCGACCCTGGAAGAGCGCCTGCGCAATCTCGCGGCGCCGGCGATAGAAGCCCGAGGGCTTGTCCTTTGGGGGCTCGAAATCGCCACAGAGGGATCGGCGAAAATCGTACGCATATTCATCGACGTCCCGAACGATTCGGAGCAAAAAGGCGTGACCGTCGACCAGTGCGCCGAGGTCAGCCGCCAGGCCGGCCTGCAGTTCGAGGTCGAGGACGCGGTCCCGGGCCGCTATATACTCGAAGTCTCCTCTCCCGGCATTGAACGCCGCTTCTTCTCCCTCGAACAAACGCTTCCCTACATCGGCCAGGAGATCGACCTTCGGACCTTCGAGCCGCGCGACGGCCGCAAGCATTTCAAGGGCGTCTTGAAGGACGCGAGCCTTAACGCGCGCTCGCTGACCCTGACCGCCGACCCGGGCCCCAAGGCCTTTGACATCGAATTTGGCTGGGACGAAATCAAGAAGATGAAACGTATCCACAGGTTCCACGACGCCGGCGGCGAGAACGGCGATACGCGATAGCGCCGAGGCGGCGCGGAGGGCAACCATGAGCATGGAACTGAAAAAGGCAATCGACCAGATCAGCAAGGACAGGGGCATCGACAGGGATCTTCTCATCGACACCCTGGAAGAGGCCGTCCGGTCTTCCGTGGCCCGCAAGTTCGGCGAGGACATGGACATCGAGGTCGCCTACAACGAGGAACAGGGCGAAATCGAGGTGTATCAGTTCAAGGTCGTTGTCGAGGAAATCGAGGACCAGGCCTCGGAGATCACCCTGGAGGAAGCCAGAAAACTCGATCCCAACGTCCAGCTGGACGACGAGATGGGATTCAAGCTCAAGGTCGAGGATCTCGGCCGGATCGCCGCCCAATCCGCCAAGCAGGTCATCATCCAGCGCATGCGCGACGCCGAGCAGGAAATCATCTACGAAGAATATAAGGACAGGAAGGGCGAAATCGTCAGCGGCATCATCCAACGCCGCGACCGCACGGGCTGGATCATCAACCTGGGCCGGACCGAAGCCCTTTTGCCCAAGGAAGAGCAGATTCCCCGCGAGCGCTACAAACGCGGCGACCGGGTCCAGGCCTTCATCATCGAAGTCCTGCCCCAGGGACGCGGCCCCCAGATCATCGTCTCGCGCACCCATTCCGATTACATGGCCGCGCTTTTCTCCCGCGAAGTGCCCGAGGTTTCGGACGGTACGGTCAAGATCCTGGGCGTGTCCCGCGATCCCGGCTCCCGGGCCAAGGTGGCGGTCATCTCCAAGGACCGCGACGTGGACCCGGTGGGCGCCTGCGTCGGCATTCGCGGCTCGCGCATCCAGAACATCGTCCAGGAGCTGCGCGGCGAACGCATCGACATCGTGATCTGGAGCCCGGACATCGCCACCTTCGCGGCCAACGCCCTCTCCCCCGCCCGCATCGCCCGCATCACCGTGGACGAGGACGAAAAGCAGCTCGAAGTGGTGGTTCCCGACGACCAGCTCAACCTGGCCATCGGCCGCAAGGGACAGAACGTCAAGCTGGCCGCAAAGCTTCTCGGCTGGAAGATCGACATCTTCACCGAGAGCCGCTACGGCGAAATGAACGTCTCGCGCCAGGCCCTGGAACAGCTCGCCAGCGTGGCCGAGATTCCGGTGGACAATTTCCTCGACGCGGGATTCATCGACCTGGCGCTTCTCGCCCAGGCCAGCGACGAAGCCCTGGACGCCATCGAAGGCATGACGCCCTCCAAGCGCGACAACGTGCGCGTGGCCATCAAGATGCTTGGCGTTCCGGGACCGGAAAAGGCGGAAGCCGCGCCGGAAGATGCGCCCGCTCAGGAAGACGCGCTCGTTTCGGAAGACGAGCCCGCCCCGGAGACGGACGCCGCGCCGCAGGACGGGGAGAACGGTGAAACGCCCGCGACGGACACGGAAGGCGGCGAGGAGTAGCCGTTTGTTGGCGAACGCGCAAGACGACGAACGCTTAGCGGGGAATACTCCCGTCAGGATGTGCGTGATCTGCCGCAACCGCTTTCCCAAGGACGCGCTTTTACGGCACGTCGCGCCGGCCACGCCCCGCAACGCCGATTGTAAGGACGGCCCGCCCCCCGGGGAGCTGGTCGCCGACCCCCGGGGAAGGCTCCCGGGCAGAGGATATTATTTATGCCCCGCGAAGGCATGTACAGAGAAATTCAAGAGTTACCGTGGCTGGCGCAAGACATGGAAGGGGGTCCGAGGTGAGTAAATACAGGGTGAAAGATATTTCCAAAGAGCTTGGCGTGACCAACAAGGACATGATCCAGGTCCTCAGGGAGCTCAATATCCAGGTCAAGAGCCACATGGGCGCGCTGACCGAGGAAGAGGCCGCCCAGGTCCGCTCCAAATTCAAGGAAGGCGCCCCCAAAACCGAGGTCATCGACACCGAGGTCCAGCCCGGCGTCATCGTGCGCCGCCGCAAGGTCTCCAGGACGAGAACCGGCGCGGAAACGGCCGAAGCGCCGGAACAGGCCGAGGAATCCCACGAGGAGACCCCGTCCGAAAGCGCCCCGGAAACGGAAAGCATGGCGTTCGAGGCCGCCGAGGACGTCGAGGCCGCCGAATCCGAACCGTCCGTCCGGGCCGAAGCCCCCGAGACAGCCAGGACGCAGGCTTTCGCCGACGCCGTCATCATCACTGCGCCCGCCGGCTCCGCTCAGGCCGAAACCTTGGCCGAGACCCCCGCCGAATCCGAAGGCGAGACGGCCATGGAAGACGAGGCGCCCCAAGCCGCGCCCGCCGTCGCGCAGACGGCGGAAGAAGGCCAGGAAGTCCAGGCCGCGCCGCTTGCGCAAACGTCGGCCGAGCAGCCGGAACAGCCGGAAGCGTCCGCTGGCGAGGGTCCCCTCGCCCAGGCTCCCGCCGCCGGAGAGGAAGCGCCCAGCGAGCTCTCCGACGAAACGCCGGTTGAAACGCCCGCCGAAGGAGCGTCCGAAGCGCCCGCCACGGCCGCCGAGGCTCCCCAGGAGGCGCGCGGGGACAAAAAGCGCAAAAGACCCCGGCGCGAACAGGCGCCCACGCCCACCGTGCGCATCATTTCCATGCCCGATCCCAAGCCGGCGGTCGTCGCTCAACCCGCGGGCGCGGATGAGGCCAAACCGGCCGATCTCCGCCGTCCCGGCGCCCCGGCCCGGCCCGGCGCTCCCGCTCGTCCCGGGGCTCCCGCCCGGCCTGGCGCCCCGGCCCGTCCCGGCGCTCCCGCCCGTCCCGGCGCTCCCGCCCGCCCAGGCGTTCCGGCTACCGACGCGGAAGCCGAAGCCCGGAAAAAGCGCAAGAAGGACAAGCGCACCGTGGAGTTCACTCCCCAGGTCAGCGACGACGAAGCCAGGCGCAAGGCCAGCATCAGCGTAAAGAAAAAACGCCAGCAGGTCATCGCCGACAAGACCGGCGGACGCGGCCGGACCGGCGGCAAAAAACGCCGTGGCGGACGCGAGGAATTCGAGCAGCAGGTTCCCCAGACCACCCAGCCCATCAAGGCGGCCAAACGGAAAATCCGTATGGAGGAAGCCATCCGGGTTGCGGAGATGGCCAAACAGATGGGCATCAAGGCCCAGGACCTCATCAAGGCCCTGTTCGGTCTCGGCGCCCTGGTCACCATCAACCAGTCCCTGGACATGGAGACCGCGACCCTGGCCGCCGCCGAATTCGGCTACGAGGTGGAAAAGGTCGGCTTTTCCGAAGAGGAATTTCTCCTGCAGCACGTGGAGGAGGACAAGCCTGAGGATCTTCGTTCCCGGCCCCCCGTCGTCACCATCATGGGCCACGTGGACCACGGCAAGACCTCGCTTCTGGACGCCATCCGCCTGTCCAACATCACCTCGGGCGAAGCGGGCGGCATCACCCAGCATATCGGCGCCTATCACGTGGCCACCCAGCGCGGCGAAATCGTGTTCCTGGACACCCCGGGCCACGAAGCCTTCACCGCCATGCGCGCCCGCGGCGCCCAGGTCACGGACATCGTCATCCTGGTGGTGGCGGCCGACGACGGCGTCATGGACCAGACCCGCGAGGCCGTGAACCACGCCCGCGCGGCCCACGTGCCCATCGTGGTGGCCGTGAACAAGATCGACAAGGAAGACGCCAACCCCGACCGGGTCATGCGCGAACTGGCCGACCTCGGTCTTTCGCCCGAGGCCTGGGGCGGCGATACCATTTTCGCCAACGTGTCGGCCAAGCAGAAGATCGGTTTGGACGAACTTCTGGAAATGGTCCTTTTGCAGGCCGAGGTTCTGGAACTCAAGGCCAACCCGACCAAACGCGCCCGGGGCCACATCGTGGAAGCCCGCCTGGACAAGGGACGCGGTCCCGTGGCCACGGCGCTCATCCAGGAAGGCACCCTGCATCAGGGCGACGCCTTCGTGTGCGGCGTGTTCAGCGGACGCGTCCGGGCCATGTTCAACGACCAGGGCAAGAAGATCAAGGAAGCCGGTCCCGCCCTGCCCGTGGAAATCCAGGGCTTCGACGGCGTGCCCGAGGCGGGCGACGAGTTCGTGGTCCTGGAAGACGACAAGATGGCCCGCCGCATCGCGGACCTGCGTCAGACCAAGCAGCGCGAACGGGAACTGGGCAAGGCCACCAAGGTCACGCTCGAGACCTTCCTTGCCGCCAAGCCCGACGCCGAGGCCCAGACCCTCAATCTGGTGCTCAAGGCCGACGTGCAGGGCTCCCTGGAAGCCATCGCCGACGCCCTCAACAAGCTGTCCACGGACAAGGTCAAGGTCAACGTGATCCACTCGGGCGCGGGCGCCATCACCGAGTCCGACATCCTGCTCGCCTCCGCCTCCCAGGCCATCATCATCGGCTTCAACGTTCGGCCCACGGTCAAGGTCAAGGAAGTGGCGGAGCAGGAAAATGTGGACATCCGCTTCTACGACATTATCTACAAGCTCGTGAGCGACGTGAAGGACGCCATGTCCGGCATGCTCGCCCCCATCATCCGCGAGCAGTACCTGGGGCAGGCCGAGGTGCGCGACACCTTCAGCGTGCCCAAGGTGGGCGTGGTCGCAGGCTGCGGCGTCATCGACGGCAAGCTCACCCGCAACGCGGGCATACGGCTTCTGCGCGACGGCGTGGTGGTCTACACCGGCAAGCTGGCCTCGCTCAAGCGCTTCAAGGATGACGTGAAGGAAGTGACCAAGGGCTACGAATGCGGCGTCGGGCTTGAGAACTTCAATGACATCAAGATTGGAGACAACATCGAAGCCTTCGAATCCGTCGAAGAGAAGGCCTCGCTCGACTAATCCCGCGACAACGTCATCTCGCGCCCGCCCCTCCGGAAGGAGGGGCGGGCCTGACGAGCCGGTTTCCCGGCGCGCCAGGACGCGAAACGAACCCTCTTGCCGGCGAACGGAGCCGTCCCGTCATGGTCATCGGCGTATTGACCCTGGAATTCACCCTGCACGGAAACGACTCGCTCAAGGGCAAGCGCAGGATCGCCCAGAGCCTCAAGATGAAGCTGCGCAACACCTTCAACGTGGCCGTGAGCGAAATCGCCCACCAGGACAGCTGGACCACCCTGGTCCTGGCGGCTGTGACCGTGTCCCCGGACGCCAAACACGCCCAGGGGCTGCTGCAGAAAGCGCTCAACATGGTGGTGGCCGTGGACGCGGCCGAGCTTGTCTACGACGATATCGAATTGATCGGCGCCTAGCCGCCGGCGAAGTTGGATGCCAATATGAAAAGAGGCGGATCACGACGCTCCACCCGACTGGGCGACCAGATCATGCGGGAGCTGGCCGAGCTGTTGACCGAGGAAATCCAGGACCCCAGGCTTGAACTCGTCACCATAAGCGGCGTGGCCATGAACGCGGACATGAGCATCGCCCGGGTCATGTACACCCTAAGCGGCGACGAGGAACGCCTGGCCGAGGCGGCCAAGGCCTTCGAACAGGCCAAGGGCTTCCTGCGCACCAGCCTCGGCAAGCGGCTGCGGCTGCGCTACCTGCCGGAACTGCGCTTCGCCCGGGACGAATTTCTCGAGGACATGGTCTATGGCCGATCCCCGGAATGACATCGCCCGGTTCATCCGGGATAACGACGGCTTTCTGGTCGCCTCCCATGTCAGCCCCGACGGGGACGCCCTGGGCTCCACCGCCGCCGTGGGACACATCCTGCGCGCGCTCGGGAAATCCTTTTATCTGTACAATCCCTCGGGCATGTCCGCCGCCTACGAATGGCTGCCCATGCCCGGCGAGCTGCGCGACGAGCTGCCCGCGAGCGGTTATGAAAACGCCATCATCGTCGATTGCGGCGCCCTGAACCGCGCGGGCGAGGAACTGGCCGCGCGCCTCGATCCCGCCCGCACGGTGAACATCGACCACCACCGGGGAAATCCCCTTTTCGGCGCCATCAACTGGGCGGACTTCACCTACTCGTCCACAGGCGAAATGGTCGCCGAACTGGCCGATCTCCTGGGCGTTCCCCTGACGGGCGATCTGGCCGCGTGCGTCTATACGGCGCTGGTCACGGACACCGGGTATTTCAGCTTTTCCTACACCAGGCCCGAGACCCATGAGCTGGCCGCCAGGCTCATGCGCGGCGGCCTCGATTGCGGCGCGATCAACATCAAGATCCAGAACAACTGGACGGAAAACCGCATCCGCCTGTGGACCGAGGTCTTAAGCGGCCTGACCTTTCACGATCACGGACGCGTCGGCGCCATCGCCATCCCCCGCTCGCTCTTCGACAAGACCGGGGCCAAGGTGGAGGATTGCGACGGACTGATCAACTACGCCCTGCGCGTCAAAGGCATGCGAGCGGCCGTGAGCGTGCGCGAAAACCTCAACGGTCAGATCAAGTTCAGCCTGCGTTCCACCGGCGGCCTGGACGTGCAGCGGATCGCCGCCAAGTTCGGCGGCGGCGGTCACAAAAACGCGGCCGGAGGCTCCCTGGATCTCCCCATTCTCGAAGCGCAACGGGTTCTGATCGACGAGGCGGTCCAGGCGCTTTCAGCGGGGACGCATGACTGATTCCCCGCGTCAGGCTCCCTCGTCCCAGCGCCCCGGCCGTCCGGCCCAGCAGCACGGCGTCCTCATTCTGGACAAGCCCAAGGGTCCCACCTCGACCTGGTGCCTGGAGACCATCAAGCGCAAGCTCGGCCAGAAGAAAATCGGCCACGCCGGCACCCTCGATCCCATGGCCCAGGGAGTTCTGGTGATCATGCTGGGACGGGCCACCAAGATCGGCCCGTACCTGCTGGAAGGCGACAAGACCTATCTCGGGCGCCTCAAACTCGGCGAGACCACGGACACCTACGACGCCGAAGGCGAGGTCACGGCCACGGCGCCCTGGGAACACATCCCGGCGGACGCGGTCGAAGCCGGAATCGCCCGATGGCTGACCCTGACCGAACAGGAGGTTCCGCCCTATTCCGCGGCCAAGCACCAAGGAAAACCCTTGTATGAGCTGGCCCGCAAGGGTAAGGATGTTCCGGTCAAGACCAAGCCGGTCGATATTTTGGAAGCGCAAGTCACGGAAATGGACTTGCCTTTCGTGACATTTCGGGTCCGGGTTTCCTCCGGCGTCTACATACGCTCCCTGGTCCACAGCCTGGGGATGCGACTTGGTTCCGGCGCCGTGTTGACCGCCCTGACCCGGGAATACAGCCGTCCCTTCGGTCTGGAAGAGGCGCGCTCGCTCGATGACCTTCTGGCGCGGCCCGAGTCGCTGCCCGAACGGGTCATCTCCCTGACGGAAGCCCTTCGCGGCATGCCCCGGATCGCATTGACCGGGGAAATGGCCGGCAAGGTCCGTCTGGGCATGCGGCTTCGGGCCGCGGACCTTCCTCCGGCCCAGGCCGGACGGGAAACCGCGCCCGGAGAGGAAGCGCTCTTTCTCGATCCCGAAGGCGAAGCCCTGGCCGTGTGCCGGGCCGGGCTCTTCGACGGCGAACTACGGTGGGCGATCAATCGCGGTCTGTGGTAGGCCGCCGCCCTACGCCTCCCGCCATGCGCGGGACTCGTTTTGAACTTAACGCAGGAGGATATCGCTGTGGTCATGACCGCTGAGGACAAAGCCAAAGTCATTGATGAGCACAAACACCATGAAGGCGACACTGGCTCCCCCGAGGTGCAGGTGGCCCTTCTGACCGCGCGCATCAACTATCTGACCGAGCATTTCAAGGCGCACGCCAAGGACTTTCACTCCCGGACGGGACTGTTGAAGCTGGTCGGCCAGCGCCGCAAGCTGCTCAACTACCTGAAGAAGAAAGACGTCCAGCGTTACCGCGACCTGATCGCCAAGCTGGGGCTGCGCAAGTAGCGGATCGATCCGGGGTCCGGCTCCGGCCGGACCCCGTTGACCTTTGCTCATTGACCGTTGACAAAGACCGGTTGACGCGTTTTCTCAAAGAAACCAACCAGCGTCCGCGCCTGGTTATTTCCGCGCCTTGCGCCCGAACCGTGAAACGGTCCGGGCGAACGGTCCTTACGAAGAATTGCGGGGGTTGGCCAAGGCCGGCGCCCTTCTCCCCGAAACTTCACTATGCGCGCCCGACGGCGGGACGGGAGACGTCCCGAAGCCGTGCGCGCCTGTTGGGTTTTGGGGAGGGTTCACGAACACCGGAACGCGAGGGGCCAAGATTCCCCGTCCGCGTCCCCCAACCAATGAGGTATGAATGACTCCCCTTATCAACCCCACCACGTTGTCCACCGTCATCGGCGGCAACGAAATCATCCTGGAAACAGGCAGGCTGGCCAACCAGGCCGACGGCGCCGTGACCGTGCGCTGCGGCGGCACGGTGGTCCTGGTGACCGTGTGCACCCAGCCTCTGGAATTCGACAAGGGATTTTTCCCCCTGGTGTGCGACTACCAGGAAATGTCCTACGCCGCCGGGCGCATCCCGGGCGGCTATTTCCGCCGCGAAGTGGGCCGTCCCTCCGAACGCGAGGTCCTGGTCTGCCGCCTGATCGACCGCCCGCACCGTCCGCTTTTTCCCAAGGGATTCAGGGACGAAGTGCAGATCATCGCCACCGTGCTTTCGGCCGACCAGTACAACAACCCCGACGTGCTGGCCATGACCGGCGCCTCGGCCGCCCTGCACCTCTCCAAGGTTCCCTTCCTCGGACCCACCGTGGGCGGGCGCGTCGGCTACGTGAACGGCGAGTTCGTCTTCAATCCGTCCTATGAAGTGGCCGAAAAGGAAAGCGCGCTCAATCTGGTCTTCGCCGCCACCCGCAATGCGGTGGTCATGGTGGAAGGCGGCGGCGCCTTCGTGGCCGAAGACCTCATCGCCGACGCCCTGGAATGGGGCCACAAGCAGGCCATGCCCCTCATCGAGCTGCAGGAGGAACTGCGGGCCAAGGTCGGCGAGACCAAGATCGAATTCGTCGCGCCCAAGGAAGACGAGACCCTGGCCTCCAAGGTGCGCGAGCTCGCCGTGGACGGCATGAAGGCCGCCCTGGACGTGAACGAGAAGATGGCCCGCAAGGACGCCAAAAAAGCCCTCAAGACCAAGGTCCTGGCCGAGATCGCCGAGGCCTTCCCCGAGAATCCCGAATTCAAGGGGCAGGCGGCCGACATCCTGGGCGCCCTGGAAAAAGAGGTCATGCGCGCCAGGATCAAGGAAACCGGAACCCGCATTGGCGGCCGCGACCTGAAAACCGTGCGCCCCATCGAGATCGAAGTGAGCGCCCTGCCCCGCACCCACGGCTCCTGCCTGTTCGCGCGCGGCGAAACCAAGGCCCTGGCCATCGCCACCCTGGGCAGCGTGGGCGACAACCAGAAGATCGAGACGCTTACCGGCGAGACCTTCAAGCGCTTCATGCTCCATTACAATTTCCCGCCCTACTGCGTGGGCGAGGTCAAAATGCTGCGCGGCCCGTCCCGCCGGGAAATCGGACACGGCGCCCTGGCCGAGCGTTCCATCACCCCGGTCCTGCCGAGCCCCGACGTCTTCCCCTTCACCCTGCGCGTGGTCTCCGAAGTCATGGAATCCAACGGTTCCTCCTCCATGGCCACAGTCTGCGGCGCGAGCCTGGCGCTCATGGACGCTGGCGTGCCCATCGCCTCTCCGGTGGCCGGCATCGCCATGGGCCTCATCAAGGAAGGCGACGACTTCCTGGTCCTGACGGATATCCTGGGCGACGAGGACGCCATGGGCGACATGGACTTCAAGGTGGCCGGAACCGCCGACGGCGTGACGGGCATCCAGATGGACATCAAGATCACCGGCATCCCCTCGGACGTCCTGCGCGCGGCCCTGGCCCAGGCCAAGGAAGCGAGGCTGCACATCCTGGGCAAGATGACCGCCACGCTGTCCGCGCCGCGTCCGGAACTCTCTCCCAACGCGCCCCAGCTCGAGGTCGTCACCATCACCCCGGAGAAAATCCGGGAGGTCATCGGCCCGGGCGGCAAGAACATCAAGGCCATCACCGCCGAAACCGGCGCCTCCATCGACATCGAGGATTCCGGCAAGGTCTCCATCTTCGCTCCCACCATGGAGTCCCTGGAGCGGGCCAAGGAGATGGTCCTTTTCTACGACCAGAAGGCCGAGGTTGGCAAAATCTACCACGGCAAGGTCAAAAAGGTCATCGACTGCGGCGCGGTGGTGGAAATTCTGCCCAACCTGGAAGGGCTGGTGCACATCTCCCAGCTCGACGTGGCCCGGGTTGAAAACGTCACCGACATCGTCAACACCGGCGACGACTTCGACGTCATGGTGGTGGATGTGGAACCGACCGGCCGGGTGCGCCTGAGCCACAAGGCCGTGCTGCTCGAACAGCAGGGCCGTCCCTTCGATCCGGCCGACTACGCCAAGACCGGCGGAGGCGGCGGACGCAGCGGCGGCGGACGCGACCGCGACCGTCGCGGCGGCGGACGCGACCGGCGCTAACCGTCTCCTCTCTTGAACAGCAGGGCCGCGAACGCACGTTCGCGGCCCTTTTTCGTCGCCGCCTTTGCGCCCCTTTTCAACAAAGGCGGAAAGGATTATGCGCTTTCCATGTCCAACCCGCTCATATCCCTTGAAAACGTCAGCGTCTCCCTGGCCCGCCGTCCCGTCCTCGACGGCCTGTGTTTCGTTCTGCAGCCCGGGGAGTCCCTGGCCGTTCTCGGGGAAAACGGGGCGGGCAAGACCACCTTTTTGCGCCTGCTGCGCGGAGACGTCTGGCCCGACCAGGACGGCCGGGGGCGGCGCCTCTACGACGACGGAACCCTTTGCCGGGAATCCCCCATCGGCTTTCGCGAACGCTTCGGCCTGGTCACGCCCGCCCTCCAGGAAGAGCTCATGCGCCTCAAGCCCGGAATCGACGGGCTGACCGCCGTGCTCACCGGGTTTTACGACACCATCTATCTCCACGAAACGCCGGGCCCAGAACGCGTGGCCCGGGCGATCGAGGTCATAGCCCAAACCGGCGCGGCCGCCCTGGCGGAAAAACCCGTCCCGGCCATGTCCCAGGGCCAGCTGCGGTCCATCCTGATCGCCCGGGCGCTCGCCCCGAACCGTCTCCTCCTTTTCCTGGACGAGGTCTTCGACGGCCTGGACAAGGACGCGAAGCCCCTTGTCTCCTCCGCCATCGAGGGCGCGGCCGCATCGGGAACGGGTATCGTCATCTCCTCCCATCATGCGGACGAGATTCCCCAATGCGTGAAACGGGCCGTGATTTTAGAAAAAGGCCGCATCGTCTGGCAGGGCGATCGCGACGAGGCCGTGCGACGCCAGAACCCGGTCCTGTCCGGTCAGGCGCCGCCCGCAGACGGCCCTCCCCTTTTCGCCCCCCCCCAGTCAAAACCGCTTGGCGGGAACGGGGAAATCCTCCTGCGCATCGAGAACGCCGACGTGTACATCGACCGCAAGCGCGTTCTCGAAGGCGTGGACTGGACTGTTTCTCGCGGGGAGAACTGGGCCGTGACCGGAGCCAACGGCTCGGGCAAGACCACCCTGTGCCGCCTCGTCATGGGCGACGAATACCCGGCCTACGGCGGCGCCATCGGCCGCTTCGAGACCCGGGCGGACATGCGGGAGATCAAAAAACGCATCGGCTACGTGGCCAATGAACTGCAGGCGGGCTATTCCTACGACGTGACCGGGGAAGAACTGGTCCTCTCGGGCTTTTTCGCCTCCGTGGGGCTCTACGACGAGCCTGACGAGCGGCAGCGCGAGACCGCCCGGCGCTGGATGGCCTTTTTCGGCCTGACCGGACTGGCGCAACGGACCATCCGCGCGTTGTCCACCGGCCAGCTCCGGCGTTTTCTCCTGGCCCGGGCCATGGTCGCCGCCCCGGAGCTGGTCATTCTGGACGAGCCCTTCTCCGGACTCGATCAGGCCTCGCGCCAGGCGGCCAGGGAGGCGGTCTCCGCCCTGGCCCGCCAGGGGACGAGCATCGTGCTGGTCACCCACCGGCCGGAGGATTTCGTCCCTGAAATCACCCACGTCCTGGCGCTCGAAAACGGCCGTGTGACCGGATGCGGTCCGGCGGCGGGCAAGGAAGGCTTCTCGTGAAGCGTCCCTGAAAAACGCCATGGCGTTTTATTAAAAAACAATTATAGTAGTCTGTTATCCAGACAAAACATGCGCGTTCTTCGAGGACGCGACGCTAGCCCCGAAGGGCGCGCCCGCGTTCCTGGAGCGCTTCGCTCCCGCGCCGTGAACGAACCGCCCACAGGGCGCACCCCCCAAGGGCCGCGGCGAATCCCAGATGGGACCAGTCCAGATAACGGACGTTTTGCGGAGCGAGCAAGGCGTACGTCCCGTTTTGCATGAGCCGCGCCACCCCGGAAACGGCCGTGAGGACGCAAAGCCATGCCAGCGCCTTGGCGGGAGTTCCGGTCAACCGGGCGGGCATGCGCCCGGCCAGGGAATCCACGAGATAAAGGCCCAGCACAAAGCAGAACGCCACGGCGAAAACCAGGTGCAGCTTGGAGGTGACGTAAAAATCCCCCAGCCAGCCAAGCCCCGGCAGGCTCGCCACGTAATACCGCGAAAAGATGGGCATCTGCCCAAGGCCGGTCAAACCGAGCGCCAGCCCGGAAAAGACCAGCAGCCGTTTGCGCCAGCGCCCCGTCGAAGTATTAGGCATGATCGTCATCCTTTTTCTCGTCTTTTTTCTTGAACGCCCCCACAAGTTTCAAAATACCGGCGGCCACGCCCGCCACCGGCGCCAGAAACACGGCCGAGGCCAGATTGGCCTCGTCGGCCATGGCGTCGGCGACCTTGCCCATGCCGGGCTTGCCGGGTCCTTTTTCGATGGCCTTGTCGATGGAGTCGAAAGGAACGGGAGAGACGTAGATGGTGTTGGTTCCGCCGTTTTCCTCGGCCCCGTAGAGGAAGCCGCCGGTCCTGGCGGCCAGCTCTCTGGCCTGTTGCAGGATTTGCGAGCGCGGGCCGATCGTTTGAACCTCGTTGGGGCAGGCCCCCACGCAGGCGGGAAGCTCACCGGCCGAGACACGTTCATGGCAGCGGTCGCATTTGTACATGACCCCGTTTCCGGCGTACGAGGGCGCGAGATCAAGGTACAGCCCCACCCCGGTCTGGCGCTGGGGGATGTGCCAGGGGCAAACCTTGCGGCATTTGGCGCCGCCCAGGCAGATGGAGTCGTCGATGGCCACGGCCCCGTCGGGATATTTCATGGCCGAGCCCCAGGGACACAGTTCCACGCAGGGCGGATGCAGGCAGTGCATGCAGCGCCTGGGAATGTTCAGGTCCAGGGATTGCCCGTCCTTTTCCACGGTCACGGACTGGATGAACAGATAATTGTAGGGGGTCAGTCTGTCGTTCACGTCGCGGGCCTGGGAGAAGTCCTCGACTTTCACCCGGCTTGGACGCATCTTTGGAAAGGGTTTTCGCGGTTCGGGATAGCGGCCCTGATGCGCCTCGCGGCAGGCCTCCACGCAGGCGCCGCAGCCCACGCATTTGGACAGGTCGAAAAGCGTGGCCAGGGGTTCGTTCCCAGGCGTGGCGGCATGGGCCTCCCTGGCCAAGACGCCCGCCGCCTGGACCGGCGCGGCGGCCGCCGCTCCCGCCGCGCCCAGGGCGCATAAAAAAGCTCTGCGATTCATGGTCGTCCTCATGGTTTCATTGACGTCGCGCCGGCGTTATCCCGGAACGGGCCGGCCGCGGGCCGGCCGCGTGCGACCGTTTCGAGCCGAACCTAGACCCGGATGCCTGGCAGGACATTGATCCGGATCAATATCCGCTGATTTTTGAGGAGGTTTCATGAACGAAACGGCGCGGCTGGTCATGCTCAAATCCCTGCCCTTCTTCGGCGGCCTGCCGGAAAACCGTCTCCAGGCCCTGGCCAGGGAGGCGGTCTGCGCGGAATATCCGGCCGGGGCGGCCCTGGCCATGGAAGGCGAGCAGGCCGAGGCGTTCCACCTGGTGGCGGCCGGGCGGATCAAGCTTTTCAAGATCAACCAGGACGGCCGGGAGCAGACGCTCTACGTGCTGGGGCCCGGGGAGCCTTTTTGCCTGTGCGTCCTGGCCGGGGAGGAGGCCTTTCCGGCCTTCGCCGCCGCCCTGACCCAGGCCAGGATCCTCTCCTTCCCCCTGGCCGGACTCATTCTGGCGGCCAAGGAGGAGCCGGAGGTTCTTTTCGATCTCATGCGCATTTTATGCGGCCGTCTCAAGGACGCCATGTCCATGGTGGAATCTCTGGCACTTCGCGGACTGCCCGAACGGCTGGCGCTGTTTTTACTGCATGAATCCGCCAAAGGGACGGCGGGAAGGGAAAGCCCCCTGGAACTGAGCCAGCGGGAACTGGCCAAGATCGTGGGCGCCACGCCCGAGGCCGTCTCGCGCAGCCTGCGAAGATTCGCGGACGCGGGACTGGTCGAAACGAAAGGCGGAAAGGTCTACATTCTCGACAGGCCGGGACTCGCGCGGGAAGCGGGCGAAACGGCGGTCTGACCCATGAGCGGCGGCTTGGCCCATTTTATGCGGAGATTTTCATTTCTTGTAAGACCCTTGCGCTTTCGCTATGCTTCGGAAGGCATGTCTTATCATCGGGGAGCGCCATGGCGATACCGGCAATCGACGATCTCAAGCAGTCCAACGAATTTCTGAACATCCTGCTCGACAGCATCACCTCCGCCGTTTTCGTGGTGGATCGCGAGGTCAGGCTGCACAGCTTCAACAATTCCTTCACGGCCCTGTTCCACAAGTCCGAAACGCAGCTTTTGGGCGAACTGTGCGGCAACGCCATGGGCTGCGCCTTCGCCGTGACCGAGGACAAGAAATGCGGCGAGACGAGCAACTGCCATGTGTGCGAACTCAGGAAGGCCATGCTCGGCGTGTTCGCCCGCAAGGTTCCGGCCTACAAGGAAAAGCTCACCCGGGTCTTTTTCATCGGCGGCAAGCCGCTTAAAAAGCATTTCCTCGTGTCCACCCGCCATCTTCCGTTCGGCGAGGAGGACATGGCCGTGGTCATCGTGGACGACGTGACGGAGACCGAAAACCAGCGCCTGCGGCTCATGGAAGACCTGGAGGCCGCGGGAGAGGTGCAGCGCTGCCTGCTGCCCCCGTCCGCCTGCTCCGCCGCCAACATGCAGGCGGCCTGGGAATTCAAGCCCTCCCACAGCATCGGCGGGGACATCTTCAATTTCTTCATGCTGGACGGCGAGCATATGGCCGCCTACATGCTCGACGTCTCGGGGCACGGCGCCCCCTCGGCCATGGTGGCGGCCCTGGCCTCCCAGGCCATGCTGCCCCGCAGCGGCTATCTGCTGGGCCAGGACGGCGAAAGCCAGGCCATCGCCTCCCCGGCCAAGGTCTTGAGCGAACTGGACCGGGATTTCCCCATAAACCGCTTCGAGCGCTTCTTCACCATGAACTACCTGGTGTGCAACCTGCGCACCGGGGAGCTCGTCTACAGCAGCGCGGCCCATCCCGCGCCCATCCTCCAAAGCCCGGACGGGGATCTGGCCTTTCTTGAGGAAGGCGGCTCCATCGTGGGGCTGGGGGGCGCCATGCCCTTCGAGGAGGGGCGCGGGGTCCTGGAGCCAGGCGCGCGGCTTTTCCTCTATACGGACGGCATTCCCGAATACCGGAACAAGGACGGGGAATTTTTCGGAACGGATCGTTTTTTCGAGCTCATCCGCCAGTCCAGGTCTCTTCCCCTGAAAAAGGCCCTGGCCTCGATCATGGAGCGCATCCTGACCTTCGGCGACGGCGAACCGCCCCAGGACGACGTGAGCCTGCTGGCCTTTGAATTCACGCCAGCCCCCGAAGCCTCGTAAGGCCTCGCGCGCAAAGCGCGCCGCCCAGACGGACGAAAGGCGCCTGACGATAAAAGCCGCCGGGACGGCCGCCCAACTCATCCCCGGCGCTGGAGCGCTCCGGACGTCTGGACGCGAAACGGCCTTCCCTCTGTGAGCGACGATCCCGCCGCCGGTTTCTCCGCGTTATTTCCCGCCCTGGGTCCTGGCCGATTCGTCCACCACGATCACCCCGCCCACGATCTTGGAGTTGGGCACGATGATCTTCTTGCCGTCCCCGGCCCGGATGACGGTGTTGAAAATTTCGAGACTCTCCACCTTGCCCTCAACGCCCGCCACGCCCACGGCGTCGCCGATGCGGTAGAACCGGAAAAAGAGCAGCATCACCCCGGAGGCGAAGTTGGCAAGGGTGTCCTTCATGGCCAGGCCCACGGCCAGACCCGCCGCGCCGAACAAGGCCAGAAGCGACGTCACGTTCACCCCGGCCTGGGCCAGCGCCATGATGATGACCACGAGCGCCAAAGCGTAGCGGGCGATGCCGGAAACGAACCCCGTCAGTTCCGATGAAACGCCCCGGCGGCCAAGCAGGGACCTGGACATGTTCCCCGCCCCCCTGGCGATGCGCAGGCCCACGACGAGGATGACCGCTGCGGCGAGCAGACGCAGCGCATAGGTCATCAGGATGTCCAGAACCGCTTTCAGGGAGATGGCGTATCCGGCGATGACGACCACGTCTTCCCCGGACGTGGCGGCGGGACTGGCCTGAACCGAAGCCAGGGCCTTGTCCAGAACGCTTTCGTTTTTTTCCCCCGCCTGTTCCGTCTTGGCGGGCGCCGCCGGGCTGGACGCGGTCTGGGCGCAAACGCCCGGGACAAAACCGGCAAGACAGGTCACAAGAGCCAAACCGAGGATCACCCTTCGCATAGTCCGTTCTCCTTTGTCGCGCCCCGACAGGGAGCGTCCGTTTCGTTCCTCAAGGCCGCCGCCCTGCCCCGCCGCGCGTGCAAATCAGATGGATCCAGCGTCTTCGTCCGCAGTCAGGGACATGACCGGCGCGGGGAATCTAGCACGAGCCGATGCGGCGGGGAAGACGGGACCAGCCGCGCGCAAGGAGGCCTCCATTTTGTAGAAAGAGACAAAAACGTATGGCCCAAAACGCCTGGCGAAGGGAAAATCCCGGCCCCCTTTCATATAAACCTTTTTATTCAAGGATGTTACACGACTATCACGAATCTGGCCCAAAACTTGATGAACGCCGGGGATGGCTCGCGTCCATCGCGGCCCGCAACCTCAACCCCGGAGCCGACATGCAAAAAGAACAGCTGGAGAAAGTCCTGGAGTACGCCTCGATGCCCCTTCACGGCACCCTTTCGCGAAAACTGCGCAAGGGCCTCAAGGTGCAGATCAATGAAGGGAAAGTGCATGAGAACGCCGCGCTTTTCCTGGGATCGGATTTCATCCGCATCACGGAGAAAGAGGACGGCGTGACGGTGAACACCTATTTTTCCTGGGAAAACGTGGTCTCGGTGCGCACGTTCAGCCCCGAAGGAGAATAATCTCCTCGCCCATCGCGCCGGGGTCCGTCCCGCTGGCCCCGGCGCGGCGACCGGCGCCGCAAAAAACATTTTCCAAGACGCGGTTACGGAGTATGTAAAAAGCGCTATCCGGCCCTGGCCGCATCTCTCCCCCGGAGCGCGCATGAACGGTTCCATCCACAAGACGCTGATCAAACGGCTCGCCCTGACCTGGCTTGGACTGTCTGTCCTCGTTGGAGCGGGGGTTTTTGTTTTTGAATATGAAAAAATCGATCAGTACGTGGTCGATCTCGCGCGGGAGGAGACATCGGTCTTCATTGAGGGGGAATTGCGCTCGTTCGGGGACGAATCCCCCGAGTCAAGGAGGCTGCTTGAGGAAAAAAGCCTGAAACGGCTTATGGCGTCGCGCTTCGTCCTGGTGGAGTATTACGGGAAGGACAAGCGCTCCCTGGCCGAAGCGGTCAAGCCTGAATACGAAGCGCTGGGAGACAGGCTCAAGAGCCTGAGGCATGCGCATCTGCTCGGCGGCAAACTCAATTACGACACGCTGGAGATGGACGGCCAATCGTATATCCTGGTCACCGCGCCCCTGTCCGGCCCCGCCGGAGACGTTCAGGGGTATTTCGAAGGCATCTATCACGTGGAGCCGCGCGCGCTCTCCGACATCAACGAGCGGGTCGTCCTGTCGCTTGTCCTGGCGCTCGCCATGATCTTCCTGACGACCCTGGTTCTCTATCCGGTCATCCTCTCCCTGAATCGCGGCCTGGTTCGGTACGCACGGGATCTGTTAAGCGCCAACATGGGAACGCTCGAGACTCTGGGCAACGCCATCGCCAAACGGGACAGCGACACCAACGCCCACAACTACCGGGTGACGCTGTACGCCATACGGATCGGAGAACGCATGGAACTGGACCGTGAGTCCATGCGTGATCTGATCAAGGGCGCGTTTCTGCACGATGTGGGAAAGATCGCCATCAGCGACGCCATTCTCCTGAAACCCGGCAAGCTGACGCCGGAAGAGTTCGAGATCATGAAAACGCACGTTTCCCATGGCGAGGACATTCTCCAGGGACGGCGCTGGCTCGAGGGCGCCATGGACATCGTACGCTTTCATCATGAAAAATACGACGGCTCCGGATACCTCGCCGGACTTGGCGGCGCGAACATCCCGCTTGGCGCCAGGATCTTCTGCCTGGCGGACGTGTTCGACGCCCTTACCTCCAAGCGGCCGTACAAGGAGCCCTTCTCTTTTGAAAAGTCGATTACGATCATGGAGGAGGAAAGCGCGAGGCATTTCGATCCACAGGCCCTGCGCGCGTTCAAGGACATCGCCGCACAGGCGCATGCGGACATGTCCCAGGCGGATGTTCCGACCTTGCAGGCCGCCCTGCGAGAACAGATACGCCTGTATTTCTGAGGTCCTCCAGTTCAGGCCAGGCCCCAAAAACAAGCCCGCCCCGTTGGCGGCGGGGCGGGCTTGCATCGATAAAGGCGAGGCCGGACAAAGGGGTTGTCATTGGCCAAAGGGACTGCCGAATCCGGTTCCATCAAGAGGTTGCGGCATGGTCCCGTCTCCGGGACCGTAGCCTGAGCCGTCAAGAGGCCGCCCGAAGGGACAGGGCATGCCCGCATAGACAGCGCCGTCGAGTCCGAACCAGGTTAGCGCGTCCTGGAGGCCATATTGCGGGCCCATTCCCTGACCTTCCCGCGCGTACGCTCCCTGGGCGGCGAAGACGGCCGCCGCAAGGATAGCCAGGACCAAAATTCTTCGCATCGATCCACCTCCTTCACACATGAAATCCGGGGAAACGGCATCCCGGGGACGCGGTTTCGGCCGCGTCGTGAAAGCGCTTCTTGCCAAAACCGGGCCATCATGACATATCCTTGTATAATCAGCTTATTTTGCTGAGCAAGGGCGTGAATCGTTCATTTTTCATACGATACTTGTGCATGATTTGCGCAATATTTTGCACAAGACTGCACTTCTTTCTGCACCAACTGGAGAAAACTCGTAAATCCGGATAATTAGGCCAATGTCCTTTCTGGCGCCCTTCGTGCTTGAGCCAAACGCCCATCAATGTCCGAGACAAAAGGAATGCGACCATGTTCCGAAAAACCGTTTCCCTGCTCCTCGCCTACTCCGGCGTTTTCGTGCTGGCCACCAGCGTCGTCCTCTACATCGAACCCGAAGGCCGGGTGGCCTATTGGGCCGACTGGACGCTTCTGGGGCTCAACAAAAACCAGTGGGGAGATCTGCACGTCACCACGGGCTTCTTGTTCCTGATCGCCATGGTCCTGCACGTCTATCTCAACTGGAAACCCATCCTGGCCTATCTCAAGGACAAGGCCCGGGCGGTCACGGGCAGGACGCCGGCCAACATCGCCGCCTTGTGCATCACGCTCTTCGTCTTCACGGGCACGCTGCTCAATCTGCCGCCCATGCGCCAGGTAACGGAATTCGGGGCGTATCTGAAGGAAAGCCAGGCGGAAAAATACGGCAACCCGCCCTACGGCCACGCGGAGCTCTCCACCCTGGAACGATTCGCCGCCTTCATGCGCATGGACGCGGACAAGGCCCTGGCCGTTCTCAAGGCCAAGGGATTCAAGGCGGATGATCCCAAACAGACCCTGCGCGACATGGCCGACGCCAACGGCGTCACGCCCAAGGTCCTCTTCGAGGCCATGAAGGAAGTCGCCGCGCCGGGGCTTCCCGAGACCGCGCCCGAGGGAACCGGCAAGCTGAGTTTCGCCGAACTGTGCGATCAGTTCGGTCTCAAGGCGGACGAAGCCGCCGCCGGACTGACGGCCCAGGGGCTCGTCATCGACCCGGCCGCGACCATGAAGGAAAACGCCGCGAAAAACGGCATGTCGCCGCCGGACCTCTACCAGCGCCTGCGCGAATGGTCCCAGGCAAAGCCCAAGCCCGCTCCAACCGCCCAGAGCGAGACGCCGACAGGCGCGGGCTACGGCCGCATGACCCTCGGCGAGGCCTGCGCCGCTTCCGGAACGGACGTGAACGCGGCTGTGGCGCATCTCAAGCAAAAAGGCGTCACGGCGAACGTCGATTCCACGGTCAAGGAGATCGCCCAGGGACTCGGCATGCTTCCCCACGAACTCATGTCGGATTTGAACGCGATCAAATAAAAAAAACGCGCCGTCCTTCGAGAAGGACGGCGCGTAGGGTCGCCCGTTTCACGGCGCGTTCTTGATGCGTCCGGTAGAAACCGGCTCCGCATCAACAACGCGCCTGGCGTCTAGGATTCCTTGTAGGTGAGCATGGTCTGGCGGTAGGCCTCGGGGTTGCCCACGTCGAAACGCCGCCCCTTGACCATGACGCCCACGAAGCCCTCTTCCTTGCGCAGGGTCTCCAGGCACGAGGTCAGCTGGTACTCCCCGCCTTCCCGGAAATCCCGGCGGATGTTCTCTTCCAACAGCTCGAAAATGCGCGGGCTCAGGATGTAGATGCCGAAGACCGTCAGGTAGTGGCCGGGTTCCACCCGCTCCACCACCAGATGTTGCTTCGCATATTCCTCGTCCGGCTTTTCCGCGAACTCGGTAATAGTCAGGACATCGTCCCCGTCGCTCCATTCCCCGGCCACGCAGCCGAAATGCCGCACCTTGTCCCCGGACACGGGGGCAAGGCCCACCACGCTCTTGCCGGTCTTTTCGTAGACGTCGAGCAGCTGGCGCACGCAGGAACGCTCCTCGTCCGAAGCGTAGAGATGGTCGCCGAGCATGAGCAGAAAGGGTTCGTCGCCCACCCAGCGCCGGCCGCACCAGACGGCGTGGCCGAAACCCTCCTGGGCGTCCTGGGTCAAAAGGCGCACCTTGCGGCCGATGTCGCCCAGATAGCGGCAGTATTCCCGGTTGTCCTGGGAGAGCTTGTTGAAATTCTCCACCGCTGGCGGGGAGCAGAAAAAATCCTCGAAAAGGCCAGCGTCCCGGCTTTGGGTGATGATGCCCACCTCATCCACCCCGGCCTTGGCCGCCTCTTCCACGATGGCCAGGATCACGGGCTTCATGCGGCCGTCGCGGTCCAGGATGGGGAAGAATTCCTTTTTGAGCCCCTTGGTGGCCGGAAAAAGCCGGGTGCCGAAACCGGCCGCCGGGATGAGCGCCTTGCGTATCCGCCGCCCGGCGCAGACTTCGAGCTTCAGGCAGCTCATGCCCAGGTCACGCTC
This sequence comes from uncultured Desulfovibrionaceae bacterium, assembly GCA_937934715.1. Taxonomy (GTDB): domain Bacteria; phylum Desulfobacterota; class Desulfovibrionia; order Desulfovibrionales; family Desulfovibrionaceae; genus CALGYO01. The sequence goes on along the minus strand of CALGYO010000025.1, from coordinate 4,660 downwards.
GATGATCTCGATGACTTTTTCCTGACAGTCCGCGTCCTTGCACAAAAGCTGGGCCGTGCCGTCGCCCTGGGAGCCCACGCCCTTGCCGCCGTGGATGAAGGGCTGGATGGGTTCGTACGCAAGCAGCGCGTGCAGATGGGGCGAAGTGAGCTGGGAGGGACAGGCGGGAATGCAGTATTTGTCGAACTCGGCCTGGGCGTGAACCATGAGGGAGCCCAGGCGCTCGGCGTCGCCCTGGCGCAGGGCTTCCACGGCCTGGTTGGTTATGGCCGCGCTGATGGGGCCCAGGTATTTCTGCACGCCTTTTTGGACGTCGTCGTCGGCGAAGGGGTAGCTCTGGTTGAGACGGGCCAGGATTTCACGGGTGTCCTTGGCCTTTTTCAGGTCAACGATGACGAAATAGAGATCCTTGCCGACGCTTAATTCCTCCACGTCCACCCGGTCGCCGTCGAAGACCATGCGCACGGGCCGGGCGCCGTAGGCGCAGCCCTGGTCCATGCGGCCGCAGCGCGAGGGGGTGGCGATCTCGCCCATGTAGGCGAATTCCATTTCCCCGCGCACGGTCATTTTGAGGTCGTAGGCCCGGTTGAAGGCGCGGGCCACCAGGACGCACACGGCGGCGCTGGAGGAAAGGCCTTTCTTGATGGGCAGATCGGTCAGGTAGTTGTCGATTTCAAGGCCCTGGACCCGGTAATGGGTGAGCACCTGGTAGGCCACCCCGGCGGCGTAGCTGAAATAGCCGCCCTTCTGGGCCTCCTCCAAAAGGAGATCCCGGTCCATGGGGATCTCGAAGGAGCCGCCGGGCATGCCCTCGGAGGGAGCGGATTTCATGATGAGCTTGGAGGGATGGGGCTTGACCCGGGCGTAGAGTCCCTGGTTGGTGCCGGTGATGATGGTCAGACCCTTTTCGATCTCGCCGTTGATACGCCGGTAGCCGCCGGCCCAGTCGCTGTGTTCGCCGAAGAGGCAGATGCGCCCCGGCACGAAAATTTCCATGCGGATTCTCCACGAGTGAATTGCCGCCCCGGTGGACGGTCGGCTAATTTATGCCGCTTTCAGGCAAACCGCAACGCGGGAAGGCCCGGATCACTCCCCCTTTTTGGCGAACCAGTCATCCCAATCCATGGGGCAGGCGTCGGCGCCGGCCAGGGCGACGCGCAGGATCCGCAAACCGGGGAGTTCCTCCTCATGACCTGGCGAGCAGGTTTTCACGACTCCGGCGGCCGCCTCGGCCACGCGTTCCAGGGCGCGCAGGCGGCTTACGAGTTCGGGAACGACGCTCAAAACTGCGGCGGCCTCCCCGGCTTGGGTCACGGCCAGAGCGGCCCGGGCCTGATTTTCGATGGCGTCGAGATTCATGCGGGACATGGCGACCTCACAGGGCTTGCCGGTTTTCCCGCGCGCATGGAAGCTTGCGGCGCGCGGTGAACGATATCTCAAAATCTAATCGGAATGGAGAGCGGTATCAAGGATTTCATGCGGTTGGGAAAAAATCAGGACGATGGCCTCCTGTGGGGAAGAGCCTACGGAAAACAACGGCCTTCCACCCTCGGCCTTCCAGGAAAGATCAACTGGATGCGTTCATAAGAAACGCTCGCGGGCGTCTTGAACGCGCCTTCCGGCATTGAGCGATGGGTCTGCGGTTTTCACGCCGCGCCCCGCGATAGCCCGAACGCCCCGGCGTCACGCCGTAGAGCGGCGGGCGGGAAACGAAGCCCGGCGGCAACGGCGCTGGAGAAAGCAACGCATTTTTACATATAAAGCCATGGGAAATAGAAATAAAGCCAATCCTCCACGGTATAACATTGCAGCGTGGTGGGACAGGTCGGACAAAGCATGACGCTCGGGTTGGGAAGGCAGACAGCGTCCGCGCTCACGGCCACGGACGGGGAAAGGCAGGCGACAAGAAGCGCGAAAATGAGGATCATCTTTTTCATGACCAACTCCTTTTCCGGCGTTCCAGCGCGTTTCCAGGAGTCTTGCCATGCCGAAGCCGATGCGAAAGGGAATGCGCCGGTTCCCATGGAAGACGCGCAGGCCGGACCAGCAACGCTTTCGACCAGGAAAATCGACACCTCGACCAAGAGCCAGTCCATCGACATGATACCAATACCGGGGACGACCCGAAAGAACAAGGGGAGCGTTTTGACGCCCGATTCTACATCGAGCTGAAACGGGGGAGAGTCCCCGGAGGCGGCGGACGATCCAACCCCTCCGCAGCATGACGGAACTCTGTCCAGGCGCTGTTTATAACATGCAACTATCCCTAAGGATTACAAGCCGTTCAAGAAGGGAGAAATGATATGATCATCGCTCTCCTCCATTGCGGTCCTTTCTTTGCCTTTAACGCCGACAACATTTACGATCTTATATGCGCCTAGCGCCCGTGTCCTAGAATCCGCTTGCGGGTGGCGCATGGCCAACAACAATCACTTGAAAATTCTAGGATTCGGCATTGCGACCTGGAACGCTTGGCGCGCCAGGCATCCCTACATCCAGGCGGATCTTTCAGGAATTGATCTCTAGCGGCGGGTCGTTGCCTGAGAACGCCTGCATTTCGGCCCTAGGCGGGCGCTTGACGGTGAGCCCGGCCCCAAGCTAATGGCAAGTCCTTGAATGATCCCGGCTCCATGCGCGTCCATTTCCATGCGAGCCGGCTTTTTTGTTCCAAATGCAGCCATACCCCCTCTTATCGCCAACAAGGAGCATCGCCATGTCCAAAAAAGAAGTGGAGCGTCTGCTGATCGCAGGCGGGGAGAATAAGAGCGTAAAGGCCAAGTACAACGCCATTTCGTCCAAGGAGGCCTTTGTGGCCGCCGACAACGAGGATGGATACGATTTCACGATCAATGAGCTGGACGAGGTGCTTAAAGAGTCCGGCGACGACTTCACCACCTACGGCAATCCGCCCGCGCGCTCCATCTGGTGGGCGTAACGCCGTATTTTGCGCATTGCGGACTCCCAGGCGGATCATGAGCATCCGCAATGGCGGATTTCTCTCCATGCGCATCCTCATGGAAGCGTCCCGAACGCAGCGTAGCCGCCCCAGTTGATGGGTTCATCAAAGATGCCCCTGAAGCGGCGCTGATACCGGCTCATCCTCTCGAAACGAAAAACCGGATGGTCCACCCGGCCTTATGCCGAGGCGAACCATCCGGTTTTCTTATTTTGGTGAGAGAGGAGCCTATTATTTACCACCTAAAGCCCTTGATATACATGAAAAAATAAATTCGATTTTTCTTCATGCCCCCAACGATGCCCCCAAAAGAAAACCCTACCCCATTTTTCTACCCCGTCGAGGCCCCTTCCCCATCCGCTCATCAACGTAACAAAACGTGAGCCCCCGGCAACCTGAATCGCCCGCCCTTCACCACCACCTTGCCCACCGCGACAAGCTGTTGAACGGTCCTCGGCTTCTCCCCTGGCGGCACGTCCAACTGGAGCTTGAGCAAGGCGTCATAGCGCCGGGCTACGCGGTGACAGGCTTCCCTGCGCTCCCTGGTCGCGTGGTCGAACGTCACGATGATTCGGCCCTCGGCAAGACGCACATGGCCATCGAAGGATTGAATGTAGGCGAGCGGATCAAAGAGGGGTTCGGGCATGGCGGATCAATGCCGGGTCAAATCATGGACGCCACGGCTTATTTCTTCGCTCCCAATCTCGCGTCTATGTTCGTTCCTTCTCGGCTTTCTCTCGTTCGTATTTCTCTCGGTATTCGGGAAGCAGATTCCCGTTTTCGTCCTCATCGGGGCAAGGAAGTGGCGTGCCTGGGATGTAGCAGGGGTGAAACATGGTAAAACTATTAAAGCCATGGAAAAGAGGGTCGTCAGGTGGCAACGCCTCTATCATCCGGTTATCCTTCCGGTATTCCTCTCTTTTTTCCGCTGAAAGATCATCCCAAGTCACAACTTTTATTTCTTCTGCATCGTCATATGATCTTGGTGCTTTCTTCATTGCCCCCCCCGCACTTTTTTAAATAATCCAACTCTACACTGAGCACAAAAATGTGTCGAGTGCTTCAGCGGACGTGAACGCAAAATTGCGTTGGCGGGTGCCCAAAAGAGAAGCGGCCCGCCTCTGAAGAGACAGGCCGCACATTGTCGAGGTCCGCGTCAGGCCGCCCGCCGTCGCTTCACCTTGCGGTCGAATTCGCCCCACACGCCCTCATAGGTCCGATTCCGAACCCGAGTAAGCCGGGCCTCGGCGGAAGCCACGAGAGAGGCCAGAACGCGCCCGGCGTCGGCGTCAGTCCTGCCTAAGAGTTCCGCAAAGGCCCGGATCGGGTCCAGGCCTTCGCGGGTAGCGGTTTCGATTTCAGCGGGGAGATTCCGCCAGAAGTCGGGGAGCTTCACGCGGCGGCCTTGGGTTCGGCAACATTGGTCGCTCCGTCCGGGCTTCTCTCGCGGCATTCGTCATCTTCCAGGGCTTCCACGCATTCCTGAATACGGCGGAAAACCACGGCGAAGACCGGGGCTATCACGTCGCCTTTAATCCTGTCTGCGCCCTCAAAAGCGATGGCGTCCAGAAGTTCAGCGGCACAGTAGGACAATTCCATGATTTCGGTAATCGGGTCATGGGGGCTATTCATGGTGGGTCGCCTCCTTTTCGGTCTTGACGCTCATTTCGTCCAGGGCGGCGTGTATGGCCTCAGATCGGAAGA
>CALGYO010000024.1 GCA_937934715.1 uncultured Desulfovibrionaceae bacterium | reverse complement strand
GACCACCGAGATCTACACTCTTTCCCTACACGACGCTCTTCCGATCTAATTCCATAAAAGCCGATTATTACCATGTGGAGTCGGCCTGTTGCGACCTCAAGGTCAGCCTTGGACAATCCCGCCGGTGGATCGGGATATCCGGACACAACATCCCGAGCTTCGAACTGTTCGTCTCGCCGGACTGGCGGGGCGTTTCCGGGGTGTACTACGCGGACCAGCCGTCTTATCGCAGCGGCAACCTGGTGCGCGGCGTGCGCCTTACCTTCGAAAAAGGCGTGGTCGTGGCCTCCGAGGCGGAGGAGGGCGCTGAGTTCACCGCCAAGCAATTGGCCATGGACGAGGGGGCGAGCCGGGTGGGCGAATTTTCCCTGACCGACAATCGCTTCTCCAAGATCGACGCCTTCATGGCCAACACCCTGTTCGACGAAAACTACGGCGGCAAATACGGCAATTGCCACATCGCCGTGGGCGCCTCCTATTCCGACACCTATGACGGCGACCCCTCGGGGCTCGACGCGCAAAAAAAGGCTGATCTGGGCTTCAATGACTCCGCCCTGCATTGGGATCTGGTCAACACCGAGAACAAGCGAGTGACGGCGGTGACAGCCGCCGGGGAAAGCCGCGTCATTTATGAAAACGGACGGTTCGCTTTTTAAGGGAGCGGTCCGTCCCGTTTGACCTCACGGGGAACAATACGTATGAAACAAGCTTGTTGGAGGATACGCGTCATGAAAAACGTTTTGCGCTCGGTTTTCGCGTTGTTCGTTGCGGCGTTGGCCGTCCAGATGGTCTCGCCGGACCGCGTTTTCGCGGAAAAAAGCTTCAACATCGCCGGATGGGAAAAAGACGGGGAGTATGGTCAGCTTTTCGATGTGGCCGAGAAGGATTCCATTAAGGGATGGGTGCGCGAGATCATCGAGATCACGCCCCTTAAGGGCATGGCCCCGGGCATCGCCCTCGTCATCGAGGACAAAAAGGACAAGGCCATGGAAACCGTGCACCTGGGCCCCAAGGAATTCGTCGATCTTTCGGCCATCGGCCTCAAGGAAGGGGACATGGTCAAGGTGACGGGCGCCTGGGCCGAAGTGGACGGCAAGGACGTCATGATGGCCATCAAGGTGAAAAAGGCCGAGGATGTGCAGATCAAGGTCCGCCGCACCAAGGACGGCTTCCCGTATTGGGAGATGACCGAGGAAGAGCGCCAGAAGGAACTCACCGGGGAATAGCTCCGTTGTGTTTTTTCGCGGGGCGTATTGTCCCTTGCGTACTGTCGCGGTTCAAGATAGACATTGTGTTGATAGAAAATTATCGTTGCATCCGCTCGTAACCGGCGGCCAACCCCAACCTCCAGGGAGAGGATAATGGAAGAGGCTCACAAAAAGCAGGACGCCGAACTCATGCAACTTGTCACCTTCAGCATCGGCGAGGAAGAGTTCGGCGTCGATATTCTGAAGGTGCAAGAGATCATCCGCATGATGGAAATCACCAAGGTGCCGCGCGCGCCGGATTTCGTCGAAGGCGTCATCAACCTGCGCGGCAAGGTCATTCCCATTCTGGATCTGCGCAAACGCTTCGGATTGGCTACGCGCGACCATGACAAGCATACCCGCATCATCGTCATCGAGATCAGCAACATGATCGTGGGGTTTGTGGTTGATTCCGTCTCCGAGGTGCTGCGGATACCGTCCAACACGGTGGAGCCGCCTCCTCCCGTGGTTTCGGGGTTGGAGTCCGAATACATCAGCGGCGTGGGCAAACTGGCCGATCGTCTGCTGATTCTTCTGGACCTCGACCGGCTGCTTTCCCGGGAAGAGCAAGGCGTTCTTTCCATGATATAGACGAAGCGTCCCGCCGGGACGGCCGCATCGCGGCCGTCCCGGTTTGCGTCATGCGCCGGATCGCCCCATCCCGGCCGGCGCGTTCACGCCTCCGATGATTCCCGCGCCGCCTGGGGCGCGTTCCCTTTGGCTTGCATCGCAGGCTTCAGGCGCATATAAAGCGCCTCGGCGGCCTTCCACGCCGAAAGGGGATTATTTTTTTGCAATTTCCGAAAGAAATCAAAGCGTTTCTCGCCGGCAAGGGGGAAACCGCGAGCGTCTATAAAAGCGGTCCCGGCGCTGCGGCTTTTCTGGCCGCTTCCTGCCTGGACGCCGGGCGATCGGTCAGCCTGACCGTGCCGGGCATGGCCGAGCTGACCAGACTCCAGTCCCTGCTTTCCCTGCTCTTGCCCGTCGAAGGCGTCCCGTTCTGGCGCCGTCCCTGGATGGCGCTTCCCTCCTATACGCCGGGGGCGCCCGTACAGACCTTCTGGGCCAAGCGTTGGGCCTTCCTGCACGTGGCCGCCATGGGCGACGGGCCGCGCATCCTGCTTTTCGCGGCGGACAACTTTCTGCCCAAATGGCCGGAAAAAAAGCTGCTGGAGGAAAACTCCCTTTTCATCGCCAAGGGCGAGGAGCTTTCCCAGGAGCTCATCCTCGAGCAGGCCGTGGCCTGGGGTTACCGCCGCACCCCCCTGGTGACCGCGCCCGGGGAAATCTCCTCCCGGGGCGACATCCTGGACATCTTCCCTCCCGGCTACGACGCTCCCGCCCGGCTGGAGTTTTTCGGGGACGTGATCGAGGACATCCGTCTGTTCGACCCGGCCGCCCAGCGCTCCCTGGAGGACGTCGAGGAGCTGCTGCTTCTGCCCGTGGTTCCGGCGGTTTTGACCGGTCCGGTCAAGGACAAGGCCGCGGCCTGGTGGGACAAGCTCTCCGGGGTGGGGGAGCTCCATAAAAACGCCCGGCTGGCCCTATGGGCCAAGCTCGAGGCCATGGACGGGACCATCTGGCCGGGACTGTGTTCGCCCAATCCCGCCGCGTTCGAGGACTGGCTTCCAAAAGACCGCGTCTCCATCCTCTTCAACGCCTCCCAACTGCGCGCCAGGATCGAGGAGAACGCCTTCGCCTGGAAGCAATATCTCGACAAGGAAGCCGCGTCGAACGGGTATTCCTGGCCGGGGACGCATCTGTTGTGGCCCGAGGGCACGGCGCTCAAATCCCTGAACGCCGGACGGCGCATCCTGTTCGAGGACCTGGTCCTCGGCCACGGCAAGCACGGCCCCGACCTGCCGGAAAAAACCATCGAAACCTTTTCCGACATCTTTTGGAAGCCGGGCAGCGACCGCAGGCCCTGGACCACCCTGGTGGCGGCGCTCAAGGAGTGGCGAACCGCCAGGGAACAGACCATCCTTTCCTTCCATACGGACCGGGCCCGCAAAAAGTTTCTCAAGATGGCCGAGCACGAGGGCTTGGTTTTCGCGACCGGTTACGTTCCCGGACAAAAAGGGCAGTACGCCCTGGTTTCGGCCCTGAAAAAAGGGGTGGAGCTGGAATGGAACTCCACCATCATCCTGCCCGAGGACGTGCTGGCCCCGGACGCGGGCAAGACCATCCAGGACCGTTCCGCGCTCAAGGATTTCAAGGGCCTTTCCTCCCAGGAAGAAATCGCGCCCGGAGATCTCATCGTGCACCGGGATTACGGCGTGGCCTCCTTCGAGGGGTTATCCCGCATGACGGTGGACAACGCAGGCGGGGATTATCTTCTTCTGTATTTCGCCAACGACGACAAGCTCTACCTTCCGGTGGACAAGCTCGGGCTCATCCAGCGCTACAAGGGCCCCGAAGGCGCGACCCCGCCCCTGGACAGGCTTGGCGGCTCGCGCTGGCGCACGGCCCGGTCCAAGGCCAAAAAGGCCATCGAGCGCATCGCCCAGGATCTTGTGGAAATGTACGCCTACCGCAAGATCGCCAAGGGCTACGCCTATGGTCCGGTCAACGAGCTGTTCTGGGAATTCGAGGCCACCTTCGGCTTCGAGGAGACCCCGGACCAGGAAAAGGCCATCGCCGAGGTCATTGCGGACATGGAACGGCCGGAGCCCATGGACCGGCTGGTCTGCGGCGACGTGGGCTTCGGCAAGACCGAGGTGGCCCTGCGCGCGGCCTTCCGGGCGGTCCTCGACGGCAAGCAGGCGGTCCTTTTGTGCCCCACCACGGTGCTGGCCGAGCAGCATTATCAGAATTTCTCCGCGCGCCTGGAGGGCTTCCCCGTGAACGTGGGCATGCTCAGCCGCTTCGTGCAGCCCAAACGGCGCAAAATGACCCTGGACGCCCTGAAAAAAGGCGAAATCGACATCCTGATCGGCACCCATCGCCTGCTGTCCAAGGATGTGGAGATCCCCAATCTGGGCCTGCTCATCCTGGACGAGGAACAGCGTTTCGGGGTCAAGCACAAGGAACGCCTGAAAAGCCTGCGCAAGAACATCGATTCCCTCACCCTGACGGCCACCCCCATCCCACGGACCCTCCAATTGTCCCTTTCCGGCATACGGGGCCTCAGCGTCATCGAAACCCCGCCCCTGGAGCGCAAGCCCGTGGACACGGCCCTGGTGGAGCGCGACCAGGATTTCCTGCGCGCGGTCATCGCCCGGGAGCTGGAGCGCGATGGCCAGGTCTTTTGGGTGCACAACCGGGTCCAGGGCCTGGAACGGGTGGTGGAGTACATCAAGAACCTGGCTCCGAACGCCAGGATCGGCATGGCCCACGGCCAGATGCACGAGACGGCTCTCGAAAAGGTCATGCACGAATTCTGGCACGGGGAGATCGACATCCTGGCCTGTACGGCCATCGTGGAATCGGGACTCGATTTTCCCAGGGCCAACACCATGATCATCGACCAGGCGCAAATGTTCGGTCTGGGACAACTCTATCAGCTTCGGGGCAGGGTGGGGCGCTCGCCGCGTCAGGCCTACGCCTATTTCGTGGTCCCCTCCATCGAGAACCTGCCGGAAACGGCCCGCAAACGGCTGCGGGTCATCATGGACATGGACTATCTCGGCGCCGGATTCCGGGTGGCCATGGAGGATCTGCGCCTGCGCGGGGCGGGCAACATCCTGGGCGAGGCCCAGTCCGGCCATATCGCGGGCATCGGGCTTGATCTGTTCCTCGAAATGCTCGACGAGGAAGTGCGACGCCTCAAGGGCGAAACCATTCGGGAGCGGACCGATCCCGAACTGTCCCTGGGCGTGGCCGCGCGCATCCCCGAACGCTACGTGACCGACGCCTCCCAGCGTCTGCGGCTTTACAAAGCCTTGTCCTCGGCCCATGATGAGCGCGGCTTGGCTGAATTGTCCGCTGAAATCCGCGACCGGTTCGGCCCGGCGCCGGAAGAGTTGTTGAATTTCATCGCCGTCTTGTCGGTCAAACAGGTCCTCTCCAGGCTTCGTGCGGCCAAGGCGGAAATCTTTCCGGGAAAAATCGTCGTGTCCTTCGAGCAAAAGGACGCGGACATCGCGCCGGAACGGCTGGTCGCCTGGATTCAAGAACGCCGCAACGCGAAAATGACGCCGCCGGGCAAGCTGGAGCTGCGGCTCGACGTTGCGAAATCCTTTCCCGACGCCCTGCGCGCGGCGGGCGAGGAGCTGGCCGGACTTCTGGACGGCGAGGAAACCGCATGAAACGTCTCACCATTCTTCTCGCTTTGAGCCTCGCGTTGGCCCTCGGGGGCTGCGGGAACGACGACTCCCCCAGAGGGACCGTGGCCACGGTCAACGGCAAGCCGGTTTCTCTTGGCGACGTGGAGTTCACGTACGACCTGCGCCATATGGACTCGGGCGACGAGGAGAACCCCGCCGTGGAGCGCCTGCGCGACGAATACGGCGAAATCGCAGCCGGACTGATCGTCCAGGAACTCATTTTCCAGGAGCTGACCAAGTCCGGGAACGCGGTGACCGACGCCGAATGCCAGGCGGCCGAAGATCAGGTCCGGGCGGATTATCCCGGCGGCGCCTTCGACCAGATGCTGGTGGAGGAAAACATCGATCTGGCAAAGTGGCGGCAAGCCATCCGGGCCCGTCTGGCCATCCAGAAATTCGAACGCCAACTGCTCGCAAACAAGATAAAGATCGGAGTCCAGGAAGCGGCGGACTATTACAAAGAACACCGGGAGGATTTCAGCTCTCCCGCGAAGATCGCTTTCGCGCTGATCCAGGGGCCTGACCCCGAAACCGTGAAAAAGGCCGCCGAGCGGCTTGGCGAACTGCGGAACGAGATTTCGGGCTTTTCCCAGTCCGAGAGCGGCGTGACCGTGCAAAAGGCCGTCTTGCGACCGGAGGCCCTGCCTCCCGCCTGGGCCAAGGCCCTGGACAAGCTGAGCCCCGGTCAGGCCGCCAAACCGCTTTCGGAAGACGGGCAAACGCGTATCCTGATTCTCCTGGAACGCATGCCGGCCAAAACCCTGGACGCGGCCCAGGCGTATCCCCTGGTGGAGGAACGGCTCAAGGAGAAAAAACTGCGCGCCGCCTTCGCGGATTGGCTGGAAAACGTGATGCGCTCTTCCGTCATCAAGGTCAGTTCCAGGCTTCTGCCTTCCGGGGGCGACGGCGCCCGGACGGCCGGGGGACCGGCTCTTGACGATTTCGGTTCGCGTTTGCCGCTTTCCACGGAAGGCCTGGTCAGTCCCGCAGAAAACGAAACGGTGCGCAAGACCGTGGCCGAAAAAATGCGCGCCGAAATACGGGAAGACGCGAACGCCGGGGCCAGCGAACCAGGCGGTCCCGACGAGGCCGAGCCGGAACGGAAAACCGCTCCCGCTCCTGTTCCAGCCGGGGGCGCCAAAGACGCGGAAAAGGCCGGGCCGGCCGCGAACGCCCAGGAACCGGCCAAGACCGTGGAACCGGACGGCGCCTTGGCCGAGCCTTCGGCCTCGGAGAAAGCGCCGGGCGATGTCCCCGATGCCGGGAAAGCCGATGCCGCGGCGCCGGAATCGCCTTCCGCAGAAGCTCAGGCGCAGGCGCCGGTTGACGCGGGCGAGCCCCCTTTGATCGCCGAAAATGCGCAAACGCAAGCCGTGGCGTCCACAAAGGGGCAAGACGCCCAGTCTCAACCCCAGGCGCCGGAGAAAGACGCCGCCCAGGCGCCCGCCCAGGCGGGCGGCCCGGACGCCGGGCCGAATGCCGGGCAGGGACCGGGCGAGGTGACGTTCACCGCGAACAAGGCCAGTTGGGTCATTCTGACCGCGGATGACGGAAAAGAGGAGCGGGTCTATCTCAAGGGGGGGAAATCCCTGGTCGTTCCCTTCAAGCGTTCCCTGAAGGCGCAGTTCGGCAGCCCCAGCGACGTAACCTATTCCTACAATGGCAGGGAAACCAGAGTCGAGGCGTCGACAAAAGATGTGAAAACCGCCGCGTTCCCCTGAGCTTGCATGCGAACCGAATCTCTTGGCGACGCGAGGCGATGTTATGAATTGATTGAGGAAATCCCGCTTCCATTTTGCAATCTTTAGCCCCGTTGAAATTCTTTTATTTTCTGTTTAAGAGGATGCGACGGTTTTTTCGCCGGCTTGTCCCGGCGCGTCCCTTCTGGAGGCTCAATTGTCACGTTTATTGAAATGCGCCTTTCTTATTGCGGTGATTTCCTTTTCAGTTCCGGCCGCTTACGCCTCCGAACTGGTCGACAGGGTCGTGGCCGTGGTCAACGGCGACATCATCACCCTGTTCGAGCTCAACGACAATCTTTCCAAAATCGTCGCCAAGAACCAGGGCGTGAAGATCGACGTTGGGGACCCGCAGTTCGATCCCCTGCGCCGCCAGCTTCTCGACAACATGGTCAACGATCATCTGCTCAAGCAGGAAGCCGCCCGCTTGAATTTGAACGTCACCGACACCGAGGTGCAGCAGGTCATCGGCGACATCAAAAAGAAGAACGGTATGAACGAGCAGCAGTTCAATGCCCAGCTCGCCAAGGAAGGACTGACCCGCAAGGAGTTCGAGGAGAATCTGCGCCTGGACTCCCTCAAAAAGCGCATCATCGGCTACATGGTCAACCGCAAGATCATCGTCACGGACGAGGAGATCGCCGCCTTCAACGAGGCCAATAAAGGGCAAATCCCCGTGACGCCGTCCTTGAGCGGGAAAAGCATGGGCAACATCGGCCTTATCATGACGCCCACCATGAAAGAGGCTGAAAATATCCGCAAAATGATTCAGGGCAAGCAACTCTCTTTTGAAGAGGCCGCCAAGAAATTTTCCCTGGGACCAGGCAGGGAGCAGGGCGGCTATCTGGGCGACGTCACCCTTTCCGACCTCGCCCCCGTCTTGCGCGACGCCCTGCAAAGCGTGCCCCCCGGCGAGGTCGCCGCTCCCGTCATGCTCGACGGCAAGGCCGTGCTGCTCATCAACAAGCCTAAAGCCGAGGCGGCCCCCAAGCCCCAGGCCGAAGCCGCCCCGCAACCCGAACCCGCGCAGTCAGCCTCGGCCGGGCCTATTTCGCCCGAACTGCGCGAGCAGATTTACGATACCCTGTACAAGCAGAAATTCGACAAGCTTTTCCTGGCATACATGGAAAAGCTGCGTGACAAGTCCGTGGTTGAAATACGGCTTTAGCGTCGCGTTCCGTAACCTGCGTGTGGTTTTTTGGGAAAACCACTGTGACGCGCCTGTCGTTTATTGTCTTTGAAAACGATTTTGGAAACGCGACGTTCGCGATTTCAGCCGCAACCGGCTCATGGGGCCGGGCAACGGCAAGGAGTACGTCATGGATTTACGGGAACTCGGCGCGTTGCTGAAAGCGGAGCGCGAACGCCGGGGCATAAGCCCCAACGACGTTACCGAGCAGATCAAAATCAGCCGTTCAACCCTGGACGCCATTGAAGAAGGCCAGGAGGATAAGCTCCCGCACAGGGTCTACGCCAAGGGGTTCATCAAGAACTACGCGCGATTGCTTGATATCGACCCCGACGAGGTCGCCCAGACGCTGGCCTCGGCTTTCGGCGTGGAGGAGGACGCCCTGTCCCGTCCCGCCTATCATGAATCCAAGGGCTCGATTTCCTCCATCCGCACCGGCCAGCCCGGCGGGAAGAAAAGTTCGGCTCTCGCCATAACCATCCTGCTCCTTTTGGTCATCGGCGGCGCGGCCTTGTGGTATTTTTCCTTTTTCACGCCCAAGGAGTCCGGCCAATCCGGACAACCCGAGCAATCCCAGGCCTCAGCTCCTTCCCAGGACCAGACGGCTCCGGCCGCCTCCGAACAAAGCGGCTCTGAGTTCGCGGCGCCGCAATCGCCCGCCAGCAGTCTGGACGGCCCCGCTTCTTCCCTGAATGGCCAGGAGTCCGAGACGGACGCCGCGATCCTTCCGGGGCAAAATGCGGAGCCCAGCGCTCCCGAATCGGCTTCCGAGCAGGTTCTGTCCGAATCCGCTCCCGCGTCCGCCGGTGAATCGCTCCCAGACCAGACGCAGACCCAGAGCGCCGCGCCGGACCAACTCCTCCCGGCCGATCAGGCCGATCAGACCGCCCCTGCGGCAGGCGAAGGCGTCCTGCTGGGCGAAGGCCCCAATATCGTGGTCATCACGGCCAAAGAGACCTGCTGGCTGGAAGCCGCCGCCGACGGCGGCGCCATGAACGAGCTGACCCTGCGCAAAGGCGAGAGCCTGACGGGCCGTTTCGAAGACGTCCTTCTCGTCAGGCTCGGCAACGCCGGCGGCGTGGCCATCCATTTCAACGGCAAGCCCTACGCCTTCGACGGCGCGTCGGGGCAGGTCAAGACCCTGAAATTCACCACCAAAAAGCCCGGCGCGGCCGCCGCCCCCGCCGCCGCTGACGGTGCCCAGGCAAGCGCCGCTCCTCCGGGAACCTCCTCCCAGACTTCCGAGCCGGCTTCTCCTTCCACCGGTGAACCGGCCCAGGAAACAGCCGCCCCGGTGACGCCCGGCGAAAAGACCCTGACCGCCTTCGGCGCGGACGGCAGCTGGATCATCGTCATCCCGGACGGCAAGGGCGCCAGGGAAATTTTCGTCAAGCGCGGCGAACGGCTTCAGTTCGGCTTTCAAAAGTCCATCGAGGTGCGCCTGGGCAATCCCAGCAAGCTGGTCTTCACCTATGACGGCAAGGAATACCCGGTTTCCACGGAACGCGGCGAGAGCAAAAGCGTCCGCTTTCCCGAATAGCGCCATACGGGCGCCTTGGCGCCTGGCGGGGCGTCCTTGCCCGGGGGATGCGCCGATGGCCGGCGCCCTTTTTCGCGCGAGACGCGCGCGGCCCAAACCGGCGTTTTGAGGTGACGGATGGAGTTTTCCGAAAAGGCTCTTGTGCTCAAGGTGGGCCGCTTTCGGGAAATAGACGCCTGGGTGCGCCTTTTTTCGCCGAAGCGTGGCGTCTACACCGCTGTGGCCTTTGGCGGCTGCGTGAGCAGACGGCGGTTCTGCGGTTGCCTTGACGTGTTCAACCATGTGGATTTCAAGGTGAAGACCTGCCGCAGGGGCGAATTCCTCCATCTTCTTGAAGGCCGTCTGATCGAATCCCACCCCAAGTTGCGCGAAAAGCCCGAGCGGCTTGGGCTCGCCGTGAACTGTCTCAAGTTTTTCGAGGCCGCCTGTTGCGGCGCGGACGGAGCTCTGGGCGCGGGCGGCGCCTACGCCCTTTTGGCGGACAGCTTTCGGGCGCTTTCCGGGGACGCGCCGCCGTCGCGTTTTTTTCCGCTTTTTTTCCGGGCGAACGTGGCCATGCGCCAGGGGTTCTTCCCGGATTTTTCCCGATGCGCGGCCTGCGGGAGACCGGTCTCCCCGGATGACGGGGCGGTTTTTCACATTGAAGAAGGCCGCTTTTTCTGTCAGGAATGTCCACCCCTTCCGGGACGCGCGGTCTCGCGCCTGCGTCCGGAATCCATGGCCCTTCTGGCTGCGGCCAGGATCGCCGAGCCGGCCGTCTGGGGACTGTCCGTCCCCTCGCCCGCGGCAGGACGGGAATTCGCCTCCGTGGTGGACCGGTTCGTGGCCCGCCACATGGGGCTTTCCTGGGAAAACGGCATGTTCGTCAGAACCTAACCCCCGTTTGGGGAACCCCATAGTCGAGGAGCCAGCATGAATTTTCAGGACGTCATTTTGACCTTGCAGAAATTCTGGAGCGAAGCCGGGTGCGTCATCGCCCAGCCGTACGACATCGAGGTCGGGGCGGGCACGTTCAATCCGTCCACCTTTTTCCGGGTCATCGGCCCGGAACCCTGGAAGGTGGCCTACGTGGAGCCCTCCCGCCGTCCCACGGACGGCCGCTACGGCGAGAATCCCAACCGTCTCCAGCATTATTACCAATTCCAGGTCGTGCTCAAGCCCTCGCCGGACAACGTCCAGGAAATGTACCTCAAAAGCCTGGAGGCGCTTGGCATCAGCGCCGCCGAGCACGATATCCGCTTTGTGGAGGACGACTGGGAGTCGCCCACCCTGGGCGCCTGGGGCCTGGGCTGGGAAGTCTGGCTCGACGGCATGGAAGTGACCCAGTTCACCTATTTCCAGCAGGTGGGCGGCATCGATCTGTCGCCCGTCAGCGTGGAGCTGACCTACGGTCTGGAGCGCCTCTCCATGTACCTGCAGCAAAAGGAATCGGTCTACGATCTGTCCTGGAACGGGAAGGTCACCTACGGCAACGTGCACCATCAGGGCGAGGTCGAGCATTCCAGGTACAATTTCGAGGAAAGCGACCCGGCCATGCTCCTGCATTTTTTCAACGCCTGCGAGGCGGAATGCCGCAAGCTGTGCGACAAGGGCCTGCCCTGGCCTGCCTACGACTACTGTCTCAAATGCTCGCACGTCTTCAACCTGCTCCAGGCCCGGGGCGCCATCTCCATCACCGAGCGCACCGGCTACATCGGCAGGGTCCGAGCCCTGGCGTCCTCCCTGGCCAGATTGTACGCGGCCCAGCGCGAAGAACTCGGCTATCCCATGCTCGACCACCCGAAGGAATAAGGATCAGTCATGCCCCAGTTTCTCTTTGAAATCGGCTTCGAGGAAATGCCCGCCCGGTTCCTGCCGGGCTTGAGCGATGAATTTCTGGCGCTTCTGACCGGTCTTTTCGCCAAAGCCAACATCGAATCCGGCGAGGCCAAGGTCTACGCCACGCCGAGAAGGCTGGTCTTCTGCGCCGAAGACATGGCCCCGGGCGCCCGCCGCGAGGAAGTGGTGGTGACCGGTCCGCCCGAAAAGGCCGCCTTCGGCCCGGACGGACGCCCCACCAAGGCCGCCATGGGATTCGCCAAGGGCCAGGGCGCGGACCTTTCCGATTCGTTCATCCTGGACACGGAAAAAGGCCGCTATCTGGCCGTGCGCAAGACCGTGGGCGGGGAAAAGACCCTGGACCTCCTGCCGGAAATCTGCCTCGAGGTCGTGAGACGCCTGTCGTTCCCCAAGAAAATGCGCTGGGGAAGCCGGGAATTCGCTTTCGGCCGTCCCATTCGCTGGTTTTTGACCCTGCTCGGGGAGGACGTCGTCCCCTTTGAAGTCGAAGGGATCGTCTCCGGACGCGAAACCTGCGGCCACCGGGTCATGGGTCCCGGTCCGTTTCCGGTCAGGAACGCGGACGAGTATTTCACCGTCATCCGGGAAAAGGGGCATGTGACGATAAGCGCCAAGGAGCGCGAGGACGTCATCGTGGGGCAGGCGGCGAAGCTCGCGGCCGAGGTTGGCGGAAAACCCATCATCGACCCGGGTCTTTTGACCGAGGTGACGGGCCTGACTGAGCATCCGGTTGTCGTTCTGGCGCGTTTCGACGGGAAATTTCTCGAAACGCCGCGCGAGGCCCTCATCACCAGCATGCAGAACCACCAGAAAAGCTTCGGGGTGGAGGACGCTTCGGGAAAGCTTCTCCCGTATTTTTTGACCACGCTCGGACTCACGCCCAAAAACCTGGATCTGGTGCGCAAGGGCTGGGAGCGGGTGCTCACGGCCCGGCTTGAGGACGCGCGCTTTTTCTGGGAGACCGACCTCGCCTGCGACATGGGCGTTTGGCTGGACAAGCTCGAAAACGTCATCTTCCTGGCCGGGCTCGGCTGCATGGGCGACAAGTCCCGGCGGCTGGAAAAACTGTGCGGCGCCCTGGCCGAGGAGGTCGGGCCCGAGATCGCTTCCGCCCTGCGCAAGGCCGGACGGCTGGCCAAAGCGGACCTTGTCTCCGAGATGGTGGGCGAATTCGCGGAGCTCCAAGGCATCATGGGCGGCATCTACGCCAGGCGCAAGGGCTATTCCGACGAGACAGCCCAGGCCGTGAGCGAGCAGTACCTCCCGGCCGGACCGGATTCCCCGGTTCCCGCCAGCCTCGGCGGCGCCATCGTGGCCATCGCCGACAAGGCCGACACCCTGGCCGGCTGCTTCGGTCTGGACATGATCCCCACCGGCGCGGCCGATCCCTACGCCCTGCGCCGCCAGGCTCTCGGCATCTGCCGCATCATCATCGAGCGCAACCTGCGCCTTTCCCTGTCCGATCTCCTGCGCCGGGCGGTGGAGGGCTACGAGAACGTGACCTGGAAACTCGCGCCGGAAAAAGCCCTGCCCAAGCTCCTGGATTTCTTCGGCCAGCGTCTCAAGGCGTATTTCCTGGGTCTTGGCTACGACACCCTGGCGGTCGAGGCCGCCCTGGGCGCCGGGTTCGACGACATCGGCGCCCTCAAAATCCGGCTCGACGCCCTCAGCGTCTTCGCCAAGAGCCCGGACTTCCAGCAGGCGGTCCTGACCTTCAAGCGCGCGGCCAACATCATCCGCAAGCAGGGCGCCGAGGCGAAAAGCCCGCTCACGGGAGAGATCAAGACGCAGCTGTTGCAAGAGGAGGCCGAGCGCGCCCTGGCCGCCGCCTTCGACGACATGTTCCCGCGACTCGACGCCTTTCTCGAGAAGGACGCCTACGGGGACGCCCTGGCCATGCTCCATGAGCTTCGGCCCGTGGTGGACGGCTTTTTCGACAACGTCATGGTCATGTGCGACGATCCGGATTTGCGGCTGAACCGCCTCAACATTCTGGAGGCTCTGGTGGCACGACTCGGCCGCATCGCGGATTTTTCCGCTCTGCAGGTCTAAGGCGGCTTTCTGACGATATGAAAAAGGGCGCCGCGCCGTCTCCAAAATCCCTGTACGGGTTTTGGTAAGCCGCAAGGCGTACGGCGTAGTCCTTCCGGCGTTTTCACGGCGCCCGGTTCCCCATGGGAAGCGGGCGCCGTTTGTTTTCCTGATTGACGAAAGGCTCAGGCGATCAGCCCCTGGCCAGTTCAGCGCGCATGCGTCTGGCCGCTTCCACCATGTTGGCCAGCGAGGCCAGGCTTTCCTCCCAGCCTCTGGTTTTCAGCCCGCAATCCGGATTCACCCAGAGCTTGTCCGCCGGGATCACGGCCATGGCCCGGCGCAGGAGATCGCATATCTCCTCCACGTCCGGCACGCGGGGACTGTGGATGTCGTACACCCCCGGTCCGATCTCATTGGGATAGCGGAAGCGCTTGAAGGCGTCCAAAAGCTCCATCCTGCTGCGGCTGGCCTCGATGCTGATCACGTCCGCGTCCATGGCCGCGATGTATTCCACGATTTCGTTGAATTCGCTGTAGCACATGTGGGTGTGCACCTGGACTCCGGGACCCGCCCCGTTGGCCGCCAGCCGGAAGCAACTCACCGCCCAGGAGAAATACTCGTCCCAGTCCGAGCGGCGCAGGGGCGCGCCTTCGCGCAGGGCGGGCTCGTCGATCTGGATGACGCAAAGCCCGGCCTGTTCCAGATCGGCCGTCTCTTCCCGGATGGCCAGGGCGATCTGGCGGCAGGTCTCCTCCTGGGGCTGGTCGTCCCGGACGAAGCTCCAGCGCAGGATGGTCACGGGTCCCGTCAGCATGCCCTTCATGGGTTTTTTCGTCAGCGACTGGGCGTAGACGCTCCAGGAGACGGTCATGGGGGATTGGCGCCAGACGTCGCCGTAGATGACGGGCGGCTTGACGCAGCGCGAGCCGTAGCTTTGCACCCAGCCGTTTTTGGTGAAGCAGAAGCCGCGCAGCCGTTCGCCGAAATACTCCACCATGTCGTTGCGCTCGGGCTCGCCGTGGGCGAGCACGTCAATGCCCAGGGCCTCCTGTTTTTCCACGGCCTCGCGGATATGTCCCCGCATGCGTTCCTCATAGTCCTCCCGCGTCATCAGGCCGCGCTTCAGATCGCGCCTGTCCGCCCGGATTTGGGCGGTTTGGGGGAAGGAGCCGATGACCGTGGTGGGCAGAAGCGGCAAGGTGAACCGCGATTCGCGCAGGCTCCGGCGTTCGGGGTAGGGCAGGGAGCGGGACAGGGCGTCCGGCCCCAGGGAGGCGAGTTTGCGGCGGACGCTTTCCCGGCGAAGCTCCGGAGTGTTTCGCCGCGATTCCCAGGCCGCCTGGTTGGCGGACAGGGCGTCCGCGCCGTTCCGGCCGTTTTTCCCCTGCGCCGCATCGGCCAGCATGCGCAGTTCCCGGCATTTCTCGAGGCCAAAGGCCATCCAGCGCCTGATCCGTTCCGGGATGTCCGTTTCACCGTCGAGAGAAAGGGGAACGTGGAGCAGGGAGCAGGAGGGCGCCAGCATGAGACGGTCCGGGGATTTTTTCTCCATGGCGGCGTGAAGGAGGGCCAGGGCCGCATCCGCGTCCACCCGCCAGATGTTGCGGCCGTTGACCAGTCCCAGGGAGCAGACGGCCGTTTCGTCAAGCGCATCGAGAACCGGGGTCAGCTGCTCCGGCGCCCGGGCCAGGTCGATATGCAGACCGGCCACGGGGGCGTCCGCGATCCGCCCCAGGTTGTGGACTATGGAGCCGAAATAGGTCGCCAGCATGATTTTGGACGGTCCGGCCGCCTCGACGAGGGTCCGGTAGACCTTTCCGAACGCGCCGCCGCGAAGGGCCCCGGGCAAATCCGCCGCCAGGACGGGCTCGTCCAGTTGGATCCAGCCGCACGTCCCGGACAGGCGGCGCAGGATTTCCGCATAGGCCTCGCACAGGGGCTCCAGCAGCGTGAAACGGTCGAATCCCGCGCTCGTGGACTTGGACAGGATCAAAAAGGTGAACGGTCCGGGAAGGACGATCTTGGCCGAAGCGCCGTCTTCTTGCGCCTGCGCGAGTTCGGCGGCCAGTCGCGCGCAGTCCGGGCTGAAGCGCTGGCCCGGAGAGAGTTCGGGCGCCAGGTAATGATAGTTCGTGTCGAACCACTTGGACATTTCCAGGGGCGCCACGCCCTCGCCGTCACGCGTTCCGCCTCTGGCCATGAGGAAATAGCGGGAAAGGGGATCTGCGGCTTGGGCGAAACGCGGGGGAATCGCTCCCAGCATGACGGCCGCGTCCAGCATATGGTCGTAGAGGGAAAAGTCTCCCGCCGGGACCAGATCCACGCCCGCGTCGCGTATGGCGTCCCGGTTTTCCCGGCGAAGACGGGCCGCCTCCCGAAGCAGGCCGTCCTGGCTTGTTTCGCCTTTCCAGTGGCTTTCCAGGGCTTTTTTGAGTTCGCGTCCTTTCCCCATGCGGGAAAAACCCAGGATATGCGTCAGCATGTCTCCTCCTTGCGCATGTCGCGCTCGCATGAAGGTTGGGCAAGCCAGGCTCGGGAGGCGAAAACGTCCGAACGCGTACAGCGAAAGAACTTCCGCGTCTTTTGGGCGGATATGGCGGGACGACGGCGACGCCAGCCCGAACGCGAGGCTTGTCATGGATTCGCTCCAAGGCGTCTTCTGGCTTACGGGGCGGGCGACGGCCCGGCCATGTTGGGGACTCCTTCCCGAACTCGCGTTCAGTGAAGCCGCCCGGCCAACCCCGAATACAGCAGCGCGTCTGCGACGGATTCGCACCGTCTTCCGTTACTTGAAGCGGGTATTCAGCCCTTGTGCTTCCGGGAGCGTGTTCTGTCAAGCCGCGCCGGTCTCGCGGCGAGGAGACGGGCGACCGGTCTTGTTCCCTTACCCGTCCTGGACTAATGTGGCGTTTCTTTGGGGTAATACG
The DNA here is from genome assembly GCA_937934715.1 of uncultured Desulfovibrionaceae bacterium. GTDB lineage: Bacteria > Desulfobacterota > Desulfovibrionia > Desulfovibrionales > Desulfovibrionaceae > CALGYO01. The sequence goes on along the minus strand of CALGYO010000024.1, from coordinate 6,615 downwards.
CCGATACCATGAACGAAAACAACAAATCGGAGCGTCGTATCCTCATAACGCCCGCGCGCTGTTTTGAGGACGCGCCCCAGGACCGTCGAATCGGAGGATGTATGGGCCGGGAACTTCCCTTGAGAACCTTGTGGGCCGCCCTGGGGTTGGCCTTGGCCGTGGCCGCGTGCTATCTTTTCCTGGACAGGCTCGCCGCCGGGTGGGCGGCCTCCCTCAAGCATTCCGGAACGTTCGGCGTCGCGACCATCCTCAGTCTGCTGGCGGATTCCGGGGCGACGAAACATCTCGTGGCTGCCGGCTTCGTCCTGAGCGCCGCGAACCTCCTCGGCGCATCGCCCAGGCCCTGGGCCAGGAAGCTTCTGTTCGTCTGCTTGAGCGTGACCGTCGCCTTTCTCGTGACCGACGCCTTGAAATACGTCTTCGGCCGCGCCCGGCCGCCTCTTTTTCTTGAAGAGGGCGTCTACGGTTTCACCTGGTTCACGGACAAGGACGCGTACAACTCCTTCCCTTCCGGCCACACGACCAGAGCTTTCGCCGCCTGCGCCGCCCTGGCCTTTCTTTTCAGGCGCTACGCCGTTCCATTTTTCTGCATAGCGGCCCTGGTCGGACTGAGCCGCATTTTCGCCCTGCGCCACTATCCATCGGACGTGCTGGCCGGCGCCTTCGTCGGGATTGCGGCGGCGGTCTGGACGCGGGCGCTGTACAGGAGCGGTCCCGCTTCATGATCGCGCGCCTCAAACGTCTTTTCGCCCGACAGGCGCTCGGCCTCGCCGTGGCGAGCGGGCTTGCCATTCTTGCCTGCGATTTTTTCCGCCTGGAAGGCTTCATGTTCTTTACGCCGTTTCTCTGGATATTCATCGTCGGCGCCGTTTGGATCGTTTTTAGCGTTGCGTGTTGCATGGCCCTGTTGCATGGGATTCTCTTTATAAAAGACAAGCGGATGAATAGTCTGTATCCGCTTCATGCGTGCTGCATCTTTTTTGTTGCATACTGGTTCCTCCCTGTTGATCTCTATAGAATCGATATGCTGTTTGCATTGAACAAACAGGAAATGCAGGCGTGCGCCGATAAGATCATTTCTCGTGAACTTCGTATAAATTACACAACGGTGGATAGCATGGGCGTCCGCTTGCCCAAGTCTCTTGCCCATCTTTCTCGTGGCGATATTGTGTATGTGGAAAAGAAAAAATACCGGACAATAGTATATTTTGTCGTATTTTCATGAATATTGGGGAGTACTTCCGGTTTCATGTATACGTCTGACGGAAACCCGCCAAATGATTGTTGCATATGGGGAGATGTTTGGGATTACATGGCGTATGATAAGAATTGGTACTATGTCGCAATGTAATAGTTTATTCGAGTTCATCATTTTTTGGCCAATTGCCCAGAATTTTTTCCCCATTTGTCTGGGCTGAATATTCCCAGGGAGGATGGGGCGCGATGGGCGTCAGGTCCCAGGTGTTGCAGGCGGCGCGTATTGGTCGCGACTTGCGAAGATCCGCCGATTTTTTCTTGACAGGACAGCGTGAGGCAACTAAAGAACACTGTTTCTGTCAACAACGTAACGGAGGAATCATCCTTGGCCAATCATAAGTCCGCCCTGAAACGGCACCGTCAGAGCCTGGTTCGCAAGGCTCGGAACCGCGCCATGAAGACCAGAGTGAAAAACGCCGTCAAGGCCGTGCGCCTGGCCGTATCCGAAAGCGACGCCGCCGCCGCCGAGACCGCCCTGAAGAGCGCCACCGCCGTCCTCGACAAGGCCGCCGGGAAAAAGGTCCTGCACTGGCGCACCGCTTCCCGCAAAATTTCGCGCCTGCAAGTGGCCGTCAACGGCCTCAAGTCGGCCTAGCTCTTTTTCACGATCGCCTTTAAGCCCGCCGCGCTTTGTCGCGTTGCGGGCTTTTCGGCGTTTCGTTGGCGGACGCAAGGCGTCCGATGACGTTTCGCAAGCGCGGACCGGGCGTTTGACGGGACCCCTGAACGCATCATGATCGAAGTGGCCGCAATGGCCGCCGGACAAGCCGGGGAGAAGAGGATGAGCAAGCGCGGTTCGGAAAAAATCGTGGTCAGCGCCTGTCTGGCCGGTGTCCCCTGCCGCTACGACGGTAAGGCTTCCTTGATCGAGACCGTGGCGAAACTGGTCCGGGAGGGCGCGGCCATGGCGGTCTGTCCGGAGATGCTCGGCGGGCTTGCCTGTCCGCGCTCGCCGTGCGAGATCGTGAACGGCCGGGTCGTGGACGCCTCGGGCGAGGACGTGACCGGGGCTTTCGAACAGGGCGCTCGGGAAGCCCTACGCCAAGCCGTCGCGGCGGGATGCGTCACGGCCATCCTCAAATCCCGTTCCCCTTCCTGCGGATCGGGCATGGTCTACGATGGGACGTTTTCCGGCATTTTGGTTCCTGGAGACGGTGTTTTCGCGGCCCTGCTCAAGAACAACGGCATGAACGTCCTCTCCGAGGAAGACTTCCCGGCGGCCTAGTTCCCCACATCGAACCAGGAAAGCTCGGGTACGGCCTTGATGAGCCCCTGCTCGCGGCAGTAGTTGGCGAACAGGACGAGGCTGGCCTGTTCCCTGGGCCCCAGATCATAGCGCACCACATCGAAATACCCCGCCATGGCTTCCCGGGAAATCCAGTCCGGCCGTTCGTCCGAGGCCGCCAGACGGGCGGTGATGGCGGAAAGATCCGCCTTGTAGCCGCGAAGAGCCCGGGCCATGCGGCCAAGCGTTCGACGCGGCTCGCCGGTCAGGCCCCGCCGCACGATCCACAGGGCAAAGACGAAGGGCAGGCCGGTGAACGCCTTCCAGGCCTGGCCCATATCCACCACATGCCAGCCTTCGGGCGGGTTGTGGTAGCGGCGAAGGGCCAGATCGCCGATTTCCACGAAGGGCAGGCCCGAGGCCGGTCCGTGTCCCGGCTCGGCCATGACCCATTCGGGTTCGGGCAGTTTCCAGGCGTAGCGCCACAGGGTTTTCAGAAGCGCATTGGAGCTGGCCGAGGCTTTCGAGAGCTGGATGCGGCGTGTCTCCCCCCCCAGCTCCTCAAGGGGAACAGGGGTGATGAAAAGCACGCTCTGGATGGGCCCCTCGGCCGCGCAGATGCTCAAATCGGGCAGAAGCGAGAAGGGCAGGGGGTTTTCCAGGTAGGCGAAGGCCGAAGCCGGGGCCATGTCCACCCCGCCTTCGCGCAGGGCGGCGTTCAGGGCCGAGGGATGGCCGGAATCGTAGCGTATGGTTTCGCTATCCGGAAAATCCGCGTGAAGCGGATCGAACAGGGGCCAGACGTTGAGGTAGCCGATGCGGCCGACGCGTAACGGGGTGATGCGCATGGCGATCTCTATCCCTTTCCCCTTTTTTGCACAAGAACAGGGAGCGCTCCGAATCCGGGCGGGAGAGAAAGCGGAAAAGAAAAACGGCCCCGAAGCCAGCGTTTCGGGGCCGTTATGAAGACGTGAACTAGGCGAGCTGAGCCAGCAGCGTCTCCTTGATGGAGTCGATGGTGCCTTCGCCGTTGAGTTCGATGTACTTGGTCTTGCCTTTGGCGGCGAGGTCCTTGTAGAAATACGCGGCGGCCAGGGTGCCGTCCTCGGTGTTATAATAGATGTCGTGGCGCTTGTTGATGGCGTCCTCATCCTGGTCGTCGGAGCGGCTCTTGAGGTCGCCGCCGCACACCCGGCACTTGTCGCCGTTGGGCTTGATGGCGTCGATGAAGATGTTGTTGGGATGGTTGGGATCGTTGACGCACAGGCGGCGGCCCATGATGCGGTTCTTGGCCACTTCGCGCGGCAGCAGGATCTCGATCACGTAGTCGAGCTTGATGTTGGCGGCTTCCAGGGCTTCCCAGAGCTTTTTGGCCTGGACCATGTTGCGGGGAAAGCCGTCCAGCAGCCAGCCGTCGGCGCCCTTTTCCTTCAGGGTCTCGAGGACCATGGGGATGGTGATGTCGTCGGGAACAAGCTCGCCCTTGTCGATGAAGGCCTTGGCCTTTTTGCCGAGCTCGGTGCCGCCGCCGATGTGTTCGCGGAAGATGGCGCCGGATTCGATGTGGGCGAGATTGTATTTTTTCTTCACCAGGGAGCCCTGGGTGCCTTTACCGCTGCCGTTGGGTCCGAAAGTCAGGATGTTCACGTGGACAGCCTCCTTGAAATATTTTTCACAAGCGCCTCTATTATATGGGGCCAAGCGCCCTGTCAATGCGTCGCGCGCGTTTGACCGCCAACAATACCGCATTTCATTCTCTTTGGAAAGCGACGCCTTCCCTGGTCACGCTCGCGGTTTTCTTCCCGGGAAATTGAAAGACCGTTCCACGCCGTTTTCCGGCAAAGGCCGTCTCCAGGGCGAGCAGGGTTTTGGCCAGGGATTCGCCGGGACCGAGCCCGTCCAGGATCTTTTTGAAAAGCCGCAGCCGCAGGGCTGGGGAAAGGGCGCGCAAGCGCCTTTCCTCCAGAAGAACGCGCGCCGCGCCGTCCGGTCCGGGATAGGCGCCAAGCTCCCGGGAGAACCATGCCTCGTCCATGGCGGCCTGGCGCCACAGCCGCCCGGCCGTTTCCAGAAAATTGGGATTTTCTTCCAAGAAAAGCGGTAGGATGGATTCCCGGATTCGGTTGCGCGTGAACCGTCTGTCCGCGTTGGAGGGATCGGTCAGGTAGGAGACGCCCATATCGTCGAGAAATGCCTTGAGAACGCTTCGCGGCGTCATGAGCAGGGGGCGCAGCAGATGGCGGGCAGGGTCCCAGGCGGGCATGCCCCCAAGGCCCGGCCAGCCCGTTCCGCGCGAAAGGCGCATGAGGACGTCTTCGGCCAGGTCGTTTTGCTGATGGGCCGTGACCACGATGGCCGGGGCGTGGGCCGCCCGGACTTCTTCCAAAAAGGCGTAGCGGACCGATCTCGCCGCCGCCTCGACGCCCTGGCCGGATTTTCTGGCTGCGGCCGCCGCATCGCGCCTTTGGGTCGCGCAGTCGATGCCCAGTTCGCCGCAGGCCGCCTGAACCACGGCGGCTTCCCGCGCCGATTCTTCGCGCAGACCGTGGTCGAGATGGGCGGCGGTCAGGGACGTTCCCAGGCGGGGCGACAGAATACGGAGGATATGCGCAAGGGCGGTGGAGTCGAGCCCGCCGGAAAAGGCCAGGACAAAAGCATAGCCGCGCGGGGAAAAGCCAAGCTCCTCAAGGAGGAAGGATTCCACTCCCAGACAAAAACGAGCCCATTTCGGGGGCAAGGCGCCCAGATTCGCGGCGGTCATACTCGGTTCGGCGCCTCTTGATCCACGTTGCTGTTTCAAGAAAAGCGCATCAAGTTGGCCTTAAGGCCATGAAAGCCGTATGCGCCGCCTCTCGGGCGCGAAACGTCCGCGGCCCTTCGGGCCAAAGGGCCTCGCGGCCGCGGGCTAGACCGGGATGTCCAATTCGTGGATGAAGGAATCCAGAAAATCGATCATCTGGTGCCGCTGCTCCGGGGTGCAGTAGCTTATGCAGGAGCAGCGCAGCTTGCCTTTTCCCCTGATCAAAAGCTCCAGCTTGATCCAGTCCTTGCCGATCTCAAGCGCCAGGATGTAGGGGCCGCATTCCGGGAAATGCTGTTGTTGTTCGTCATTGAGCATTTCCATGGGAAAGGGAATGTAATACAGGCCGTCGATCGGGCCTTTGAAGCCTTTTTCCGTCAGGCGGGCCTCAATGCATTCAATATCCTCGGCCGTCAGTTCGTCGATATAATAGGATCGCATGGCGTTTCTCACTTACCGTCTCAGCATTCGTTTTCCGTTTCGGGCGCGTCGCCGGTAGTCTGGCCTGGCATTTGGCCGGGCTTTCTGTCGGCATGGGCGTCCGGCGGCGCGTTCTCCTTATCCAAATTGAACATTCTTCGCGTCAAGTCAATAAAACGCTCCCCGTCGTTTTCCATGGAGCGGCGTTTGAGGAAGGTGATGGGCTCATGGAGCATCTTGCGGCTGATGGATTTGGCCAGGGTGTCGAGGGCTAGTCTGGTTTCCTCGGATACGTCCGGTCCCAGGCGGCGCAAGGTTTTCTGCAGTTCCCGTTCAGCCACGGCCGCGCCCTGGTCCAGGAGATTCACGATGGTGGGTTGCAGGTCCAGGGAATTAAGCCACTGGCCGAAGCGCTCCACCTGGAGGTCGACGATTTCGGCCGCGCGCTGGGCTTCTTCCTGGCGCTGGGCCAGATTTTCCTCGACCACTTCCTTCAGGTCGTCGATGTCGTAGAGGAAGACGTTGTCCAGGCTGTTCACGTCCGGGTCGATGTCCCGGGGGACGGCGATGTCGATGAAAAACATGGGGCGGTGCTTGCGCCGTTTCAGGACGTCCTTCACGTCGCGCGCCCGGATGACGGTCTGGGGGGCGCCGGTGGAGCTTATGACGATGTCCGCCTCGGGCAATTTCTCGATGAGCTCTTCGAAGAGGATGGGGCGTCCCTTGAAGCGCCGGGCCAACTCCTCGGCCCGGGAAAAGGTCCGGTTGGCCACCATGATCTCGTCCACGCCCGCGTTCATGAGATGCACTGCGGCCAGTTCGGCCATCTCCCCCGCGCCCACCAGCATGGCCTTTTTCCCGGCCATCTCGCCGAAGATGCGCTTGGCCAGCTCCACGGCGGCGTAGCTGATGG
>CALGYO010000023.1 GCA_937934715.1 uncultured Desulfovibrionaceae bacterium | reverse complement strand
CATCCCCCTGGCGGGGAGTCCAGAGGGGCGGCGCCCCTCTGGCCGCCGGAGGCGCTTCTTATTTCGGCTCGATGATTTCGACGCCGCCCATGTAGGGGGCGAGCGCCTTGGGGATGACCAGGGCGCCGTCTTTTTGGACGTAATTTTCCAGGATGGCGGCCACGGTGCGGCCGATGGCCAGTCCCGATCCGTTGAGGGTATGCACGAAGGCGGTCTTTTTCGAGCCTTTGGGTCTGAAGCGGATATTGGCCCGGCGCGCCTGAAAGTCCTCGAAATTGGAGCAGGAGGAGATTTCCCGGTATTTGTCCTGGCTCGGCAGCCAGACTTCCAGGTCGTAGGTTTTGGCCGAGGAGAAGCCGAGGTCGCCGGTGCACAGCGCGATGACCCGGTAGGGCAGCTCCAGAAGCTGAAGGATTTCCTCCGCGTGTCCGGTCAGCAGTTCCAGCTCGTCGTAGGAGACGTCCGGGTGGCAAAGGCGCACCATTTCCACCTTGTTGAACTGGTGCAGCCGGATGAGACCCTTGGTGTCCTTGCCGTAGGAGCCCGCTTCCGAGCGGAAGCAGGGGGTGTAGGCGGCGTAGGCCTTGGGCAGGTCGGCCTCGTCCAGGATTTCGTCCCGGTGCAGGTTGGTCACGGGCACTTCGGCGGTGGGGATGAGGTAGTAGTCGGTATTTTCGAGCTTGAAGAGGTCCTCGCCGAATTTGGGGAGCTGGCCGGTGCCGAACAGGCTGGCGGAATTGACGATATAGGGCGGCGCCACCTCGAAATAGCCGTGCCGGTCGAGGTGGACGTCGAGCATGAAGGCGATGAGCGCCCGTTCGAGCTTGGCGGCCCAGCCGTAGGAGATGGCGAAGCGGGCGCCGGTGAGTTTGGCGGCGCGTTCGAAGTCGAGGCCCCCCAGGCGCGCGCCCACGTCCGAGTGTTCCACGGGCGGGAAATCCCTGGCCGGGATCTCGCCCACCCGGCGGATTTCCGGGTTGTCGTTTTCGCTTGCGCCCACGGGGGTGGTGGCGTGGGGGACGTTGGGGACGGAAACGAGGATATCCATGAGCTTGGCGTCGATGTCCTTGAGCTCATCGTCCAGGACTTTTATGCGGCCGGAGAGATCGCCCAGCCCGTCGATGACGCTTTGGGCGTCGACGCCTTCGCGTTTGAGCTGGGCCACCTTGGCGGACGCGGCGTTGCGTTCGCCTTTCAGGTTTTCGGCGGCGGCGATGAGTTCCCGGCGCCGCAGGTCCAGGGATTCGAAATCGTCCAGGCTGATCTTGGCGCGGCGGTCGGCCAGGGCCTTGCGTACGGCGTCCATGTTGGCGCGCACGAATTTGAGGTCAAGCATAGGGGCTCCTTCAAGGTCTTGCGCCTTTTGCGCGTCATGGTCTTACGCGCCGGGCGCGCGCGGAGTCAAGAAGCGCCCTGGCGGGATGGGGGAATTGCTGATAGGGTCCGCCTGAGCGCGCGGACGGGATATTTTCCCGGGATCGTGAGGAGCGCGCCGCAAACCGGTCCGGAGGGACGGGCATGCCATCCAACACGCTTGAGGCGCTTGTGCGGGAGACGGCCGGGGCTTTCGGGGCCCGGGGCTGGCTTCTGGCCGCGGCGGAGTCCTGCACCGGCGGGCTCATCAGTTCCTCGTTGACGGATCTTGCGGGCAGTTCGGCCTGGTTTCTGGGGGGCGTGGTCGCCTACGCCAACAGCGCCAAGACGCGCTTTCTCGGGGTTCCCGAAGCGACGCTCGCGGCGCATGGGGCGGTCAGCCGGGAGGTCGTCCTGGCCATGGCCTCGGGAGCGCGGGAGCGTTTCGGGGCCCACGCGGCGCTGGCGGTGTCCGGCGTGGCCGGACCGGACGGGGGGACGCCGGAGAAGCCCGTGGGCACGGTCTGGATGGCCTGGGACGTTTCGGGAACGCTTGGGGCCCGGGTATTTCATTTTTCGGGGACCCGGCTTGAGATCAAACGGCTGACGGCCGAGGCGGCCTTGTCGGGGCTCCTGGAACGGCTTGGGGACGGGGGCCGCTAGGGCTGCGCCCTTACGGCGCGCGTTTCGCGAATGCGCTTTCCGGATGAATGACCTTTTGGGGGATCGATCCGCTAGGCCCGGTTGCGCTCGCGGATAATGCGCAAGCCCTTGGAGGACAATACGTAGCCTTTGACCGGCTTGGCGCTTTTGGCGTCCGCCTTGGATTTCACCTTGACCTTGACCCGCAGGATGTAGCCCCGGGAAAAGAGGTCATCCAGGTCTTCGGCGACGTAGCGCCGGGAGAGCTCCTTGGGCATGACGCCCTTGTTTTTCGTGATCTTTGAGAAATGGTAGATGTCATTCATGATGTCGATGTGTTCGGGGGCCAATTCGTCCAGGCCGTCGTCCAGGGCGTCCTCGGGTTCGTCCTGGGGCAGCCCGGCCAGGGCTTCGCGGCCGAGCGCCGTCAGCCGCAGGCCTTCGGACTGGCGGCCGCAGGAGAAGGTGAAGCGCATGGTTTCGAGCAGGCCGTCGTTGATGAGGACGGCGAGATCGTCTTCGTCGTAGATGAGGGCGTGTTTTTTGGGCAGGGCGCCCTGGTAGCGATCCAAGGAGGAGAAGGCCGCCGCAGCTTTTATGATGTCGCCCTGACTCGGGGTGATTTCCATGCCGGAACTCCTGTTCTTTTTTTGCGCGCGGGGATGATAGCAAAAAACCTCCCGGGGGCAAATCGCCCGCGGGGCCTTGCGGCGCCTGGATCAATGATTTTTAATCCTTTACAATTTTCTTGGTTTTGGTATGGAATCGGCGAGTTTATTGGTTGTGAAGAAAAGGACTAATTCGCATGCCTGAGTTGGCTTCGCGCCTCATCGACGAGAAAAAAGACGTTATAGCGCGCTGGTACGAACTGATTCTTACGACATACGCCCCCGAAACGGCGCGGCTTTGGCGTAAGGAAAAGGACAGGTTCAACAACCCCGTGGGGTACCGGTTTCAGGCCGGCATGACGGGCATCGTGGACCAGCTGCTCACGGACGACGGAACCATGGAGGGCGCGAAGTACGAGCCCTATCTGGATGAGATCGTCCGGGTGCGGGCGGTGCAGAATTTCACCCCCTCGCAGGCGGTGTCCTTCGTGTACCAGCTGAAAAAGGTCATGCGGGAGATGCTCTGGCAGGACGTGGTGGAGAAAAACCTCTTCCAGGAGCTCATGGTCCTGGAATCCCGCGTCGATGTTTTGGGTCTCATGGCGCTCGACATCTACTGCAAATGCCGCGAGGCGCTCTTCGAAACGCGCATGCTGCAGGTGAAAAGCCAGTATGACCGGCTCTTAAAAAGGGCCAATATTATATGTGACTTTTCTGCGGAAAGTCAGGAGGGGTGACAGGGTAAGGTCGGTCCGCAACTTTTAACGAGGTGAGGGTACATGGCAGCGTTTTACTCTTTTATGTTCGTGCTGATCCTCATCGGCATAGCCTGGGTGGGCGCCGGTGGGGCACAGCTGCAGACGTTGTTCGGGGTAATCATCCCGTACGTCGCCGTGGCGGTGTTCGTCGTGGGCTTTTTGAGCAAAATCTGGAAATGGGCTTCCATCCCCATTCCGTTTTGCATCCCCACGACAGGCGGGCAGCAGAAGTCGCTGCCCTGGATCAAATGGAACCATTGGGACAACCCCTGCACCAAGGGCGGGACGGTCATCCGCATGGCCCTTGAAGTGGGCCTTTTCCGTTCGCTTTTTCGCAACAGCAAACTCAAGCTGCAAAAGGACGGCCCCCAGGTGGGCTACTCCGGGGCGCCCTGGCTGTGGCTGTTCGCGATTCTGTTCCACTACAGCTTCCTGGTGATCATCGTGCGCCACCTGCGCCTTTTCACCGCGCCGGTGCCCATGCTCGTGGAGAAGCTGGAGTTCTTCGACAGCATCCTGCAGATCGGCGTGCCGACCCTGTATCAGACCGACCTGGTCATCCTTGTGGCCGTGCTTTTCCTCTTCGCCCGCCGGGTGTTCGACTACAAGGTCAAATACATCTCCCTGACGCAGGACTACTTCCCCTTGTTCCTGATCATCGGCATCATCTGCTCCGGCATGTGGATGCGCTACATCGCCAAGGTGGACGTCATGGCCATCAAGCAGCTTCTGATCGGCGTGGTCACGTTCCATCCGGTCATTCCCCAGGATCCCATCAACGTGACCTTCTACATCCACCTGTTCCTGGTGTGCACGCTTTTCATCTACTTCCCGTTCTCCAAACTCATGCACATGGGCGGCGTCTTCTTGAGCCCCACCCGCGTGGTTCCCAATATGAGCCGCCGGGCCATGTGGGTGAACCCCTGGAACGATCCGAGCGTCAAGCCGCACTCCTACGAGGCCTACGAGGACGACTTCAGGGAGAAGATGATCGAAGCGGGCATCAATGTGGACAAACAGGCCTAAGCGGCCTTTGGCAACTTTCATATTCGGCGTAAAAAGGAGCTGACATGGCTAAGATTCCACCGCCGGACGAGTTGATCAACATCAACTACTCCGCCCCTGCGAAATCCTGGATGGACGTGACCCCGGAATTCAAACCGGGGAATTTCTCCTATCCCGGAAAACCGGACATCCTGAAATACCTGGGTCTGCCCAATCCCCGCGATTGGAGTCCCATGGACGACGACTGGAAGCTGCCGCCCGACTGGCGCAAGATCATCATGGAAGGCTTCCGCGAGCGTCTCAAGAAATACCGTTCCTTCAAGATCTTCATGGACATCTGCGTGCGCTGCGGCGCCTGCGCGGACAAATGCCATTTCTTCATCGGCGGCGGCGACCCCAAGAACATGCCGGTCCTGCGCGCCGAACTTCTGCGCTCCATCTATCGCGGCGACTTCACCATGGCCGGGAAGATCCTCGGCAAGCTGGCCGGCGCCCGCAAGCTGGAAGAGGACGTGGTCAAGGAATGGTTCATGTACTTCTACCAGTGCACGGAATGCCGCCGGTGCTCGCTTTTCTGCCCCTACGGCATCGATACGGCCGAAATCACCATGATGGCCCGCGAGCTCCTGCACCTGGTCGGCTGCAACATCAACTGGATCCTGGAGCCCGCGGCCAACTGTAACCGCACGGGCAACCACCTGGGCATCCAGCCGCACGCCTACAAGGACATGATGGACTTCCT
>CALGYO010000022.1 GCA_937934715.1 uncultured Desulfovibrionaceae bacterium | reverse complement strand
CGGCCTTCGTGTCCTGGACCGGCGAGGCCCTGGACAAGAAGACCCCGCTTTTGCGTTCCCTGCAGGCGCTCAACAAGCAGGCCAAGCGCGTGCTCGACCTGTTCGGCGTCAAGACCAAGCTGCCCGTCACCTGCTACGCCGGTCCGGAGCAGGAATATTTCCTCATCGACCGCAACTTCGTGTTCGCCCGTCCTGACCTCCTGATCGCCGGCCGCACGCTATTCGGCGCTCCCTCGGCCAAGGGCCAGGAGTTCGAGGATCAGTATTTCGGCGTCATTCCCCGCCGCGTGCTGGCCTTCATGATGGAAGTCGAGCGCGAGCTCTACAAGCTGGGCGTTCCGGTCAAGACCCGCCACAACGAAGTGGCCCCCAGCCAGTTCGAGATCGCCCCCATCTTCGAGCAGGGCAACCTGGCCACCGACCACAACCAGATGGTCATGACCGTGCTGCGCACTGTGGCCAAACGCTACGGCCTGACCTGCTTCCTGCACGAGAAGCCGTTCGCGGGCATCAACGGTTCGGGCAAGCACCTCAACTACTCCATCGGCAACGCCGAACTGGGCAGCCTGTTCGATCCGGGCGACACCCCGCATGAGAACGCCCAGTTCCTGGTCTTCTGCGCCGCCGCCATCCGCGCCGTCCACAAGTTCGGCGCGCTTTTGCGCGCCACCGTGGCCACGCCGTCCAACGACCATCGCCTGGGCGCCAACGAGGCCCCGCCGGCCATCATGTCCGTCTACCTGGGCGAGCAGCTGGCCGACGTCTTCGAGCAGATCAAGAAGGGCAAGGTCGAAGGCTCCAAGCAGAAGGGCATCATGAACATCGGCGTCGACACCCTGCCGCCGCTGCCCATGGATCCGGGCGACCGCAACCGCACCAGCCCCTTCGCCTTCACCGGCAACCGCTTCGAGTTCCGCGCCGTGGGCTCCTCCATGTCCATCGCCGGCTCCCAGGTGGCGCTCAACGCCATGATGTCCGAATCCCTGGACTACATCGCCACCGAGCTGGAAAAAGCCACCAAGGGCGACGCCTCCAAGCTCAACAAGGCCGTTCAGAGCGTGATCCAGAAGATCATGAAGGAACACGACGCCGTCATTTTCAATGGCGACGGCTATTCCGAAGCCTGGCACAAGGAAGCGGAAAAGCGCGGCCTGCCCAACCTGAAAACCACCCCCGACGCGCTGCCGGTCCTGACCACCCCCGAGGTGATCAAGCTGTTCACGGCGTACGGCGTGTTCTCCGAGGCCGAAGTGCACTCCCGCCAGGAGATCTACCTGGAGCAGTACGTCAAGACCGTGACCACCGAGGCCAACCTGGTCATCCGCATCGCCAAGACCATCATCTTCCCGGCCGCCATGCGCTACCAGGGCGAGCTGGCCGCCACCGCCGCCAACCTGAAGGCCATCGGCCACGACATCAAGATGATCACCCTTGAGGACGTGACCACCAAGCTGCGCGACCTTCAGGCCGCCGCCGCCAAACTCGAAAAGCTCATGGAGCACAAGGCCGATGACGTGCTGGCCGAGGCCAAGTACATGTGCGACATGATCCTGCCCGCCATGAGCGAAGTGCGCGCTGTCGCCGACAGCCTGGAGACCGTGGTCGCCGACGACCAGTGGTCGCTGCCGAGCTACCAGGAGATGCTCTTCATCCGCTAAGAGCCGCTCCCGCATTCCGAGCATCCGTGGGGCCGTCCGTCTGGGCGGCCCCTTTTTCGTGGGAGGGACGGCGCGGGGTGGGGATTGATCGGCCGCGCTTCAAAAGGCCCGTCCTCCTTGGCGTTTCAGGAGGCTTGACGCGGCCCGCCGCCGGGCATAGGCATTGCCGCCGCCGGATCATCCGGGAAGAAAGGAGTTGTTTGGCATGGGCGGGAATATCGTTTTCAAGACCGTTGGATTATTGATTCTTTCCAACGTGTTCATGACTTTCGCCTGGTACGCGCACCTGAAAAACCTGCACGCCAGATCCTGGTTCGTGGCGGCCATCGCCAGTTGGTGCATCGCGCTGTTCGAGTACCTGATTCAGGTCCCGGCCAACCGCCTGGGCTATACCCAGTTGAGCCTGCCCCAACTGAAGATCCTCCAGGAAGTGATCACGCTTTCCGTGTTCGTTCCCTTTTCCCTGTTCTACATGGGACAACCCTTCAAGCTGGACCATCTGTGGGCCGGTCTGTGCCTGCTGGGCGCCGTCTACTTCGGGTTTCGCTCCTGACGAAGCGTCTTTCATGTCTTACGGGTCCGTTCTCCCGCCGCCTGGACGGCGCGTCCGATCCGGCCGGAAAACCTCCACATTGCTTTTTCCCGGGAGGGTTCTTATCCTTTCAAGGATGGCGGTCGCCCGGCCGCATCCGGATCAACGCCCGGAAACCGGGAAAAATCAAGGAAAAGGACGGCCTATGGGGTTCATCTGGTTTTTGATCATGGGGGCGCTGGCGGGCTGGCTGGCCGGGAAGATCACCAAGGGAAGCGGATTCGGCATCCTCGGCAACCTCCTGCTCGGCATCGTGGGCGCCGTCATCGGAGGATTCTTGTTCTCCATCATCGGACTCAAGGCCTTGGGCTTCATCGGCTCCCTGGTGAGCGCCACCGTGGGCGCCGTGGTCCTCATTTTCGTGGCCGGCGTCATCCGCAAGGCCTAGACGGCCTATTAACGCCGTAGACGCCATACGGGACGCCATGTCCGCACATCCATATCGACTGGCCCTCGAAGCGGGCATGATAGGTCCGGGGGACGACGCCGTCGTGCTCTACGATTGCGATAGCCTGGCCGAAGGCTTTTCACGGCTCAGGGCCGCCTTTCCGGAAGACGCCCTGCACGCCGTGGCCGTCAAGGCCAACCCCCTCGCGCGCGTTTTACGTTTTTTGCGCGAGCGGGGCGCGGGCGCGGAGGCGGCCTCCTTGCCGGAATTGCGGCTGGCTCTTGAGGCCGGTCAGCCACCGGAACGGATCGTTTTCGATTCCCCGGCCAAGACCGTTTCCGAACTGGCCTTCGCCCTGAAGGCCGGGATCAACGTCAACGCCGACAATCTGGACGAGCTCACGCGCATCGAGGCGCTTTTGCGGGACATTCCCTCGGCCTCGCGCATCGGCATCCGCATCAACCCCCAGGTGGGCCAGGGGCGCATCGCCGCCACCAGCGTGGCCGGACTGCGCTCCAAATTCGGGGTTCCGCTTTCCCGGGAAGAGGAGCTTGCCGCCGCCTTCACCCGCCATCCCTGGCTTGGCGGCGTCCATGTCCATGTGGGCTCCCAGGGATGCTCCCTCGACATGCTCGTTTCCGGCGCCAGGGCGGTTTACGATTTCACCCGGCGTCTTCACGAAGGCCTTGGGGAGCGGCGCGTCACGGTCTTCGACCTGGGGGGCGGCCTTCCGGCCGTCTACGGTCCGGACGATCCGCACATCGATTTCGCGGACTACGCCAGCGCGCTTCGCCGGGAGATTCCGGGGCTTTTCGACGGGAGCATGCGTCTGGTCACGGAATTCGGCCGCAGCCTGCACGCCCCGTGCGCCCTGGCCGCAAGCCGGGTGGAGTACGTGAAGCGGGACGGGGACCGCCAGACCCTGGTCATCCATCTGGGCGCGGACATGTTTTTGCGCGAATGCTACAATCCCGGCGACTGGCGCCACGCGGTGGAGCTGCTGGACGCCAGGGGACGCCCCAGGGAGGGGACGCCCACGCCCACGGATATCGCCGGTCCGCTCTGTTTTTCCGGGGACTACCCGGCCAGGGACGTTGTCCTGCCCCGGGCCGAGCCCGGCGACGTGGCCGTCGTGCGCGACGCCGGGGCCTACACCTTTTCCATGTGGTCGCGCTACAACAGCCGGACCATGCCGCGATTTCTGGGATGGCTAAACGGCGCCTTCCATGTTCTCAAGGAGCGCGAACCGGTCGAGGATGCGCTGGCTTATTGGAGCTGATGCGCCGCTTCGTCCTTTTCCTCCGCCACAGCGCATGAAAAAAGCGGCTTCCCGGTCAGGAAGCCGCTTTGTTGTTTCAGACGCCGAAAAGGGCGCCGCCGCGCGCCGTCAGTTTCAGGGCAGGGATATCTCCACGGGGTCCTGGTTTTTCACGGCCTCGGCCTTGGCTGCGATCTTCGCCGGGTCGAGCGCCCGCAAATCCGTCTCCAGTTCGGTCAGAATGTCCGCCAGCCCCTGGTTGAGCGCTCCGGCCAGCTCCGTGGAATCGGTTCCGGAAAAGGCGAAGGGCGTCTCCCGGCGGTAGGTCTTCTGAAAAAGCACCGGATAGCTTTCGATCCTGTTTTCCAGCAAAAAGACCTGTACTTCCAGGACGGCCTTGGGGGCGCTTTTGTTCCTGAAATCGCCGTACAGGGAGGTGACGGAGCCTTCGAGGGCGAAATCCGCCGTCACGATGGAGCCTTCCTCCATGACGTTGGAAAAGACCCCGGAGGCGCGCAGCCATTGGCGGATTTGCTGGGTGACGGCGGGGCCGGGGGGCGTGAAGAACAGGTTGTAATAGTCCGACTCGAATTCGTGCTCGCCCAGCCGGTAGACCAGCTCCCGGGCCTGGAATCCCGGGGAGATGTCGAAGGAGCGGACCTTGAGCACGGATTTTGGGGAAGCGGGTGCGAGAGTCTCCGGGCGTTTGGCGTTCAGGGCGTAATAGCGCTTTTCCGGGGCGGGAAGATGCGGCAGGGAACAGCCCGCGAGAAAAAGCGGGCACAAGAGAAGCGCGCAGAGGAGCAGGGTGAAAAAGCGCGCAGCGGGCATGCCCCGCCTCAGACGCCCGAAACCCGGGCTCTTGGAATCCGGCCGGGCGGATTGCGGACGAATGGACCGCGGAAACGCCGTCCCGGCGCGGCGCACCATCGCGCGTAACAACACGCCATGTTTTTTCATGAACGCCATGCTAGGGCTCCTTGCGGGAGGGCGGCGCGCCCCAGAACAGACGGGCCGGATTCTTTTTGGCGTCTCCGCTCAGCTCGTTGAGATTTTCCATGGTTTCGTTGGTATTTCGTAAAATCGATGAAATCTGGCCGCGCTGGCTGGTCACCAGATCGGCCACCTCCATGAGCAGGCGGCGCATGTCGTCCAGGGCCTGGGGCAGGGAACCCGTGGCCGTCTTCACGTTGGCCATGGTCTGGGAGAGGTCCTTTATGGTGGAGTCGAATTCCTTGCTGTTCAGGATTTCGTCGATGCGCCCGTTGGTCTCCTCGAGCCTGCTGACCAGGGTGGAGACCTTGGCGCTGATTTCCGCCACATTGGCTCCCTTGACCGCCTGACGGGTCTCGTCGAGCAGGGCGTTCAGCTTGTCCACGGTCTTTTCGATGCCCGCGCCGCGAATCTTCTCCATGGTCTCGCTGAAGGTCTGCAAGGCCTCCTGGAGCCGGGTGAACGTGCCGGGAACGGACGGGATATAGAAATGGTAGGGCTTCCAGTCGATGGGCAGGGGCGGGTTTTTCGCGGGGTCCACATAGGTCATTTCCAGGTAGGCCGTGCCGGTCAACCCCTGGGGCGCCACCTTGATGCGCAGCCCGCGCGCCGCTTCCTTCTCGATGAGCGGGGCCACGGATTCGTCCCCGGCGTCGCCGAAGGTCATGCCGGGATCCAGGGCGAAAATCACCATGACGTAGCGAAGGGGCGTGCTTTCGAAATCGCGGTAGCGGTCGAAGGCGAAGGAAATCTGTTCGATCACGCCGACCTTGACCCCCAGGAACTTCACCGGGGAGCCCACCTCGATGCCCTGTACGGAATCCTTGAAATAGGTTTCGGCCAGAAGCTTGTCTTTGGACGCGCTGCCGATGCCCAGGGCGATGAGCGCCAGGATGAGGATGGCCGTTCCCGAAATGATGAACATGCCGAGCTTGAAATAATTGGCTTGAGCGCTCATGTGACGCGCTAGGCCTCCCTGTTGAAGAAGCGGCGCACCCAGGGATTGTCGCAATGGTCCCGCAGATCCTGCGGGCGTCCCTGGGCCGCGATTTTTTTCGTCGTTCCGTCCAGCATGATCACCGTGTCCGCGATGGCGAAGATGCTCGGCAGTTCGTGGGTGACGACCACGAAGGTGACGCCGAGGTTTTTCGACAGCTTCAGGATGAGCTGATCCACCTCGGCCGAAGTGATGGGGTCGAGTCCGGCCGAGGGTTCGTCCAGAAAAAGAATGCGCGGGTCCAGGGCCATGGCCCGGGCGATGGCTCCGCGTTTTTGCATGCCCCCGGACAGTTCCGAAGGCAGCTTTCCGGCGGCGGAGGCAAGACCCACCAGATCGAGCTTCATGCGAGCCGTCAGATCCATGGCCTCGTCGGGCAGGGCCGTGAACTCCTCCAGGGGCAGCCGGACGTTTTCCAGCAGAGTCATGGAGCCGAAAAGCGCGCCTGATTGATACATGACCCCGAATCGCTTGAGGATGTCAAGGCGGCGCTTGCCGTCGGCCGCGGCGATGTCGTCGCCTTCGATGAGGATTTTCCCGGCTTTCGGCGCGTACAGGCCGATCATGTGCTTGAGCAGGGTGGATTTGCCGCTGCCCGAGCCGCCCAGGATCACGAAGATTTCCCCGCGCGCCACGGTGAAGGAAATGTCGTCGATGATCGTCTTGTCCCCGTAGGCGGCGGTGAAATGCTCCACCGTGATGATCGGTTCCGCTTTCCCGGCCATCATATCCCCAGAATATAAAAAAGCACGGCGAACACGCCGTCCGCCATGGCGATGAGGATGATGCCGCTGACCACGGCGCTGGTGGTGGAGAGCCCCACGGCGCTCGGGCCGCCCCGGGTCTGCAACCCGCGCAGGCAGCCGATGCCGCAGACCAGAAGGCCGAAAACCGAGGCCTTGAACAGGCCCTGGACAATGTCGCCCACGTGCACGGACACGTCCAGCTGATGCAGGTAGGTCACCAGGGGATAGCCGAAGGAGCGCATGACCACGGCGCCGCCCACCAGGCTGAAGAGATTGAAGAAGATCGTCAGGATGGGGGTGACGGCCACGGCCGCCAGCACCCGGGTGACCACGAGAAAGCGCACCGGATCGAGCCCCATGGTCTTGAGCGCGTTTATTTCCTCGTTCACGGTCATGGTTCCGATCTCGGCGGCGAAGGACGAGCCCGAGCGGCCGGACAGGATGATGGCCGTGACCAGGGGGCCCAGTTCCCGGGTCATGGAGATGCCGAGCAGGTTGGCCACGTAGATGTCCGCGCCGAATTGCCTGAGCGGCACGGCGGACTGGAAGGACATGATCAGTCCCATGAGAAAGCCGATGAGCGCGATGATGGGCAGCGCGTTGACGCCCGCGGTTTCGGCCACGTTCAGGGCGTCGGACCAGCGCACGTTTTGCGGGCGCCGTACGGCCGCCATGAGGGCGGCCGCGAATTCGCCGACGAAAATAATGAGTTGCTTGATATCATCCAACAGTTCGTACGCGGCCGCGCCGACCTCGACCGGGAGATGCCGTTTGACGTGGCGGGGGGGGGCGGGTTTCGACAGCTCTTCGACGTCGAGCAGGTCGAGCAGTTGGGTGAATTCGGGCTTGAGCCCGGTCAGGACGAATTGGCCGCCGTTTTTTTCCGCCATGAGGCGCGCTTCCAGGATGAGCCCGATGCCGGGCATGGAACAGTAGGCGACGGCCGATGCGTCAAGCTCGATCCGTCCTTTTTTCACCGCGTCCACTCGTCCCAGGACTTCCCGCCAGACGCCCGCCGCCCCGTCCGCGTCGAACCGGCCGCACAGGCGCAGAATCAACCCCTGCGGGGTCGTCTCAAAGGTTGCGGCCGCCTGGGCTGTGGGTTCGGGGGCGTGTGTCACTGGGTCGCGCGTTCGAAACGCCGGTCCACGGGCGGCCGGGTTGCGTGTGGTTGACGCCGCCATGCGCGCGTCGCAAGGACGCAGGCGGAAGGGCCTTTGAAAAAAGCAGCATACGTCAGGGCCGGTTATCGGTCAACGCGACGGGGATTTGGGGGCGGATCAGCGGCGATGGGCGTCGCGCCGGCGCGCAGGAACAGCCGTTCCTCCTCGGTCAGGACGCTCGCCTTGAAGGCCCGGCCGGGAGAGCTTTTCTGATAGAGAGTGATGCCCGCGTTGATCTTGCGGATGAGCTCCATAGGGTCGCAGGCCGCGTCAAAATAGCCGAACACGTTGTTTTCATTGACTTCGCGCATGACGGCGGAGAGCGTGGGCGCTTCGGTCAGGATGATTTTGACGATGCCGGGACTGAGGGATTCGGCCAGGGGCAGGAGTTCCTTGCCGTCCGGTCCCAAAAGGCCGTGCTCGGAGACGATGACCGCGAACGGACCCTTGCTGCCCAGGATGTCCAGAGCCTGCCTGGCGCTTGCCGCGGTTTCCAGGCGGAAACGTTTGCCGAGAACCCGTTTGCGGCGACTGAGACGGTTGCGATCTTTTTCAACGACGAGAACCTTGGCCGACATGGTCAACTCGCTTTCGTTTCAGGTTATCTTCGTACGGCATGCTCCTTTTTGACGCGTGCGGCGGCGCCGTTTCCGGCGCGTTACATAATTTATGCAAATTACGGGCCGAGGAAGGCGAGGACCATAACAAAGAGCCGGGCGGGCCCGGCTCTTTGTGCAAGCGCTCGGTGCGGCGAAGGCTGTCAGTTGCAGCGGCCTTCCTTGGAAAGACTCTGGAAAAACTCGCAATCGCCAAGGTCGCAGGCTCTCTTGTAGTCCTGGCAAGCCGGGCCGTATTCGCCCAGGCGTTCATAGGCCAGCCCCTTGTTCACGTGGTAGAAGGGATCATCCGGATTGAGCTCGATGGCCTTGTTGTAATCCTCGAAGGCTTCGCCGAACCGGTTGAGGTTGCTCAGGGCGTTGCCCCGGTTGTTGAAGAAATCCGGGTCAAAGGGGTTGAGCGCCACGGACTTGTTGAGCAGGGTCAGCGCCGTTTCGAAGTCGTTTGTCTTGGATGCTTCCACGGACTGGTTGAAAAGCTCCACGGCCTTTTGCCTGTCCGCCTGGGTCACCTCGGCCTTGCGGCGGGTGGCGGGGGTCACGGCCGGTCCCTTGACCTTGCCCGCGCTCGCGGGACGGACCACGGCGGAGGCGGGCCCGGCCGCCTGGGGCGCCGGAGCCGAAGATGCGGCCGGCGCGGAAGCCGCGGCCGGAGGCGTCCGGACCGGCGCCGTCTCAACCGGAACGGCGGCTTTCACCGGGGGCGCCGTCTGGACCGGGACAACGGCTTCAACGGGGGGCGCGGCGGGCGTGGCCGGGGGAACGGGCGTCGCTTGCGGGACGGGCGTCACGGCGACGGGCTTGGCCGGTGGCGCGGCGGCCGGGTTTTTTTCCGCCACCGGAGCCTGCTGCGGCTCCGGGGGCGCGGCTTCCGTTGCCTTGGCCTTGACGGAGGGCGCGGGATTGTCCTTGACCGAACCGGCGACCAGGGAGGTCGATTGGGCTTCATCCTCGCGATGCAGCCTGAAGGCCGTATTGCGCGACCCGGATCTGTCCTTGACGGGTTCCTTCGGGGAAGCCTGCGCTTTGGGGGCCGGTTGCGAGGCCTTTGGGGCCGGGGGAGCCTTGGGCGGGGCGGGCGTTTTCACCGCCGGTTCCGGGGCGGATTCGGCTTTCACAGGCGCCGGTTTTTCAGCCTTGGGAGCGGGCGCCGGTTTCTCCGGGGTCTTGGCCGCCGGTTGGGAGAGCGTAAAGGCCGTGGTTCCCTTGGCCCCGTCGTCCTTGGTGAGAAGCCGGGACGGTCTGGTTGTCTGGCCCGTACTCTCCGTCTGGACGGTTTTCTCCGCCACGGGAGCCTGCTGGGGCGCTTCCGGCCGGGGCGCGGGCGCGGCATTGGTCTGGACGGGCGTCATTTCCTGGACGGTTTTCTTTTCCTGACCGGTGTTTTGCGGCGCCTCGGGCGCCTGGACGCCGGGAGCGCCGCCCTTGACCACGACCTTGCGCGATTCGGTCCGTAGCTCCGCCTCCGTTTTGGGTTCTTCCTTCTTCTGACGTTTCTGTTTTTTCACCGGCGCCGGAGCGGGCGCGCCGATGTGGATGATGCCCGCGTCATCCCCGTCATTCGCGACGTTCGCATCACTCGCGTTAGGGGCGGCCTCTGGCGTCTGGACGGCGGGCTCTTGGGTCTTCCCCGACGTGGCGGAGACGGGAGGGGAGACAGGGGCGGGCGCGGCGCGCTCGACCGGGGCCGATTGGATCGGGAAAACGCCGGGGATCGGCGACGGCGCCGGAGCCGGAGAGGATTCTTGCGGCGCTTGGGACGTCGCGGCCGGAGACGTCGTCATGGGAACTGGCGCCGCTGTCCTTGGCGGGGCCGGCGAAGGCGATGCGGGCGCAGGGGAAAAGGCGTTCGAGCCTCCGGCGCCCGGCGCCGGTTGAACCTGGGGAGCGGCGCTCGTGGCCGGTTTCGCCGGATTGACCGCGTTTGACGGGATCTTGTTGGACAAGGGGTCGCCGCCCTGCTTGATCTCGTGTTGGGAGGAATCCAGCCGCTTGAGGGAGTTCGCGAGGATTTCCTCGTCGGTCAGGGCGTGGACGGCGCAGGGCGTGGCGAGCGCCAGGCTCAAAAGGACGGCGAGGAGTGCGGCGCGGGACATGAATCGCTCCTTGGGGGCGGATTTGTTCCGGACCACTTTCACGATCCGGGCGAGGCGTTCTATCGCGTCGGGATCACGGAATGACAATCTCCTGGCCGTGGCGGATGGCGTCGGGGTTGAGCCCGGGGTTGGCCTTGATGATGTCGTTGACCGTGACGTTGAATTTCTGGGCGATCTTGATGAGGATATCCCCTTTGGCCACAGTGTATTTTCGCGGCGCGCCCGCCGTTTGGGCGGATGTCGCAGACGGGGGCTCGGATATTGCGGGCGCGGCCGGGGCCGTGACCGCATGCGCCTGGGGCGCGGCCGGGGCCTGTTCCACGGCTTTCGCCGCGTCCCCGGGCGAGGAGACGATGGTGACGGAGATGAGGTCCTCGTTGGTGATGGGAGGGGCGCCTGCCGGTTGTCCGGAGGCGGGCGCCTGAGTCTGGGCCGATTGCGCGGGTCTGGGCGCGGGCTGGGGTTTTGACGCCCTCGCCGCGTCCGCTGGCGCGGCGGGCGCATCGTTTTTTGGCTCTTCGGCGACGCTGGGGGCCGGAGCGGGCGGCTCCTGGGCCTGGGCCGTGGCGGCGGCGTACAAAGCGGCGTATTCCTCAAGATTCAGGGTTCCGTCGTTATTTTTGTCGTACGCGGCGAATTTCTCCTCGGTCAGATCGGGGAAGACGAAAAACGCTTCCTCGTAGATGATCTTGCCGTCCTTGTCGTGGTCAACGGCGCCGAAGGATTCCTTGTCGCCGCCCGAGCAGGCGGGGAGGCAGATGCAGGCGGCCAGGGCTGCGCCTGAGAGCATGGCGAGGCGTTTCATAGGATATCTCCATATGGCGTGACGCGCGAATCCGCTGCGGCGTCTTGGTCCGCGTGGCCGGGACGGCGCGTATGCCGGGACAAAAGAGCGCATATGTCGTTTTGCGCGGCCGGTCTGGAGGAAAAAGGCGGACGGTTCTCCATCCGTCCGCATCCGGCTGCGCATGTATGAGGCCGGGTATTATCATAACCGGGGGAAAAAGTTCACAGGAAAAATCCCATATTAGCGATGGCTAATTATTCCGCAAAGTTAAATTTGTAATGGCTTCGAATGGGCCGGGAGCGCGGAGACCGGGGGAGCATTTCAATCTGGTCTGTCGTGACAGGATGCGGTATACGGTGGTCTCTTTGGCGGGCGGTTCGTGACAAAGCGCGCTTAGGCGTAGCGGGGCGGATGGCGTCGGATTTCGCGGCGCGCCAAACGCGGCGTTCATCGTGAGCGTCTATCCCAAGAATTGATCGTATCTGATTGCCAATGCCCAGGAAAGTTGATACTTGGGCTCGCTGTTTCGAAGGAAGCGTATCGTCACCGGTGTGGCGCCCGGACTTCAAATCCGGTGGATGGTCGAAAGGTCATCGGTAGGTTCGACTCCTATACGCTTCCGCCATCATTGAAGAAACTGGGGTTTCGGCCGATTGGTCGGAACCCTTTTGTATTGGCCCGTTGGTCCGTCCCCCACGCTATCCCCCACAAATGTGATACAAATGGGGCGCAAAAGGGCAGGGCGGCTCGCTCCCGTCCAGGCCCCTTTCACCTCCTGCCCGGCAACCTGAATCGCCCGCTCTTCATCCCCCTGAACCGTCATTGTCTATCGGGATAATTTCCGCCGGAGTGGCGCATATTGAAAAACTTGGGTACTGTGCCATACGGGCCAAACCCCTCATCTTGCGCGCCGAAAGGAGGCTCAGGCTATGAAGCGTATGGCGCTGCCGCTTACCCTCGTGATTGTGTTGGCGTTCGCCGTGTCCGATTCGGCGTTCCCCGGGGAAAAGAGCCCGGCGCAGGCGCATGACCTGGACACGGCCATCGGCGCTTTCCCGCAAGACGCCCGGGAGTATCTTCGGACCATCATCTCGGCCGAGGAGTTCGATGCAAGGCTTGGCGCCGGGCAGGCCGTAAAGCTCGGGGCGCTGCTCGGCAAATCGCCGCACGGAGTCGCCCTGGCTTTGATCGGCTTGGCGCAACGCTACGCCAGGACGCCTGTCTCGCATTTCAACGTCGGCGCCGTGGCGATCGGCGCAAGCGGAGCCATGTATTTCGGCTCCAACATGGAGTTTCCAGGCCAGGCGCTGAGCTTCAGCGTCCACGCGGAGCAGTCCGCGATCATGAACGCCTGGATGCACGGCGAAAAGGGGATCCAGGCCCTGGCGATTTCCGCCGCCCCTTGCGGCTATTGCCGGCAATTCCTGCATGAGCTGTCCACGGCCTCCAGCCTGATCATACTCTTGCCCGGCGGCAAGCCGGCGCCGCTCTCCGCCTTGCTGCCGGATGCGTTCGGTCCGGAGGACCTGGACGTCGAAGGCCGGTTGATGGATTCTCCGCGCCGGGAATTGCGGCTGGAGGCGGCCAACGCGGACTCGCTCGCTGAAGCGGCTCTGGAGGCCGCGTCCACAAGCTACGCGCCCTATTCCCACAATTATTCCGCCGTGGCCCTGGAAAGCGGACAAGGCGCCGTCGTCACAGGCAGGTATGCGGAAAACGCGGCCTACAATCCCAGCATGTCGCCCATGCAGGCCGCGCTTTGCATGTACAACAACGCGGGCCTCGCGTTCGAGGACATCCAGCGGGCCGCGCTCGTACAGTCGAATCCTCGCGCGGCCAACCAGGACGCCGCCGCCAGAGCGGTTCTCGGGTCGCTGGCCCCACAGGCGCGCCTGGAAACCTACGAGGCGGCGGCGCGGTAACGCCCGCGCATGACTGGACGACGCCCCGCATTTGGCCCCCTTCGTTTTGGCCAAAGCCGGACTTGAATCATCCGTCGTTTTCCGCCACCCCCCGTTTGGGTTTCACGGCCGTTTTGTTTGCTGGGTTTTACGGCGTCCCCGTGGCCAAAAGCGCGCAAGGCCTTCCGGAAATTACGCGCTTATGGTACTCTTGCCGGGAATCGTCCCCTGTCGGCTTAGCCCTGACGGCCTGTGACCCGCAACGCGTGGAGCCATCTCATGAAACGAACCTTCCGTTTTCCCCCTGCCGCTTTATGGTTGACGCTTTATGCGCTATTGACGATCGGCGTTTCGCCCGCGCCAGCTTCAGGCCCGGTGGAGCCGAGGCAGACCACGGACACGGTGATCATGGTCTCTCCGGACCATTTCGGCTTCAACCCCGAGACGGCCGGAAGCAACGCCTTCCAGCACGCGGCGGACGACAACGCCCGGCATCAGGCCCAGGAAGAGTTCTCGGGCATGGTGAAGCGGCTGGAGGACGCCGGAGTCCGGGTCATCGTCCTGCCCAGCCGCAAGGATGTCCCAACCCCTGACGCGGTTTTTCCCAATAACTGGTTCTCGCTGCATAAGCAGTCGGACGGAAAGAGGATCCTGGCGCTCTATCCCATGCTGGCCCCCAACAGGCGCGCCGAGCGGCAACCGGAATTGCTGCAAGAGCGCTTGCGGGACCTGGGCATGCCCGTGGACGCGGTGGCGGACCTGACCGGCGGCGAGCGGAAGGACCAGATCCTGGAGGGCACCGGCAGCATGATTCTGGACCGGGTGCGCGGCGTGACCTTCGCAGCCCTGTCTCCGCGGACATCTCCCGAGGGGCTGAAAGCTTTCTGCGACGCCCTGGGCTATACGGCCGTGACCTTCCACAGCCAGGACAAGAACGGCGACGCCATCTACCACACCATCGTCATGATGGGCATGGGCGAGAAGTTCGCCGTGGTCTGCCTGGAATCCATCCGCGATCCGAAGGAGCGGCGGACGCTGGTGGACGTTCTGGAGAAACTGGGCAAGAAGATCATCCCCATCACGCTGGACCAGGTATATTTCATGTGCGGCAACATCATCGAACTGCGAGGCGCCGGGGGCAAACCGCTGCTGCTGCTCTCCAGGACGGCCTACGATCACTTCACCGCTGATCAGAAGGCCGAATTGGAAAAGTTTTGCG
>CALGYO010000021.1 GCA_937934715.1 uncultured Desulfovibrionaceae bacterium | reverse complement strand
ATCTACTACATCGACCTGCGCACCCCGGGCCGCTACGAGAACTTCGCCAAGCGCATCCTGAACGACCCCAATATCCGGACCGTGAAGGGCAAAGTCGCCGGAGCCGCCGAGGACATCGCCACGGGCAACGTCATCCTGACCGTGGAAGACGCGGTCACCGGCATCAAGTCCGACGACAAATACGAGATGGTCGTCCTGGCCACCGGCATGCAGCCGAGCATCGCCGGCCAGACCCTGCCTGTGGACGTGCCCGTGGACGAGATGGGATTCATCATCGGCGGCGAGGAAAAAGGCGTTTTCGCCGCTGGCTGCGCCAAAAGCCCGCTTGATGTCATGAAATCGGCCCAGTCCGCGACCGGCGCGGCCATGAAAGCGATTCAAACGGTGAGAGGGAGGTAGAGGCGATGGCCGAAAAAATCGGTGTTTATATTGACGAATCGAGCATCGCTCCTTTTGTCGACGCGGGCGCCGTCGCCGCGTTTGTCAAGGAGAAGCTCGGCGGGACCTGCCCGGTGGTGAAAACCCACAAGCGGCTCGCCGGCGAAGACGGCGTCGCCATGATCAAGGCGGACGTGGAGTCCGGCGCGCTGGACGCGGTCCTCATCTGCGGCTCCTCCCCCCGGGTGGACTGGGATGTGTACGCCTTCGGGGACAAGGTTCTGGTCGAGCGGGTCAACCTGCGCGAACAGGCCGTGCTGTCCTACAGGAACCCGGACGGCTCCAAGCCCCAGGCGGGCGGCGAGACTCCTGTCGAGCTGAAAAAGCTGGTGCAGGACTACGTCAAGATGGGCGTCATGAAGCTGACCAAGATGAAGGCGCCCACCCCTGAGGCCGTCGAGCCCTACACCACGATCATGGTGCTGGGCGGCGGCTGGACCGGACTCAACGCCGCGCTCTCCGCGGCCAAGGGCGGCTACGACGTGGTCCTGGTGGAAAAGGCCGAAAAGCTCGGCGGCAAGGCCGCGACCCAGTACAAGACCTTTCCCCTGTCCGCCCCGTATACCGAAGCCCATGCGCTGGGCATCGACAAGCTCATCGCCGAGGTCACGGGCAACGCCAAGATCAAGACCCTGACCTCCTCCACCTTAAAGCTCATGAAAGGCGCCCCGGCCATGTACGAGGCCCTGGTGGAAACGCCTTCCGGCGAGGAGACCTTCCAGATCGGCGCCATGGTCCTGGCCGCCGGCTGGGCGCCCCATGACACGAAATACCTGGAGCCCTTCGGCTACGGGAAATGCAAGAACGTCGTGACCACGGCCGAATTCGAGGCCATGGCCAAAAACGGCGGCGTCAAGCGTCCTTCCGACGGCAAGACCCCGTCAAGCGTGGCCTTCATCGTCGACGTGGCCGAACTCCTGAAGGCCGGAGCGGCCCAGGACGACGCGGCCGCCGAAGCCGCCCAGGCCGCCGAAGCCGCCGCCGCCGACGGCGGGGAAGAGGCCGAAGGACCCAAGTTCAAGGAAATCAAGACGCCCAAGCACCTGGCCTACAGCTCCGAGCTCAACAGCCTCATCGCGCTCAAGCAGGCCAATTACGTGTGCGAGTTCAATAACGACGCCATGGCGTTCATCGTCTACGACCACATGATGGTCCCGGGCATCAACGAGCGCTACTACCGGGCCGCCCAGGACAACCCCGGCGTCATGCTGACCAAGGGTTCGGTCAAATCCGTGACCGAAACCTCCGGCGGAGCGCTGGCCGTCAAGGCCGAAAACACCCTGCTCGGCGAGAGCATCGAACTGGCCGCCGACATGGTGGTCCTGCCCACGGGCATGGTGCCGGTCACGGCCAAGGATCCGACCATCAACCTGGTCTACCGCCAGGGCCCGGCCTTCCCGGATCTGGAGCTGTTCGACGGGTTCGCGGATTCCAACTACATCTGCTTCCCGTACGAAACCCGCCGCACCGGCATCTACGCCGCCGGCTGCGTGCGTCAGCCCATGACCATGGCCATGTCCAAGGACGACGCCGACGGCGCGGTCCTGAAAGCCATCCAGTGCATCTCCTCCGCCAACCGCGGCGTGGCCGTGCACCCGCGCGCGGGCGACCGGTCCTTCCCGGTGTTCAACTTCGTGCGCTGCACCCAGTGCAAACGCTGCACCGAGGAATGCCCGTTCGGCGCCCTGGACGACGACGAAAAAGGAACGCCCAAGCCCAATCCCACGCGCTGCCGCCGCTGCGGCACCTGCATGGGCGCCTGTCCGGAACGCGTCATCTCCTTCGACAACTACAACATCGACATGATCGGCTCCATGATCAGGGAAGTGGAAGTTCCCCCCAAGATCGAGGAAGGCGGCCCCCGCGTCCTGGTCCTGGCCTGCGAGAACGACGCCTATCCGGCCCTGGACATGGCCGCGCTTCGCGGCAAGGGCTGGAGCCCGTACGTGCGCATCATCCCGGTTCGCTGCCTGGGCTCGATCAACGCCATCTGGGTGGCCGACGCCATGAGCAAGGGCGTTGACGGCGTCATGCTGCTGGGCTGCAAATACGGCGACGACTACCAGTGCCACTTCGTCAAGGGTTCCGAGATCTGCAACCGCCGCAAAGAGAACATCGCCGAGACCCTGAAGCGCCTGGGCGTGGAACCGGAGCGGGTCGAGCAGTATCAGGTCGCCATCGATGAATATGACAAGGTTCCCGGAATGATCGACGAATTCATCAATATGGTTCTGAAGATCGGACCGAACCCGTTCAAAGGCTATTAGGAGGTAGGGCCCCATGTCGCAAGTTGAAAGAATTCAGCCTGATTTGCAGTTCGTCAAGGAACTGCAGGCTGTCGGCGGCGAGTCGCTCAAAAAATGCTACCAGTGCGCCACCTGCAGCGTGGCCTGTCCGCTGGCGCCGCCCGAGAGCCCGTTTCCCCGCAAGGAGATGGTTTGGGCCCAGTGGGGTCTCAAGGACCGCTTCGAGGGCAACATCGACATCTGGCTGTGCCATAACTGCCAGACCTGCTCCGACCTGTGCCCCCGGGGCGCCAAGCCCGGCGACCTGATCTCGGCGCTGCGCAACATGACCTACCGCAAGCTGGTCAAGCCCTCGATCATCGGCGAATGGATGAGCTCCGGTAAGGGCCTGCCCTTTTTGATCGCCATCCCCGCCATCCTGTACCTGATCATCTGGATCATCAGGGCCGGACAGCTCGGGACCGCCTTCCCGCTGGACGCGAACGGCAACGTGATCTACGGCCTGCTCTTCCCCGGGGACTTCACCATCGACCCCATCTTCGGCCTGATCGCGCTCATCGTGGCCTTCAAGTTCTACCAGGGCGTCATGACCTTGTGGAAGTCCTTCGAGAAGTCCATTCCCAAGACCCTGGTTCTTGGCGAGAAACGCGAAAAGCCGGCCCTGCTTGATTCCTTGAAGGCCGTGCTCCTCGGCGAGATCGCCACGCACTCCAAGTTCAACGACTGCGGAAACAACGAAGTGCGCTACAAGGGCCACCTGACGCTCTTCTACGCCTTCGTGGCCCTGGCCATCGTCACGTCCGTGGTGGCCGTCAGCCACTGGGGCGGCAAGATCATCCACTTCATCGCGCCGCTCGGGCATACGCCCATGCCGCTGTGGAGCCCGGTCAAGCTTCTGGCCATCGTGGGCGCCTGTCTCATGCTCTACGGCCTGACCAAGCTGACCCAGCGCCGCCTGAACGTGAATCCCAAGAATACCGCGTCGTCCTATTACGACTGGTACCTACTGGGCGTGATCTGGGCCGTGGCCCTGACCGGCGTGGGTTCGCTGCTCTTCCGCCTCTCCGGCGTGGCCGTGATCGCCTATCCGGTGTACTACCTGCACCTGATCGCCGTGTTCATGCTGTTCGCGTATCTGCCCTGGTCCAAGCTCGGGCACCTTGTGTATAGAACCACCGCTTTGGTCTACGCCCATCAGGCGGGCCGTCTGCCGCTTAAGCGTGAAGAAGAAAAAACTTTCAGGGTTTAATTAAGGAGGATACCATGGCTGAAGCTAAAGTGTTTCCGATGAACACCTTCGTTTCGTTCATCAAAGGCGTGAACAAGGAAGCCCAGAAGAAAGAGATCGTTGAAATCGTCGGCTACATGGCCGACATGCAGATCAACGAAGAACTGGCCCCCTTCGCCTCGGCCCTGGCCAAGGCCTGGATCTATGAGCAGCATCCTGAGCTGATCAAGATGGACGCCTCCGCCCTGAGCGCCGAAGGCAAGAACGTTTCCCTGCCCATGCTGCCGCCCGACGTGGTGGCTGAAGTGAAAAGCATTTTCGACAACCTGACCGAGACCAAGAAGACCGTGGCCGAGCAGGCCGCCAAGCTGGCCAAGGTCGAGTCCGAGTTGAAAGAGAAGACCGCCGTTCTGGCCGACGTGGAAGCCCGCATGAAGGCCGCCGAGAAGAAGGCCGCCTCCCTGGAAGCCTCCATGAAGGACGAGGGCGAGAAAGTGATCGTGGCCTCCGAGGCCAAGGTCACCGAGTACATCGGCAAGGTCGATGAGCTCCTGAAAATGATCGAGGATGTGAAGAAGCACGGCGTGGTGACCGTGGCCGCCGGCGGCGCCGCTGGCGCCGCTCCGGCCGGCGCGCCCGAGGCGGGCGGCGAGCCCGAGGCCGATTTCGGCTTCGGCGGCGACCCCTTCGCCAAAGACGCCTGGTAGGAAGCCGCGCCCTGAAGGCGCTTCCTGGCATGGCTATGTGAAAATAAGGCCGCCTGTTCTGAGGAACGGGCGGCCTTTTTTTGGGCGCTCCAGAAAGAAAGAGGAGAGGGCGCGTGGACCAGGGGGGAAGGTCCTGTTATTCGCGATTGGGGGCGTAGACGCGCAGGCGGTTGCCATCCGGATCGAGTAGAAGAAGGGAATAACCGAAGTCGAGCTGGACGGGCTCCTGGATAACCTCAAAGCCTCGCGCTTTCACGTTGGCGTAAAAAGCGTCCGCTTCGGCCGCGTTTTCGACGGCGAAGGCGACTTCTCCGCAGTTTTCGGCCTGGGGCGCGCTTGGGCTGACCTGTTCCCGCGTCCAAAAACCGAGATTCATGCCCTGGCCAAGATCGAGCATTGCGAAGGTCGGATGGCTTTCCAGCGTGTCGAAGCCGAAGAGAGAGGCGTAGAACGCGGCGCTGGCCCGCGGATCGTCAACATAATAGATGAGGCAAGAGGGACGCATACGGGTTCTCCTTGTCGTTTCAGCCTGGTTTCGGTTCGGCGGTGAATCCGCGGGGCCGTCCGGGCTGCGATTTCGGTGTAGAGGAACCCGCTGTCAGTTTATGTCAGCAGTGAGAGCGTCTTCCGGGATGCCCTGGGAGATTCTCCAGCGCTCGAGAAGCGCCGCCCTGGATTCGGGAATGCGTTCTTCACGAAGAACGGCCTGGCGTATCCTTTCGGCCCTGAAATGCCTGAACGCGCCGCGTAATTCGCACCAGGCGGCCAGCACGGCCGTCTGTTCGAAATAGCCCAGGGATACGGGCCAGACCGTGCGTTCGGTCTCCCTGTCGCGAAGGTCCTTGTAGCGCAGCGTGAGCTTGCGGGATTCCCGCATGGCCAGACGTAACGACTCCATGAGCCCGGGCTGGCCTTCGGGCGGACCGCCGGGAGGAACGAGCAGGCTCGGGGCTTCGAGTCCGGTTTGCAATCCGGCCGGCAAGACGCCCGATATCTTGCGCAGGGCGCTTACGGCGGACTCGCGCAAGGCGCCGTCGGTCCGGTTCGCCACGAACCGGGCGCCCAGGGCGATGGCTTCGAGCTCTTCCTGGGTGAACATCAGGGGCGGCAGGAAATAGCCCGGCCGCAGCGCGTAGCCGATGCCCGGCTCGCCCTCGATGCGCGCTCCCTGGGCCTTGAGCGAGGCTATGTCCCGGTAGAGCGTACGCAGGCTGACGCCGAGCTCTTCGGCCAGAGCTTTCCCCGGCGCGGGCGTGCGGCGCAGCCGAAGCCGCTGCATCAGCGCAAGCAAACGTTCCGAGCGGGACATCCGATTCTCCTCACGCTTTTCGCGGCATACATGAAGATAAGGCGGCCGGGGTCCGCACGATCGCGGCCGGACGGGCCCGCGTCGCGTCCTTGAAGAACCTGTCGCTGTTTTCAGGGAAAAAACAAAGGAACGTACCGTGGTATCCTCAACATTCGCATCCGCTCATTTCAGGATGCGACACGAGGAGGCCGAGTCGCGCATGGCCTGGGCGCGCTCCTTAAGGATCCCGATGATGCGCTCGTAGCCGCCTGGCTGGTGGGGTTTCAGGCAGTCGGAGCAGTCCTTGACGCCCTTGACCACGACATGGTCGCCGCCGCAGTCCGGCAGGAAATAGAGTGGGCAAAAGCAGAAGAGACAATTGAAGAAATCAGGATCGGCGCCTTTATGGCATGGGAAGTAGGCGCAGTCCTTGTTGGCGAAATAGGCGTGGCTGTGTTTCATGCGTATGACGTTTTCCGGCCGTCTTACGTCAGAATAGCCGCGTTGCCTAGCCTGGGCTGCGTCAAAAATCTGAAAATGGCGCGTCGTCGCGCGGGATGTTCCCGTGCGCCCGAAAACAGCGCGAACGCTGGCCCGATACGGGCGTCGCCTTCGGCCAAGGCGGAAAAAGTTGCTGGCACGGGCATTGCTAGGAAATGTCCGAACCGTCCAAAACGGAAAAACAGGAATCGCGAGCATGTCCATAAATCAATCCACCCTGAGCGCCACGGATATCATCGGGAAACTCGACGCGACCATCCCCGGCTCCGCGTCGAAAGGGGCGGACCCTGAAATCTTCAAGACCATGCTGCGCAGCAAATACGGCATCGACGGTCAGGTGCTCGGCCAGGATGAACGCCTGGGAAACAACATGATCACAGGCCTTGAGATGCTCGGCGACGGCGGCGGGGATGCAAGCGGCAACGACGCCGCCATGATGATGCTCGGGTACGGCGGCGCGAGTCTCATGGGGAAAAGCGGCGGCGCAAACTCGGACCTGGGGTTCGGCGGCATGGACGTGCTCAATTCCAAGGCCCTGGCCACCTTGTCGAAAATCAGCGAGGACCCGGAGCTGCGCAAGGCGTTATTCGGCGCTTCGGACAAGAAGGCCGAGGCCGCTATCCTGGCGAACGCCGGTCAAAGCGCCCCGCAGACGTCCGGCGAGTCGCAGGACGCGGCGGACGCGGGGGAAGTGCGCAGGCGCATCGTGAAAAACGAGGTGCGCATGGCCGTCAACCGCCAGGCCAAGCACCCGGATGATCTTGGACGGCTGACGAAGACGGCGGAACAGTGCGCCGGAAACGGGTTCACCGCCGACGAGGAGGAGCTGCTCCTGGCGGCGGCCGGAGCGGAAACCCTGTTGACCGAATCCTGTCAGACCGGCGACGGCAAGACAGCCGATCTCGGACCGGTCATGGCCTCATCCCTGGAGCGGGCGGCGGGCAAGCTCAGCGCCCAGTACGAATCCAACGGGGAGATCGATTGCGTGGGGTACGACCGCCGGGGAGGCACCTCCTACGGCAAGTACCAGATCGCCTCCAGGACCGGCGCCATGGACGCGTTCATCGATTTTCTGGGAGACAAGGCGCCGGACCTGGCGAAGAAGCTCGAAAAGGCCGGACCGTCCAATACCGGCGGCAAGACCGGCAAGATGCCCTCCGTCTGGAAGGAGATCGCCGCGGCCGATCCCGCTGGCTTCGAGGCGCTCCAGCACGAATTCATCCGGGAGAACAACTACGCTCCGGCGCTCAAGAGCATCGTATTGACCTCGGGCGTGGACGTGGCCGACCATTCCTACGCCCTGCGCGAGGTGCTCTGGAGCACGGCCGTGCAGCACGGCCCGAGCGGCGCGGAAAAGATTTTCAGCAAGGCCATCGACGTGGCCCAGACCAAAAGCGAGAGCGAGGACTTCGACAAGACGGTGATCGAGGAAGTCTACAAGATCCGCTCCCAGCAGTTCGGCCGTCACAGCAGCCGGGTGCGTTCCGCGGTCCAGGCGCGTTTCAAGAACGAAAAAAACAACGCCATCGCTCTGCTGCAGCAGACCACCGCCTGATCCGGCCCCCAAGCCTCGCGGATTTGGAAATGCTTTGCTTCATAGGCGCTTTTCCGGTATTCCAAGAAAAACCGGAGCCGATGCGCGACGCCTATGTCAGACCCGGAAAACACGCCCTCATACGACGAAACCGCCTGCAAGCGGCGGATCCGCAAGTTCAAGCAATGCTTTGAACTGTGCGGGGTCATCAATTCCTCCCTTGACCTGGACGAAGTCCTGGAACGCATCATGAGCACCTCCCGCAAGGCGCTCGGCGCGGAGACGTGCAGCCTGCTGCTGGTGGACGAGACGGATGGGGAAGGACGGGGCGATCTGGTCTTCACGGTGGCCCAGGGACCGGCCAAGAGCAAGCTTCAGGGCGGCTTTCGCCTGAAGCCGGGCCAGGGCGTGGCCGGATGGGTCTTTCAGACCGGAGAGCCGCTGCTCATCGAGGACGCCTACGCCGATTCCCGCTTCAACCCGGACGTGGACCGCCAGACCGGCTACCGGACCCGCAGCATCCTGTGCGTGCCCCTGGCCGCCAAGGACCGGGCCATCGGCGTGGCCCAGCTCATCAATAAATTCGACGGCCAAAGCTTTGACGCCTCGGATCTGGAGATGTTCACCCTGATCGGCGCCCAGGCGGCCATCGCCATCGAAAACGCCCGCATGCACCAGGAAATGCTGGTCAAGCAGCGCATGGATTTCGACATGGAGCTGGCCGCCAGCATCCAGCAAGGCTTCATTCCCTCAAGCCCCCCCCGGCTGCCCGGACTGGACATGGCGGGGGTATCGCGCTCCTGCGACGAGACGGGGGGCGACTATTTCGATTTCATCGCCTTTCCCGGGGAAGACGGGGTCCAGGGCCGCATGGGCCTGGCCGTGGGCGACGTGACCGGGCACGGCATCCCGGCGGCCCTGCTCATGGCCAGCGTCAGGGCCTACCTGCGGGCCAGGATGCTTTCGCCGGGCGGCGCGGCGGACATCGTCTCCGACGTGAACCGCCTGTTGGCCAAGGACTGCGGCATGACCGGCCGGTTCATGACCCTGTTTTTCCTGGAGGTCGACGCGTGCGGCCGGACCTTCCGCTGGATACGGGCCGGACATGATCCGGCCATCGTGTACGACCCGCGCGCGGACCGTTTCGACGAATTGTCGGGCAAGGGCATTCCCCTTGGCATCGAGCCGGGCTGGGAGTTCGTCCAGAGCGAGCTTACGGACGTGCCCGACGGATTGGTTCTGGTCCTGGCCACGGACGGCGTGTGGGAGGCCAGGAGCCCGCAGGGCGAAATGTACGGAAAAGATCGCCTGCGCGACGCGATCCGGCGCCACTGCGTGGATACGGCCAAGGATGTGGCCGCCGCCATCCTGGCGGATCTGGACGATTTTTTACGGGGCTCGCCGCAACGCGACGATGTGACCCTGGTTGTCGTGAAAACGATGGGTTTTGAAAACGAGGGGGAGACGCAATGAAACGACTCGTATGGCTCACGATCCTGGCGCTTGCGGCCCTGACGGCCTCCTGCGGCGGGGATGATGAGAAATCCTTCGCCAAGGCGGACTACAACAGGGACGGGAAGGTGGTGTTCGAAGAACTCATCGTGGCTTACCCCGACCTGACCATGGCGGAGTACGAGTCCTATGATCTGGACAAGGGCGGGGCGCTTACCGCGGATGAATACAATGCCTTCGTGGAAGCCCGGGCGGCCGGGAAAAAGCCCGTTCCCGCCCCGGCGCCGGTCGAACAGGCCGCGCCCGCCGCGCCTGCGGAACAGGCCGGGCAGGCCGCCATCCCCGAACCGCCCTCCGCCGAGCAGGCCGCTCCCGCCCAGGAAATCGGACAACCGGCGGCGCCCCAGGCAGGCCAGGAGACTCCCGCCGCTGGCGAACCGGGCGAGATCCAGGTGGTGGAGACGACCGAGGCTCTGACCATGCCCGAGGGCGGCAAGGCCGGGGACGAACTGGTGGCCGTGGCCGAGGAGACCGCCG
This sequence comes from uncultured Desulfovibrionaceae bacterium, assembly GCA_937934715.1. Taxonomy (GTDB): domain Bacteria; phylum Desulfobacterota; class Desulfovibrionia; order Desulfovibrionales; family Desulfovibrionaceae; genus CALGYO01. The sequence continues at coordinate 28,644 of CALGYO010000021.1, read as the reverse complement.
TGGCGCCAGCGCCGGAGGCCAAGCCCGCCGAAACAACCTATGAGCTCAAGCGCGGCGACGTCCTCTCCCGGGTGGCTTCGAAATACGGAGTCAGCCTGAAGGCGCTCATGGAGGCCAACGGCATCGAGAACCCGGACAAGGTGGAGGCGGGCGCCAAGCTGGTCATTCCCGCCGGGGGCGCGGCTGAAACCAAGGCGCCCTCCGGAACCAAGGAGGACGCGGGCAAAAAGGCGGCCGGGCCCATGGCCGAAAAGGCGGCCTTGTTCGTGGACGGATTTTTGACGAAAAGCGCCCAGGACGACGTGGAAGGGCTGGTGGACATGTACGCGGATTCCGTGCGCTTCTATAAAAAAGGCGAGGTGGACAAGAATTTCATCCGCAAGGACAAGATGGATTATTTCACCCGCTGGCCAGCGCGCGAATACGTCAAGACCGGCAAGACCCAGGTCTTCGACACCAAAGACAAGAACGTGAAGAAAGTCGTGTTCGTGAGCGACTATACCGTGAAGAACAGCCAGAAGACCCTGTCCGGTCAGGCGGAATTCACCCTGCTCGTGCGCTTTGACGGCGACGTGGGGTCCATCGTGGCCGAGGACGGCAAGGTGCTCAAGCGCAAATAGCGCGGCGGGCCGGTTCAGGGCGGGTTCGGGCCGTCCATGGACCGGGGCGAAGCGAAGGCGAGACGGCGGGGCGCGGTCCGGGACCGCGCCCTCAGGCTGCTGACAAAGGCCTGATCGCTGCGCTCAATCAAAAAAGCCAGACCCTCGCGTATTGAGCTACGCGTCGGCCCTGGCTTTTTTTCGCGCCTTGCGCTCGGACCTTTGCAGCAGCCTGAGCAAGAGAACTTTGTCATCAAGCTTGGGGCGCGGCCCGGGACCGCGCCTTGTCCTGTATTTGACCGCCCGCCCGGCTCCGGCCCGACGGAAAAGGGCGCGATGAAAAAACGTTCTGTTTTCCCAGGCATAAAATATGCAAGGTTCTCTCAAACACACGGGAGAACGGTATGGAAGTCAGCGGCGCTTACAATCCCATCACCAATCTGATGGAACTCATGAGTCAGGAGTCCGGGGAAACGGAGTCCGCGAAAAGCGGCTCTTCGAAATCCTCTTCCAAGAAGACCAGCGATTCCACAAGCACAGGCGACGAGGTGTCGCTTTCCGAACTGAGCGGCGGACTGGGCAAGGTTTCCCTCAACCTGTCCTCGGGAACCGGCGTGCTCGATTCCCTGGAGGCCAACGCTTCCTATCTGCAGAAGCATTTTCTGGGCGCGCTCAACGCCAAGCTCGAGGACGCCGGCATCGATACGAGCAAGCGCATCACCCTGGCCAGGGATGAAAACGGCAAGGTGACCGTGGCCAACGACCATCCGGACAAGGAGGAGATCGAAAAGATCTTCGAGGATACGCCTGTTCTGACCCAGGCCTTCAATTCCCTGGCCGAACAGTCGGAGCTGGCCCGCAAGATCAAGGGCACGGCCAGCGTGACCTTCGCCCGTATGGGCGGGCTGTCGACCTACATGAATTCCCTGGGCTCGAATTCCAACAGCAACGAGTCCTTTTTCCTGAGCCTGGCCCAGGGCGCCGCTTCCTCCTATTTCGACTTCAGCGTCTGAGCCGACGCTTCAATATGGGCGCGCTCGCCTGGTGAAACGCGTTTCCTGATCATGCCGCTGACAAGGGCGCCACGCGCGTGGCGCCCTTGTCAGCGCTCTGCGACGGCGTCCGGGGCGGGGCCGTTCCTAGGGCGCGGGGGCCTGGCCGGAAGCATGGCCTCGTAGAGGGGCCGGACGGAGTCCGGGGGCGGGAGCGCGCCGGTGTGATCGAAGGGTTCGAGGACTCCGTCACACATGGCCAGGGCCCGGTCGCAGAACCGGCGGGCCAGGCGCAGGTCGTGGGTGATGAACAGATAGCTGGTCCCTTCCGCCCGCCGCAGATCGTCCAGCAGGTCCAGGATGTGCGACTGGACCAGCATGTCCAGGCTGCTGACCGCCTCGTCCAGCACGATCAGCCTCGGCCGCACGGCCAGGGCCCGGGCGATGCACACCCGTTGCAACTGGCCGCCGCTGAACCGGCAGGGCCGCTTCCTGGCGTCCTCCGCCGTCAGCCCCACCCGCTCCAGGAGCCCGCCCACCCGCCGGGACAGGGCCTGGCCGCGCAGGCCTTCGAAATTGCGCAAAGGCTCGGCGATGATCTCCCCGGCCCGCATCCTCGGGTTGACCGAGGAAAGCGCGTCCTGGAACACGGCCTGGACGCGGCGGCGCAGATCCTTGTCCCAGGGCGCGGCGCGCTTTTCGCCGAACATGTCCCGGCCGCACAGAACGCCCCGGCCTTCGTCGGGCGCCTCCAGCCCCAGGATGATCCGGCCCAGGGTGCTCTTCCCGGCCCCGCTTCTTCCCGCCAGCCCCACGCATTCGCCTTCCTCGATGTCGAGGTTCACCTCCCGCAGCACGTGAAAGCGTTCCGCCTTGCGGAAAAAACCGCCCCGGGCATAGGTCTTGGACAATCCGCGCAGGGTCAGGGTTTTCATGACGCGGCTCCGCGGCGGCCAGGGGCGCCGCTTTTACCGTACAGCCTGTAATGCGCCCGCATGAGCGCCTGGACATACGGGTGTTTTGGGGCTTCGAACAGCTCGTAGACGTTGCGCTGTTCGAGAATGCGGCCCTGGCGCATGACGCAGACCCGGTCCGCCAGTCTGGCGATGACCGAAAGGTCATGGGTGATGAGCAGGATGCCCATGCCGCGCGTTTCGCGCAGCCGCTCCAGAAGATCGAGGGCCCTGGCCTGGGAGGCGGCGTCCAGGTCCGTGGTGGCCTCGTCGGCGATGAGAAAGGGCGCCCGCATGACGATGGCCAGGGCGATCATGACCCGCTGGAGCATGCCGCCGCTCATCTGGAAGGGGAAAAGGGGCAGGATTTTCCCGGGATCGGCGAAGCCCGCCTCGCCAAGGGCGGCCTCCCAGCGCTCCCGTCTGTTTTCGGCCCGGGGAACGCCCTGGGCTGCCAGGGTTTCCTTGAAATGGGCCTTTATGGTGAAGACCGGATCAAAGCAGCTCATGGGGTTTTGCAGGATCATGGCGGCCAGTCCCCGGCGAAGAAGCCGGGAGGCGGCCCCGCCGGAAAGCGGCATGGGCCGTCCGCCCAGGACCACGGCGCCCGTGGCCGAAAGCCCGGGAGGCAAAAGCCCCATGACCGCCTGGCAGGTCAGGGACTTGCCGCTGCCGCTTTCCCCTATGACCCCGAGGGTCTCCCCCAGGCGCGCCGCTAGGCTGACGCCGTTCACAAGCGGGGTTCCCTTGGCCGCGACGATGCGCAGCCCCTCGATGCGCAGATATTCCCCGGGATTCATTCGGCCTCCGCCAGAGCCGGATCCAGGGCGTCGCGCATGGCGTCGCCCAGGAGGTTGAAGGCCATGACCGTGATGAAGATCATGGCGCCCGGGTACATGATGAGTTCGGGATGGGTCCAGACGAACTGGCGGGCGTCGCTGATCATGACGCCCCATTCCGGGGTGGGCGGGGTGACTCCGAGCCCCAGGAACGAGAGTCCGGAGACGTGCATCATCATGTGCCCGATGTCCAGGGTGGCCAGGATGGCCAGCTGGGCGGCGATGGGCGGCAGGATGTGCAGCCAGGCGGTCTTGAGGCGTCCCGAGCCGGATATTCTGGCGGCCAGGACGTAGTCCCGGTGCTTGAGGGTCAGGGCCAGGGACCGGATGATCCGGGCGTACCAGGCCCAGTGGGTCAGGGCCACGGCCAGGATGACGTTCGTGAGCCCCGTGCCAAGGACCCCCACCATGAACATGGCCAGGATGAAGGTGGGGAAGGTCAGGAAGACGTCGCACAGGCGCATGAGCACAGCGTCGGTCCTGCCGCCGAGGAATCCGGCCGTGGCTCCGGCCGCGAAGCCGAAGATCAGGATGGAGGCGGCGATGACCAGGGCCGAACCCATGGAGACCCGGGCGGCGTAGATGAGCCGGGAAAGCTCGTCCCGGCCCAGGTGGTCGCAGCCCAGAGGATGCTCCAGGCTCGGGGGGGCGAACTTGTGTTCCAGATCGATGGCGTCCGGGTCGTGGGGGGCGAGCAGGGGCGCCGCGGCCGCCATGAGGGCGATGCAGGCCATGATGGCGCAGGCCAGGCCGATCATGGCCTTGCGAAACGTGGGACGTCTCATTTCGATTCTCCTTGCAGCCGGATGCGCGGGTCGATCCAGGCGTACAGGATGTCCACCGCCAGGTTCATGGTGACGAAGATGGCGGTCATGATGAGGATGAAGCACTGCATGACCGGGTAATCCCGGTTGTAGATGGCGGATACGGCGTAGCGGCCCACGCCCGGCCAGGAGAAGATGGATTCCGCCACCACGGCGCCGCCGAAGAGTTCGCCCACGTGCATGCCCACGGCCGTGATGACCGGGATGAGGGAATTGACCAGCACGTGGCGCCCTGTGACCGCCCGTTCGGAAAGGCCCCGGGCCCGGGCGTAGAGGGCGAAGCGGGCGTGGATGTTCTCCAGCATGTTGGCCCGGATGAGCCGGGCGTTGATGCAAAGGGACATGAGCGACATGGTCACGGCGGGCAGGATCATGTGATCGAGCCCCCCCATGCCCATGGAGGGCAGCCAGCGCAGTTTGACGGAAAAAATCCAGACCAGGACAAAGCCCAGGAAGAAATTGGGGATGGACACCCCGAAAAAGGACAAGCCCCGCACCAGCTGGTCGGGCAGCTTGTCCTTTTCCACGGCGGAGATAGCCCCGAGGGGCAGACTGACCGCCAGGGTGAGAAACAGGGAAAAGCCCGCCAGGATCAAGGTGTTGGGCAGATAGTAGAGGATCTCGTCCAGCACCGGGTTCTTGGTCACATAGGAGCGGCCGAAATCCAGCCGGACGGCCTTGCCGAGCCAGTCGGCGTACTGGACGGGCAGGGGGCGGTCAAGGCCCAGCTCCTGTCTGGCCGTGGCCAGGGCCTCGTCCGTGGGCGGGATATTGGACAAACGCAGATAGGACATGGCCGGGTCGCCCTGGCCGAGCCGCAGGATCAAAAAGACCGTCACGGACACGGCCAGGAGCATGGGGACCAGAAGGGCCAGCCTCTTGAGTACGTATAACGGCATGGCGGATTCCCCGGCTAGCGGCGCATTTTTTCGAAGGGGATGTCGTATTTGGCCGCGCCGAATTCCACGTCTTTGAGCTCGGGCCGGTGGACCATGATGCTGGTCATGTGGGTGAGCGGCAGATAGACGGCCTGGTCGTGCAGGGTGGTCAGGATGTCCCGGTACAGGCTGGCCCGGGTTTTCTCGCCGGTGGCGGTCAGGACCTGGCCGATCTTGGCGTCCAGTTCCTTTTTCATGGGCAGGCCGAGCTGGGCCTGGTAGTCGGCGTGGGAGGGAACGCGCATGGAACTGCAAAAGGAATGCGGGTCATAGGGCACGCCGAAGGTGTCGTCGAAGATCATGCCGAATTCGCCGTTTTTCTGGCGTACGTTGAAGGAATCGGGTTCCTCGCCCACCAGGTTGACCTTGATCCCGGCCTTGCGCAAATCCCCCTGGATCACCTCGGCCACGGCCTTTTGCAGGGCGTCGTTGCCCACGAAGCACAGATCCAGGGAAAGCTCCGCGCCGTCCTTCATGCGATAGCCCGAGGCGGGGTCGAGCTTCCAGCCCGCGTTTTCCAGCAGTTCGGCGGATTTTTCCAGGTCGAAGGCGTAGGGGGGAAGTCCCAGATCGCAGTAGGGCATGTTGGGCGCGAACAGCGTATCCGCCTGCTTTTCCACCCCGAGGAAAATGTGCTCCGCCATGGCCTTCTTGTCCACGGCGTGCAGGATGGCCTTGCGCACGGCGAGGTCGTTCGTGGGAAAGCGGTTGGAGTTGACGGCGAGGGACCGGGTGGCCAGGGGGCCGGAGACGTCCGTGACCAGGTCCTTGGACGCCTGGAAGCGCTTGAATTCGTCCAGGCCGAGCTGCCCGCCGCCATGGCCGCCGGAACCGTAGATGAGGTCGATTTCGCCGGTTTCGAAGGCGATGGACCGGGCGCTGGAATCCGGGATGACCTTGACCACAAGGCGCTTGAAAAAGGGCTTTTGTCCCCAGTAGCGCTCGTTGGCCTCGAACACGTCGTATTCGCCTTTCTTGATCTCCACGAGTTTCCAGGGACCCGTGCCGATGGGCGCTTTCATGCCTTTGGACGTGTCGCCGTCATCGGGGAAGGCCGAGGGCGAGAGGAAGCGGGGCGGCCGGATAAGCGCCAGCTCCTGCAGGGCGGGATAATAGGCCTCGCGCAGGGTGATGCGCGCCGTGCGGGGGTCAAGGACCGTCACCGACTCGATCTGATTGATCAGTTCCAGCCATTCATGGCGTTTGCGGTTTTTCAGGATGGCGTCGAAATTCATTTTCACGGCCTTGGCGTCGAAGGGCGTCCCGTCCGAAAAGACCACGCCCTGGCGCAAGGTGAAATCGTAGGTTTTTCCGTCCTCGGAGATGTTCCAGGATTCGGCGAGCCAGGGCGCGATGGAGCCGTCGGCCTGGTATTGGACCAGGGGTTCGTAGACCATGCCCTGGGCGAACATCTGGTTGGGGGAATACAGGTGGGGATTGAGCGGCCCCACGTTGCTGTTCCAGGAATAGACCAGGGTTTCGCCCTCCCCGGCCGCGCTCGCGGCCGGAATCCCCGAAACGGCGGCGGTGAAAAGACACAGGGCCAGAAGCCAAAGGGAAAATCGCGACTGCATGAAACGCTCCCCCGCTTGGGCCGGGCGCCGGTGCGCGTCCGGCGTTTCACTGTTATACGAACAAAAAATATGTGGCACGATTTTCATAAAATAAAGAGTCAGTCAAGGTGAAACGAGTATGACGTTAGGAAAAGTAGCACGAAAAGGGGAAGACTCTTCTCGAACTTGGCGGGAAGGAGCAGGGGAGAGACGGCGGAATGGAATCAGCGCCGTCCACGGCTTCCGGCCGCCCGGCGCGAAGTCGGCGGCTTGCGCCTCCCGAATGGCGGCCGGAAGCGGGGACGTCTCCAGGGATCAATCAATGGCGAAATGATAATGGCACGAAAATTTAAATCGTGCTACATAAAAATGATGGATCGAGAAAAAAGTTGCCGCATGTGCGAAAAGCAGGGGCAAGCGGAGAAAGAGGCTGGCAGCGCCGGGCGCCCCGGCCTTTTCGACGCACACGGCTTTTTCGGGGCGCCGGACGGTCATGGCCCGGAAAGCGCCAAAAGGGCCGCCGCTCCGGAAGCGCCGCGTGCGGGATAAAGCGATGCGCGGCTCAAAGGGGGGGCGCACAAGGACACGGGGACAGGGCCGCGTCATTCTTCCCGGCCTCCTCCAAGAGGCGACGTACGCGCACGACGCCCTGCGCGCGCCCGGCCCTCAGCAGGGTCCGCCAACGGGACGCCGGGGACGCGGCTCCCCGCTCGTCCGGTCCGGCGGCTCTCCTGCCCAGGCGTTCCCGGTCAGCCCGGGGTAACGGGAACGCGCCGGGGCGATTCGCGCCGCGCATGCCGCGTGGTCCCCGAATCCCCCCGGCGCGCTGGGGAAATGCTCTGGTCTTGGCCGTCTTGTCCGCGACCGCGCGCGTTCAGCGGGCGTTTCTAGTGCGTATGGTCGTCGTGGGACGCGTTTTCGTGTCCCGGATGCTCGTGGTCATGGGGACCGTGTTCGCCCGCATGCTCGTGATCATGGCCGTGTCCGCCCTCATGGCCGTGCGGGTGCTTGTGTTCGTGCTCGTGGTCGTGGGCATGGGTATGACTGTGCTTGTGGCTGTGCTTGCCGATGCCCGGATGCTCGTGTTCGTGCTCGTGTTCGTGGGTATGCTCGTGCTCATGCTCGTGCTTGTGTTCGTGGTCGCCCTTCATAACGCCTCCTTTTTCCTCTATCATAGGGCGCCGGACTATCCTGTAAAGACGGTACGCAAAAAGAATGCATGGCCTGGAGGCGCAGTATCTCTCCGGAAAAATCGTCCGAAGGGATCATGAATACGCGCTTGGGCCTTTGACGCGCACTACGTTCAGGATAATCATGATACGGTCCGCGCCGCTTTCGGCGGATGTGGCGCGCCGGGACGGCTCCAATGGAAATCTTCGAGAAAATTCGAATGACGGCGGGGTATTGCGCCATGGATTGATAGGCTTGCGGACGCGAGGCTAGATCATGAGCGACTTGACCGTCACTCCGGGCATCATGCCGAGCTTGCCGGTGAGCGCCCCCAGCTCGTCCGTGTCCGCCTCCACGATGAGCGCGATGACCGAGACGCCCCGCTCCCGGTAGGGCACGCCCATGCGGCCGATGATGAGATGGCCGAACCGGGTCAACAGCTGGTTGACCTTGGGGGCCGCGTCCTCGCGTCTGCCGATGACCACGCTGACTACGCCGATGCGTTTTTCCTTGGCCGTTTCCATGATCGTTTCCATGAGGGTCTCCTTGATCGCCTCCGCGCCGGTTCCTGTGCGGACGTTTCGCCCCGGGGTCAGCATCGCCTCGCCGCAGGCGCACGCCGCGTTCCAAAAGCCGGGCCGCGCTCATGCCGCGTTTTCATACGCGGCGTTTAACGTGAAAGAGCGCGCCGGTGGTCAAACGGCGCCGCGCTAGGCGCCGATTTTCAGCTTCACCCCCTTGGCGGTGAGGGCCTTCAGCGCCGCCGAACGGTCGTGGTAATGGGTGTGCAGCAGTTCGTGGGACACGTGGCCGCAGGGCTCGTGCAGGAAGTCCTTGTAGATCTTCTTGATGGCCGGGCTGTCCTGGGACTTGCGGTATTTCATGGCCGTATCGTGTTTGTACACGGACAGCTGCCGCTCCGCGAGGTACTCCTTGGCCTGGGCGTAGGCCTTTTTGGTGAAGTTCACGCCCATCAGACAGGCGCCCGCGGCGAATCCGGCGGTCTTGATGAAGCCGCGCCGGGTCATGATCATCATGCTCATGGTTTCCTCCTTTAGCCCATGGTTCTCATGTGGAAACGCCGGTTCATCCTGGCGATGACGCTCTTAAAGAGCGACGACTGCAGGGTGTCGGGCGCGAGCGGCTGGCCCGCGCCGTTCACGCAGCCGCCGGGGCAGGTCATGACCTCGATGAAGTGGTAGGGCGATTTGCCGGCGATCACTTCCTCGATGATGGGCACGGCGTTGTGCAGGCCGCTTATCACGCAGACCTTGACCACGCCGAACTTGGGCACGTTGACGTCGGCCGCCTGGACGCCGGTGTGGGTGCGCACGGGCGTGATGTTGACCGCGTCGCCGGTGAGCTTTTCCCCGGAAAGGACCTCGTAGGCCAGACGCAGGGCGGCTTCCATCACGCCGCCGCTGTTGCCGAAGATGGTTCCCGCGCCGGTGGACTCGCCGAGATCGAAATCCGGCTCGCTGTCTTTGAGGTTCTTGAAGTCGATCTTGTGTTTCTTGATCAGGTAGGCCAGCTCACGGGTGGTGATGGTGGCGTCGATGTCCTTGATGTCGGGGCGCAACCCCTCGAACTTCTTGGCGATGCAGGGCATGATCGACACGGTGAACATCTGTTTGGGATCGATCTTGGCCTCTTGGGCGCCGTAGGTCTTGCACAGGGGACCCAGCATGCCGATGGGCGATTTGCACGAGGACAGGTTGGGCAGGATCTGGGGATAGAAGGTCTCGGCGAACTTGATCCAGCCCGGGCAGCAGGAGGTGAACTGGGGCAGGGGAGCCTTGTTCTTGCCGCTCACCCTGTTGAGCAGCTCCGTGCCTTCCTCCATGATGGTCACGTCGGCGGTCATCTGGTTGTCCCAGATCTTGTCGAAGCCGAGCTGACGCAGGGCCGTGAACATCTTGCCGCCCACGTAGGTCCCCGTGGGATAGCCGAAACACTCGCCCAGGCCGTAGCGCACCGCCGGGGCGGGCATGGTCACGACCTTGACCTTGGGATCGGCCAGGGCGGCCTCGATCTTGTCGAGGAACGACACGTTCTCGTAGATCGCTCCGAAGGGACAGTTGGCCAGGCACTGGCCGCAGTTCATGCAGGCCGTGGGGTCCACGACCGTGCGCGGGCCGTTTTGTCCGTCGGAGGGTTGGATGGCGCCGGTGGAACAGACCTCTTCGCAGGTTCCGCAGGACTGGCATTTCGCCTGGTCCACCTGCACGAAAAAGGTCGTGTCCGCCGCGCCCGGTTTGGGAACGGCGTTGGTCGAGGCGTAGTGGACGCGTTCGATCTCTTGCATGTTTCGCTCCTTGCGTACGCGGTTGGTGTTTCATGACCGGGACGCGCGCCGCGCGCCGCCGGTTTCCGCCGACTCTCGCGGTCAGGCCATGCGGCCCGCTTCCGCGCCGTATGCGGGCGCCGCATCCTTTGTTTCGGCCGCCCGCCTGAAGGCTGTCTCGAAGGCCGCCAGGGCGGCGGGAAACGAGGCGAGGGTCCGGGGCAGGACGCCCTGCAAAAAGGATATGGCCACGCCGTAGTTGGTGATGGGAACGTCCTGGCTCTGGGCCCGGTACATGCGGGCCAGCATGTTGGCCCGGTTGAGCGTACAGGCGCCGCAGTGGATGACCAGGCGGTAGGGCGAAAGGTCCTCGGGAAAGTCCTTGCCCGCGCAGATTTCGGTCACGATGGCCCCGCCCGCGTACTGGCGCAGCCAGCGGGGAATCTTGACCCGGCCGATGTCGTCGGCCAGGGGGTGATGGGAACAGCCCTCGGCGATGAGGACCCGGTCGCCGGGGGAGAGGGTTTCGATGGCCGCCGCGCCCCTGGCCAACACGGGCAGATCGCCCTTGAACCGGGCCATGAGGATGGAAAAGGTGGTCAGGGGGACGTCCGGGGGCGTGTCCGCGGCGGCCTTCAGGACCACCTGGGAATCGCACACGGCCAGGGCGGGCGGGCGGTTCATCCGGGCGTAGGCCTCGCGCAGCTCGCGCTCCTTGACAGTGACGCAATAGGCGTCGCTGTCCAGAACGTCGCGGATGGCCTGGACCTGGGGCAGGATGAGGCGTCCCTTGGGCGCGCCGAGATCGATGGGAACGATGAGGACGGCCAGGTCCCCGGCGGACAGCAGATCCCCGAGAAGCCGGGGCGGGGCGAACCAGTCCTTGGGCGCGAGCCGGACCAGCGCTTCCCGGATGGCCTCCATGCCCTGGCCATGCAGGGCGCTGGCCGCCACGGCCGGGCGCAGGGAAAGGCGCAGGGCGCGCATTCTTTCGGGATCGGCCTCGACCGCGTCCGCCTTGTTGAAGACCGCCAGAAAGGGGACGCCGCGTTCGTCGAGCATGGCGGCCAGGGCGTCCTCGTATTCCCCCCAGCCCGCTTCCGCGCACGCCAGGATGGCCAGATCGGCCCGATCCATGGTCTGGAACGTGCGGGCCTTGCGCAGCTCGCCGAGGTCCCCGGAGTCGTCCACCCCGGCCGTATCGATGAAGACAACGGGCCCAAGCGGCGCCATCTCCAGGGTTTTCTCCACAGGATCGGCCGTGGTTCCGGGCGTTTCCGAGACGATGGCGGCCGCCTGGCCCGTAAGCGCGTTCAGCAGGGAGGATTTCCCGGCGTTGCGGCGGCCGTAGATGCCGATTGAAAGGCGCAGGCCTTTGGGCGCGTCAAGCATGGGGAAGGACTCGCTTTGGTTTGAGGAGCCTGCGGCCCGCCGCCTGGGCGGCCGTATGGGCGTCCTCGGGTTTGACGGGGATCTTGCCGTCGTAGATGCGGTAGCTTCCGCGAAGGCGGTCCGGCGTGAACACGGGCATGATGACATTGGCCCCGGCCAGAAGCCCCAGGCTGTGCCCGCGCGCGGGGTCGAGGCTGGCCAGGGCGGTGGTGGCCGGAATGTTGATGCCGGGGCAGGCCAGGCGGATCAGGGCGATCATGCGCAGGGTGGTTTCCAGGCTTCCCGGCGCGACGCCCGGCAGACCGGACCCGGCCTGGGGCAGAAGCGGACCCACGCCGCACATGGCCGCGCCGAGCTCCCTAACCAGCATGACGTCCTGGGCCAGGATGTCCGGTGTCTGCCCGGGCAGCCCCACGATGCAGCCCGCCCCGGTCTCGTAGCCCAGGCGCGACAAGGCGCGCAGGGCCGTGAGCCGCTGGTCCAGGGTCCGGCCGGGGTGCAGGCGGGCGTAGAGGTCCGGGTCGGCGGTTTCGTGGCGCATGAGGTAGCGGTCCGCGCCCGCCTCGCGCCACAGGACGTAGTCGCGAAAAGGCCGCTCGCCGCAGCTTACGGTCACGGCCGCGCCCGTCAGGGACTTGATCTTATGGATGACGAAGGCCAGATCCTCGGCCCTGTACGCCAGATCGTCGCCGGATTGCAGAACCACCGTGTCCACTCCGGCGCTGACGGCGTAGAGCGCGGCGCCCAGGATTTCCTCCTCGCTCAGACGGATTCTGCGGGCTTTCCGGTTGTCCCGGCGCAGGCCGCAGTAGAGGCAGTCGCGGACGCAGTGGGAGGAGAATTCCACAATGCCGCGCAGATGGATGGCGTCGCCCTTGACCGCCAAAAGGACCTCGCGGGCCTCGGCCATGAGTTCGTCCAGGGGCTGGTTCAGGAGACGGTCCAGGATGTCGGCCTTGGTCAGGGGATGTGTCATGGAAGCGTTCATGGACGCCTCCCCGGGCGTTCGCCGAGCCGGGTCACGGCTTCGGGCGAAAGAAGCGCTTCGAGCGTTTCGGGGGGAAGCAGGCCGCTCGCTCGCGCGGTTTCCAGGACCGATGTCCCTGTCCGGCTCGCCTCGAGGGCGACGTTGGCGGCCGCGTCGTAGCCGATGACCGGAGCCAGGGCCACGGCCAGGGCCGGGCTCTGGCGCGCGTGCTCCAGGCAGGCTTTCCTGTCCGCGCCGATCCCTTCCACGCAACGGGTCCGGAAAATCCGGGCGGCCGCCGTGAGCAGGGAGATGGCTGTGAGGAGGGCGTCCGCCAAAAGGGGCAGGAAGGCGTTGAGTTCGAGCTGGCCAAGCATGGCCGTCTGGCTCACGATGAAATCGCGGGCCATGACCGCGATGGCGGCCTGGCCCACGGCTTCGCAGGCTACGGGATTGACCTTGCCGGGCATGAGGCTCGAACCCGCCTGGAGGGCGGGGAGGACGAGTTCGTGAAAGCCCGAGGAAGGGCCCGAGGCCAGAAGGCGCAGGTCCGAGGAAATCTTGAACAGGTTCACGGCCATGGCCCGCAGGATGCCGCTGACCTCCACGAAGGGGTCGGCGTTCTGCGTGGCGTCCGTGAGGTTTTCCGCCCGGGCCAGAGAGAGCCCCGTGATTTCGCGCAGTTTTTCCACCACAAGGAAGATGTAGTCCCTGGGGGCGCCGATGCCCGTACCGATGGCCGTGCCGCCCAGGTTGACCACCCGCAGCCGCTCCTCGCATTTGAAGATGCGCCAGCGGTCCCTGGAGACGGCCTCGGCGTAGGCGGAGAAGGCGGCCCCCAGGGTCATGGGCGCGGCCTCCTGAAGCTGGGTGCGGCCGATTCTGACCACGTCCGCGAAGGCTCGCTCCTTTTTCTGGAAAGCCTCCTGCAAGGCGGCGGTTTCCTGTTCCAGGTCCTTCAGGGCCAGAAGGACCGCCGTCCTGACGGCGGTGGGAAAGACGTCGTTGGTGGACTGGTGCAGGTTGACGTGGGCGAGCGGATGGACGCTGGCGTAGCTTCCGGGCGGATCGCCCAGCAGGGCGCCCGCCATGTTGGCCAGGATTTCGTTGACGTTCATGTTGGCCGAGGTCCCGGCGCCGCCCTGGAGGGCGTCCACGATCATGGCCTGGCGGCCCTCCCCGGCCAGGAAGGCCTCGCAGGCCGTGATGAGCGCCCGGGCCGCGTCCCGGCCCAGCAGGCCGAGTTCGGCGTTGGCCCTGGCGCAGGCCAGCTTGACCATGGCCAGGGCGGCGGCGAGCTCGGGCCTGATGGGGCGGCCGGACAGCGGAAAATTCTCCGCCGCCCGGGCCGCGTGGATCCCGTACAAGGCGTTCGCCGGAACGGCCTTTTCGCCCAGGAAATCATGCTCCAGGCGCATGCCGTCCGCAACCGGGCCGGTCTCAGCAAAAGACATCGCGCCGCCCCGACCTGACCTTTTCCAGCAGGCGCTCGGACACCCGGCGCACCTTGGGCGCCATGTCCGAAAGCTCCAGGGAGATGGCTCGCTCCCCGGCCGCGGCTACGTCGTCCGGGGCGTAGTCCAGGAGGTATTCCTCGAAGGTGGACAGGGCGTTGGGCGCGCATTTTTCCTTGATGAGCCCTGGCTTGGCCAGATCCATGAAATCGTGGCCCGTGCGGCCCAGGCGGTAGCAGGCCGTGCAGAAGGACGGAATGTAGCCGAGCTCGGACACGTCTTTTATGACCTCGTCAAGGGACCTGTGGTCGCCGAGCTGGAACTGGCTGGCTTCCTCCTGGATGTCGTCCGCGTAGCCGCCGGGGTTGGTGCGGCTGCCCGCCGAGATCTGGGACACGCCCAGGGCGAAGGTTTCCTTGCGCATGGCCGCGTTTTCCCGGGTGGACATGATGAGCCCGGTGTAGGGCACGGTCAGGCGCAGGATGGCCACCAGCTTCTTGAAATCCTCGTCAGCCAAAGGATGGGGCGGGTTGTAGGCCAGTTCGGAGCCCACGGCCGGTTCGATCCTGGGCACGCTGATGGTGTGGCAGCCCACGCCGAAGCGGTCCTCCAGGTGGGCCACGTGGGCGAGAAGGGCCAGGGTGTCGAATTTCCAGTCGGCGAGGCCGTACAGCACGCCCAGTCCCACATCGTCGATGCCCGCCAGCATGGCCCGGTCCATGGCCGAAGCCCGCCAGTCGAAATCACGTTTCTTCCCGCTTACGTGGACCTTGGCGTAGGTTTCGCGGTGGTAGGTCTCCTGGAAGAGCTGGTAGGTGCCGATGTTGGCCTTTTTGAGTTCCTGGAAATCGTCCAGGGACAGCGGCGCCAGATTGGCGTTGAGCCGCCTGATCTCCCCGGTTCCCTCCTTGACGGCGTAGATCGTCTCGATGGCTTTCAGGATGTAGCCGATGCCCTGGCCCGGATAGGATTCCCCGGCCACCAGCAGGATGCGCTTGTGGCCCTGGCGGATGATGATCCGGGTCTCCTCGGCGATCTCCTCCATGCTGAGGATGCGCCGGGTCACGGCCTGGTTGGAGCGCCTGAAGGCGCAGTACAGGCATTCGTTCCGGCAATGGTTGGCGATGTATAACGGGGCGAAAAAGACCAGCCTGCGGCCGTAGATCTCCTCCTTGGCCTTTTTGGCGCTCACGTAGAGCTCGTCCAAAAGTTCGGGATCGTCCGCCGCCATGAGGGCGGCGGCTTCCTCCATGGTCAGCCCCTTGAGTTCCCGGGCCTTTGCGAGAATTTCCCGTATGCGTCCCGCCTCGGTTTTTCCGCCAGCGCTCAGGATGTCGTTGATGCGGTCTTCGTCAAGCCAGTCAACCCTTGCGTCGTCGCTCATTGGAACTCCTCTGCGCGCCGGTCGGTCAAGCGGACCGGCCGGGCTTCGCTCTCCCGGGAGCGGCCGCGCGGGCAGGATGACCTGGAGGGCGGCGAGTCCGGGTAAGTGTTATTATAATATGAAACGTAACACGATTGGGAGAAGTATCTGGAAATAATATTCGTGTCAACGGGGAGGGCTAAATATCGCCGTTAAAAGAAGCGACGATCCGGCGAAAGGGAGGGGGCAGGAAGGCGGGTTGATCAAGGATAAAAAAGGTACGGAAGGCCGTATGGCCTTCCGTACCCAGCTTAATGACGAACTTCTTATTGGCCAGGCGACGTTCAAGGTCGAGCGCAAGACGCGAAAAAAAGCCAGGGCCGACGCGTATCGCAATACGCGAGGGCCTGGCTTTTTTGATTGAGCGCAACGATCGGGTCTTTGTCAGCAGTCTGAAGGACGGAAGGCCGTACGGCCTTCCGTCCCGTCGAACGCTCGCGAAGGGGAGGGCTACTTGCCCAGGACCTTTTTCACCATGGCGCACAGATTTTCCACGGTGAAGCCGAATTCCTTGAACAGGCGTCCGGCCGGGGCGCTGGCGCCGTAATGGTCGAGACCGAGCGAGGCGCCATTGAGTCCCACGTATTTCTGCCAGCCGAAGGTGGTTCCGGCCTCGGCGGAAATCCTGGCCGTGACCTCGGGGGGCAGGACCTCGTTCCGGTAGGCCTCGGGCTGGGCGTCGAAGAGATCGAAGGCGGGCATGGAGACCACCCGGGTCATGATCCCTTCCTTGGCCAGGGCCTTGGCCGCGTCCAGGGCCAGGGACAGCTCGGAGCCCGTGGCGATGAGGATGGCGTCCAGACGGGCCGGATCGGCCTGCCACAGGACGTAGCCGCCGCGCAGGGTCCCCTCGGCCGGGGCGCATTCCGTCCTGTCGAGCACGGGCAGGTTCTGGCGGGTGCTCACGATGCAGGAGGGGCCGTCGATCTTCTTCAGCGCCGCCACCCAGGCCAGGCAGGTCTCGTTGGCGTCGCCCGGCCGCAGCACGGTCAGATTGGGAATGGTCCGCAGGGCCATGAGATGCTCCACCGGCTGGTGGGTGGGGCCGTCCTCGCCCACGCCGATGCTGTCGTGGGAGAACACGCAGATGATCTGTTTCTTGGACAGAGCCGCGAGCCTGATGGGCGGGCGCATGTAGTCCGAGAAGACCAGGAAGGTGCCGGTGTAGGGGAATATGCCGCCGTGCAGCGACATGCCCAGAGCGATGGAGCCCATGGCGTGTTCGCGCACGCCGAAGTGCATGTTGCGTCCGGCGGGTTCGGTCTCGGAAAAGGCCTCTTCGCCGTCCAGCATGGTCTTGTTGCTGGGGGCCAGGTCCGCCGAGCCGCCCATGAGGTTGCCGATGCGCTTGGCGATGGCGTTTAGGGCCGCGCCCGAGGCGTTTCTGGTGGCCACGGGCTTGGAGCCGTCGGGATAGAGCCCGGCGATGGCTTCCTCAAAACCCTCGGGGGGCGTGGATTCGAGGAAGGAGGTCAACAGGCCGGCTTCCTGGGGATAGGCCTGGCTGTAGGCCTCGAATTTTTCCCACCAGGCGGCTTCGAATTCCTTGCCGCGCTCCTTGGCCTGGCCCATGTGGGCGGCAACCTCTCCGGGAACCAGGAAAGACGGGGATTCCGGCCAGCCCAGGTTCTTTTTGGCCTCGCGCAGGTTGTCCTCGCCCAGCGGTTCGCCGTGGGCCTTGGACGATCCGGCCCGGGGGCTGCCGAAGCCGATGACGGTGTTGCAGATGATGAGGGAGGGCCTGAGCTTCTCGGCCTGGGCCTTCATGATGGCGGTGGTCACGGCCTCGATGTCGTTGCCGTCCACGTTGGGGATGACCTGCCAGCCGTAGGCCAGGAAGCGCTCGCCCACGTCCTCGGTGAAGGCCAGGCTGGTGGAGCCTTCGATCTGGATGTGGTTGGAGTCGTAGAGATAGATGATTTTGCCGAGCCCCAGGGTTCCGGCCAGGCTGGCGGCCTCGGCGGACACGCCTTCCTGGAGGTCGCCGTCCGAGACCAGGGCGTACGTGTAATGGTCTATGATTTCGTGGCCGGACTTGTTGAATTTGGCGGCGAGCCAGCGCTCGGCGATGGCCATGCCCACGCCGTTGGCGAAGCCCTGGCCCAGGGGACCGGCCGTGCACTCCACGCCCGGGGTCAGGCCGTATTCCGGGTGGCCCGGGGTCATGCTCTCCCACTGGCGGAAATTCTCGATTTCCTCGATGGGCAGGTCGTAGCCGGTCAGGTGGAGCAGGGAATACAGCAGCATGGAGGCGTGCCCGGCGGAGAGGATGAAGCGGTCCCGGTTGGCCCAGGCGGGATTTTCCGGATTATGCCTGAGGAACCGGTCCCACAGGGCGTAGACCGGGGCGGCGGCGCCCATGGGGGCGCCCGGGTGTCCGGAGTTGGCTTTCTGGACGGCGTCGGCCGAAAGAAAACGGATGGCGTTGACGCAGAGCTGGTCGAGGTTTTTCTGGTCTGGCATGGCTCTTCCTTTACGAGTTGAGGTACGGGGTTACGGGGCCGGGTCCAGGATCATCCAGACCGCTGGCGAGGCCGGGTTGACCATTCCGGCGGGCGGGGAGGCCTGGGATAACGGCGAAAGCGCGGCCGCGAGCGCCTCTTCCTTGCCTTTGGAGGAGACCAGGAACAGGACGCGCCGGGCGGCGTTCACTAGGGGCAGGGTGAAGGTCAGTCTGGGGACCTGGGGCGAAAGGGGCGGAACCGGGGCGGCGGCCACGAGCTTGCGGGTTTCGCCGAGGACCGGGCTTTGGGGAAACAGCGAAGCCGTATGCCCGTCCGGCCCCATGCCGAGAAGGATGAGGTCGAAGCGCGGAATCTCGCACCGCCCGCTTTTGAAAAAGCCGCGCACTTCGTCTTCGTAGTCCAGGGCCGCCTGCTCGGCGGAAAGAAGCTCTCCGGGCATGCGATGGATGTTCTCCGCCGGGATGGAGGCGTCGCTGAAAAGCGCGTCCGCGGCCATGCGGAAATTGCTGCGCTCGTCGTCCGGCGGAACCATGCGCTCGTCGCTGAAAAACAGGTGGACCCAGGGCCAGGGGAAGACGTCTTTCGGATCCGCGCTTCCGGCCAGGGCCTGGTAGACCGGGGCGGGGGTGGAGCCGCCTGACAGGGCCAGGGAAAAGCGCTCCTTGCGGGAGGTTTTTTCCAGAATGGCCGCCCGGATGAAATCCGCCGCCGCGTGGATGAAGGCGTCCTTGTCCGTGAACCGGCGAACGTCTTTCGCCGCGCTCATGACTGGGGCCTGCCTTCGGAATAGAATTTGTCCACCTCCAGGGGGCCCAGGCCGCCCGGTTCGTAGGGATGGATGACCACCGTGCTTCCAGGTTTTTCGCAGGCTTCGAGGACCGGGGTCAGAAATTCCCAGGAGAGCTCCACGCTGTCCTGGCGCCAGAACAGCGTGTGGTCCCCGAGCATGCAGTCCAGAAGCGACTTGGCGTAGGCGTCGAAGGTCACGCCCTTGGGAAAGCCCTGGGCGTAGTCGAAATTCATGCTCACGGTGCGCAGGCACATGGGGCCCGGTATCTTGGCCTGAAAGGTCAGGGTAACCTCCTCCCTGGGCTGGATGCGCATGATCAGCCGGTTGGGCTCCATTTTCTCACCCAGGGCGCGGCGAAACATGGAGAAGGGCGCGTCCTTGAATTTGACCGCGATCTCCGTGCGCTTTTCCGTCATGCGCTTGCCCGAGGAGATGTAGAAGGGAACGCCCTGCCACCGCCAGTTGTCCACGTAGACCTTCAGACAGGCGAAGGTGGGCGTGCGCGAATCCGGAGCCACGCCGGGTTCCTCATGATAGCCCGGGACCGCCGCGCCGTCCACCACGCCGGAAGCGTATTGCCCAAGGACGAGATAGTCGTCGAGCCTGTCGAGGGGCACGGGACGCAAGCTGCGGAAAACCTTGTTTTTTTCGTCGCGCAGCCGTTCGGATTCGAAGAGCGACGGCGGCTCCATGGCGCACAAGGCCAGCAGCTGCATCATGTGGTTCTGGAACATGTCGCGCAACACCCCGGCCTCGTCGTAATACCCGGCGCGCCCTCCCACGCCCAGACTTTCGGCGGCGGTGATGCGCACGTGCTGGATGTAGTTGCGGTTCCACAGGGGTTCGAAAATGGCGTTGGCGAAGCGCAGCATGAGGATGTTCTGCACCGTGTCCTTGGCCAGGTAGTGGTCGATGCGGAAGATCTGTTTTTCCTCGAAATGGGCGTGCAGATCGGTTTCCAGGGTCCGGGCCGAAGCCAGGTCGCGGCCGAAAGGCTTTTCGATGACGATGCGCGAATAGCCTTTTTCCTGGGAAGCCAGTCCCGCCCCGCCCAGGTTGCGGGCGATGGGGCCGTAGGCGGTGGGCGGCACGGCCAGATAAAAGAGCTTGTTGTGGCCGAGGTTGCAGTCCTTGCAAAGGACCGACAGATAGCCGGCCAGATCGGCGAAGGAGGCGGGGTCGTCGAACTGGACCCGCCGGTAGGTCAGGCGTTTTTCCATGCCCGGCCACTGGGAGAGATCCTCGGCGCCGTGCTCGTCCAGGGCCTTTTTCATGCGGGCCCGGAATTCCTCGTCGCTCAGGGCGGAGCGGCTGGCCCCTACGATGCAGAAATCGTCCGGCAGGGCGCCCGCCGCATAGAGGGAGTAGAGGTCGGGGAACAGCTTGCGCGAGGTGAGATCCCCGGTGGCGCCGAAGATGACCAGAACCAGCGGAGTGGGAACCTTTTCGAACGCGCAGGCGTTTTCGTTTCCGGCGGGAACAGGGGCGTCGGGAGTGATCTCGATGTCCGCGCTGTAGGATTCCTGGGTCATGTGGCCTCCGTCTTGGGCATGGGCGAAAGGGCCGGTCAGGCCGGGCCGCCCGGGCGGTGTTTAAAAAGGGCAAGGGCCTTTTTCACGATCAGGGGAAAGACGCCGAGAAGAATGAACGACAGAAGAAGTCCGGGCGAAAGGACGCCGGACAGGCTATCGATGGAGCCGAGTTCCCGGCCCGCGTTCACGTAGACCGCCGTGCCGGGCAGCATGCCGATCTGGGAGACCCAGTAGAAGGTGAAAAGGCGCATGGAGGTCAGCCCCATGACCATGTTGATGACGAAAAAGGGGATGGCCGGAATGAGCCGCATGGTGAAGAGATAATAGGCCCCTTCCCTGGCCACGCCTTCGTTGATTCCGGCCAGCCTGTCCCCGAACCGCCGCAGTACGGCCGCCCGGAAGAGGTAGCGGGACAGCGCGCAGGCCAGGGTCGCCCCGATGGAGCTGGCGAAGGAGATGACGGCCACCCCGGCCCAGAAGCCGAAAAGCGCGCCTCCGGCCAGGCCCAGGATGGTCGCTCCGGGAAGGTTGAGGGCCGTCACGGCCACGTAGAGCAGAAAAAAACCGCCCAGGGTCAACGCCGGATTTTCCGCGTAGAACAGGGCGAAGCGCGTCTGGTTCGCCTTGATGGAGGCAAGGGAGAAGGCGTCGCCCAGGCCGAAGGCGAAAAACGCCCCGGCCAGGGCCGCCAGCAAGGCCAAAAGCAGTATTTTTTTCAGGTCCGGCCTGCGCATGACGTCTCCGGAAGAGGAAGAGGGGAGCGGACGATGCCCGATGATAGGCCGGTTCCCCGGATATTTCAATGCCGGCCCGGTATTGCCGGGAGCGCGACAGGGGCGCCATATCGCCGCGTGAATCCGCCGGAACGGTCATGCGCGGCGGGGCCCGGGGCGAACGCCGCCGGAGCGGGGGGGGGCTTTTGCGCTCCAGGCGGTAGGGCCGCGTTCACGAACCGGAGCCGGGGCCGCCGGTCACGGCCGTCCCGCGGCCTTGACCTCCTCCCACAGGGCGTTCCACTGGCCAAGGGACAAGGAGGAGGCGTCCAGGCCGCGCTCGGCCATGAGGGCCTCCATCCTGGCGAAACGGCTCAGGAATTTGGCGTTGGCCATGTCCAGGCAGGCGTTGGCCTTGAGTCCCTTGCGCCGTCCCCATTCCGTCAGGGCGAAGAGATAGTCCCCGAATTCCTCCTCGAGGGCGGCCTGGTCCCCGCTTGCGGCGGCCGCGTCGAGCTCGGCCTTTTCCTTGGCCAGGGCCTGTTCCATGTCCGCGTCCGATTCCCAGGTGAACCCGGTCCGGGCGGCCTTGGAGTGGATGCGGTAGGCCTTGAGCAGGGGCGGCAGTCCGCCGGGCAGGCTGTCGAACACCCCGGTCTTCCCCTGGCCCTCCTGGCGCTTGATGCGCTCCCAGTTGCGCAGAAGCTCCTCGCGGTTTTCGATGGTCAGGTCGTCGAACACGTGGGGATGGCGGCGAATCATTTTGGCCGCTTCGGCCTCCAGGGAGTCGGCCAGGGTGAAATCCCCCCGGTCCTTGTGCAGCCGGGCGATGAACAAAAGCAGGAACAGGACGTCCCCAAGCTCCTCCATGGTCCCCTGCGCGTCGCCTCCCCTGATGCACTCCACCAGCTCGAAGGCTTCCTCGATGACGTAGTCGCACAGACTGACGGGGGTTTGGGTCTTGTCCCAGGGGCAGCCGGCGGGGCCGAGCAGGGCGTCGATGACGGAGGACAGACGGTCGAGGGCGGCGTGTTCGTTGGCC
This sequence comes from uncultured Desulfovibrionaceae bacterium, assembly GCA_937934715.1. Taxonomy (GTDB): domain Bacteria; phylum Desulfobacterota; class Desulfovibrionia; order Desulfovibrionales; family Desulfovibrionaceae; genus CALGYO01. Next base: position 6,714 of record CALGYO010000021.1, on the reverse strand, counting down.
ATGATTTCCTTGAAACGCGCGGGGATTGGCCCGGCGAAAAGACTTAGGGTTTGATGGTCTTGATTTTTTCCACCAGGTTGGGCGGGGCGTAGCTCGACACGGCGGAAACGATGGAATCGAGCACGGGCGCGAGTTTGGAATGGCTGAGCCATTCCGGCCGGGCGCCCGCGACCTGGATGTACAGAAAAAGCAGGGCGGCCGTCAGGACCACGCCCTTGGCCAGGCCGAAAAAGCCCCCGAAAAGCCGGTCCGCCCACTGGACCATGGCGATCTTGACCAGTCCGGCCATCCCCAGAACCAGCATCCAGACGCCGAGCAGGGTCAGCGCGAAGATCAGGATATAGGCGGCCGCCGTGGCAGAGCTCCCGGTGACCCACCCGGTCAGGTAGGGCGCGGCGAGGGGACTGTAGGTCCTGGCCGCGTAGAACGCGCAGATGAGCGCGGCCAGCGCGCCCAGCTCGTGGACCAATCCCCGGAAATATCCCCGGATAAAGAAGAATATCCAGATGATGGCCAGAACCATGTCGGCGACGTTCATGTGTCGTCCTCGGGCGCAGCGTTTTCGAACAGGGCGGACCGTATCAGAAGGGTTCGTAAAAATGAAGCGGCCCGGAGCGCGGCTTCCCGGACGGCATGGGAGACGTTCGCACCCGCAAGGCGCGTCCAGGCGTCTGGACGCGCCGCGTTCGCGGACTCGGCGCTTCGGGCAAATCAAGGAGGATGAGACCGCCGCAAGACGCGGATCGCCGGGAAACGGACCGGGGCCCCGGGCGTCCAAACGCTTTTGGGCCTGGAGGCGTTCCGGCCGCGGCCGCGCGGCCATAACCGCCGGAAAGGCCGGGGTCCGGGCGACGCTCTTGAAAGCGAGGGCGCTCTTCTTCTGGGAGATGCGCATGGTCCAGGCGCATGGACCCGCCAAGCGCGGGCGTTTTTTCGAGGGGGCGACGCTAGACCGGAGTGATGACGATCTGGACGCCGGGCCGGGCGGCCAGGGCCGCGACGTCCATGCGTCCGGCCAGGTGGGCGGGGATGAAGACCAGCCCTTCGAAGCCCGCCTCCAGAATGTCCGGCAGCGCTTCGGGAACATGGAAGAGGCAGTTGTCCGGACTGGCGAAGAGCATCCGTTGGGGCGAGGGGTCGCCGTCGCCGCTTACGGCCAGACAGGCGCGGGCCGGGATTTTTTCGCGAAACAAGGCGTCCAGGGCGTCGAGCAGGGGTTGTCCGCCGGCGGTATCGCCGTCCCGCGCCGCAAACGCCCCGGATGCGTCGCCCGGGCGCAGGGAGAGCGCGGGCAGGGCCGACAAAATGGGGTCATGGTCGATGGCCGAAAACGGCGTTCGTCCGTCCGGCAACGGCGTTCCCAGATCCATGATCAAGCCGTCCACGGGATTGTGCGCGGCGATATCCTGGGCCTGGCGATGTCCGGGGGCGGTCAGCGCCCGGTAGCCGCCGTTTTCGAGCCAGCGCCGCAGGCCGGCCCGCACCGCCGGGTCGGGATCGACGGCCAGGATGAGCGGCGCGTTTTCGTCGGCGTAGAGCGCTTCCCGGGCCTGTTCCTCCTCCGCCTCCGTCTCGGGCCGGGCGAAGTCCAACGGCATCTCGAAAACGATGGACGTTCCCTTGCCCAGCTCGCTTTCCGCCCAGATCAGGCCGCCGTGGCGGGTGAGAATGTTCTGGCAGATGGAAAGGCCGAGCCCCGTGCCCTTGGGCTTTTCCAAAAGGAGGCCCGGCCCCGCGCCGGCCTGCTGGAATCTGTCGAAGACGCCTAAGAGGTCCTCCCGCCGGATGCCCATGCCCGTGTCGCGCGTTTCGACCGTCAGCCAGCCGTCCCTTGACCGGGCGCACGTCGTCACGCTCCCCTTGCGGGTGAATTTCAAGGCGTTGTCCAGGAGATTGAGCATGACCTGGGTCAGCCGCCCCCGATCCGCCCTGACCTGGGGCAAATCCACGGGGAGATCCAGGGAAAGCGTCACGTCGGGCTTTTTCGCGAGTTCCTCGGACAAGGACGCGGCGGCGTCCAGGATGGCCTCCCGGATGTTGAACGGCTCGTCCTTCCACTCCACCCGGCCGGATTCGATCTTGGACAGGTCGAGCACATCGTTGATGAGCCTGGTCAGGCGGTCGCTTTCGTCGACGATGATCCCGAGATTGTCCAACGCGCGCTCGCGCTTGCCGGAAGAGGAGGCGGGCGGCTCCGGACCCTCCGAGGCGACCTTCTGGAGATCCTTCGCAATGAGCTTGGCGAACCCCTTTATGGAGGTGAGCGGGGTGCGCAGCTCATGGGAGATCGAGGAAAGAAAGGAGGATTTCAGGGCGTCGAGCTCGGTCAGACGGGCGTTGGCCTTGGCCAGCTTGGCGGCTTTGCGCTCCAAAGCCTGGGTGCGCTTGGCCACCATGCGCTCCAGGGAGCTGTTGAGCGCCTCCAGCTCCTCCTGTCGCCGTTTGTCCTTGCGGCGCAGCCGGGTAAGGCTGTCCACCATGGCGTTGAACTGGCGTCCGAGAAAGCCCAGCTCCCCGGGCGCGTCCTCGGGCGCCCGGGCCCGGAGATCCCCCCGGCCGATTTCCCGGCAGGCCAGGGACAGCGCGCGCACGGGCCTGAGCAGCGCCTGCAGGAGCAGGGTGAGGCCGCTTCCCATGATCACGATGGACATGAGAGCCGGGAAAAAGACGATGGCGATCATCCGGGGCAGGGAAATGCGCATTTCCTCGGCATAGACCGAAGCCCCCACGTACCAGCCGGAAGCGGGCTCGCGGACGCACCAGGAAATCTTGGGATAGACGAAGACGCCTTTGTCTTCCGGGCGGTCCCAGTTGTAGAACAGCCGGTTGGCGCCCCAGGGCTGGCGGCTGATCCGCTTGAGCTCGCCGCACATATGCGCGTCCTCTCCCGGAATCGTCAGATTCCTGAATTCGTCCGGCGCCAGGGTGGGGTGGACAAGCATCCGGCAGTCTTCGTCAAAAACGTAGACATAGCCGGTCTTGGCCACGGGCATGCCGCCCAGGCGGTCGCGCAGGGCGGCGATGACGGCCTGGCGCTTGCGGGCCAGTTCCTGATCCATTCCCTGAAGCGAGGTCGCGGCGCACGCGACCAGCCCGGAAGAACCGGCGGACATGGCCCCGAGCAGAAGCGGCTCCAGGGGCGCCGAACCGCCGCCGTCTCCGGAAAGCGTCGTATAGGCCATGGCGCCGGGCGCGTTCCTGGCGGCGGCCGCCAGCTCGCTCAAACCGGCGGCCAGGTTCGGGCTTGGTTTCCCGGAAGAGAGACCGATGAGCAGGTTCGGCCCCGAATGCGCCGCGACGGCGCCGTCCGCGTCGAGCAGCAACAGCTCGACCCCGTCCACAGGCATGGCGGCGAGCATGGCGCGCGCCTTTTCGAGCGGGTCGCCCGCGCCGGATTGTTCGAACGTCAGGGCCGACAGCATCCCGGCCGCCCGGGAACAGGCCTCCCCGAGGGCCGCTCTGCGGGCGCTTACGAGGTCTTCGCGCGCGTGGACGATCTCGCGCCAGGCGCTTCCCGTCAATTCGGCCGCGCCCCGCAGCACCGACAGCCCGGCCTCCTCCTGGAACCGGAAAAGAAGATCGCGGCCGGCCGCGTACGAGGTCAGCATGGCCGTCACGGCCGTCAATGCGCCAAGAGCGATGGCGGCCAGAAAAAAGCGCCAAAGGAGCGATTTGGGCAAAAGGCGGCCGGCGCGGCGCCATGCATCGCGAATGGAGCTCATGGCCTTGGCGCGCTCCCTGATGATGGGAATAACGAGATCGGATACTTGTGGGGCATAGCCGCCATATACTGAAACCGCCACGTCACGGCAAAGAAAATATCGCGTGAACGATCTCCCCCGGACCTTGCCCGCGAAGCCCGAAAGCGCTACCCAGAACCCTGCTTCAGCACATCCGCGAACAAGGAGCGCCGCATGAGCCAGGCCTTTCTCCCCCAGAACATCTACGAATACCTCTCCGCCAAGGTCCTCGGGCAACGCGAAGTCCTGAAACTCATCAGCGTCTCCCTCTACAAGCACATCCATGAGCTCAAAGCCGGAAACGTGCTCTTCATCGGCAACAGCGGCACGGGCAAGACCACCGTCATGAAAGGCATCAACGACTTTTACGACGATTTCGCGGAACTCGAACGCTTCCGGGTCATGATCATCATCAACGCCAACACCCTGGCGGCCGAGCACGAGGGCGAGGACCGCACCCTGCGTCTTTTCCGCAAGATCGAAGCGAAAATCCGCACCCTCTACGGCTCCAATCTCGATGCGCAGACCCTGGGCCGCTACATGGAAAACGCCACGGTCTGCATCGACGAGGTGGACAAGATCTCCGCGCGCATTTCGGGAAAGCCCAACGTGGAGGGCATCTCCATCCAGTACGCGCTGCTCACGCTGCTTGAGGGGGAGAAATACAACTATACCACGGAGACGGCGGAAAACGGCGTTCCCAGACGGGTGGACATCGCCATCGACACGTCCAGGATGCTCTTCATCTGCGGCGGCGCCTTCGAGGAACTCTACGACCAGGTCTATACCCTGGTGGTCAACCGCCGCGACGACCGCAGGCTCAAGGAGACTTCCGAGGTGGAAAAGGCCGCCGACGGCACCGTCTCCGTGCGCACCTGCGTGAAATTCACCCTCAACGACTACCTGCGCATCGCCGACCTGTTCGAATACGGCATGATGCCCCAGTTCATCTCCCGCTTCAGCTCCATCGCCATCTTCGAATCCCTGGGCCGGGAGGAACTGAAAAAGATCATGATCTCGGCGGACGATTCGCCGCTTCGCTACTCCCGCGACTATTTCCGCCACATGGGCGTGTCGCTCCAGGTCACGGACAAGGCCCTGGACCGCATCGCCGAGGAAGCCATGCGAAACACCCGCATCGGCGCCCGCGCCCTGCGCGAAATCTATACCGGCCTCATCGCGCCCCTGGAATTCGACCCGTTCACCTCCGGCAAGCTGCGCGACGCGGGCAACGGGAAGATTCTGGTGGTGGACCAGGATCTGGTGGAATCCTACATCCACCGGCTCGATTAGCTGCGCGCCGTCTTCATTCCAGCGGCTTTTCCGGGAGCGTGAAGCGCTCGTCGCCGGCGGGACGCAGGGTCAACAGCAGATCGTCGCCGCTTGGGCGTACGCCGGCGAACCGAAGCCGCAGCGCCTCGGTCATGGTCTCCAAGGCGCGGCCCGAGAAAAGCGAAACCGCCGTCTCGTCCCCCAAAACCTTGGGCGCGAGAAAAAGGCGCATCTCGTCCATGAGATCGCGGGCGAGAAGCGACATGGCAAGCCCGCCGCCCCCCTCGCACAGGACATGGTGACAGCCGCACTCCTGGCGAAGCCGCGTCAGGCCAAGCCCGAAATCCATGGCGCCGCGCGGTCCCAGATCCCAGATCCGGACGCCGGCCTCCCGCAAGCCGTCCGCCGCGTCCGACGTCGCCGAGACGGCGTCCGTCCAGAAAATCGTCTCCTGCGGACGCTCGCGCAAAAGATGGCGGTCCTCCCCGGCGCGGGGAAGCGATTGGGTCGCCACCACGGCCAGCGGCTGCCTGCCCTCGGGCTTTCCGTCCTTCCCGCGCACGGTCAGCCTCGGGTCGTCCGTGCGGAAGGTGCCGCCGCCCACAAGCACGGCGCCGCACATCCTCCGCAGCTTTTGCACCCGGGCCAGGGAGGCCGGACAGCTCACATAAGCCGAATGGCCCGTGCGCGCCGCGATCTTTCCGTCCAGCGTGGCCGCCATCTTTAGGATCAGATAGGCCCGCCGCGTGGCCTGCCACAGCCTGAAATCCGCGATCATGTCCAGACATTCGCGCTCGAGAACGCCCACGGTCACGTCCACGCCGCGCTCGCGTAAAAAGTCCGCGCCTCCCCCCTCCACATGGGGATTGGGATCGGCGCAGCCCACGAAGACTTTGCGTATCCCGGCTTCGTACACGGCCTTGGAACACGGCGGCGTCTTGCCGTAATGATTGCACGGCTCAAGCGTCACGTACATGACGCATTCCGAAGGCGCGACGCCCTTCGCCGCCGCGTCCGCCAGGCAGTTCACTTCCGCGTGGGGGCCGCCGTAGCGTTGGTGCCAGCCCTCGGCCACGATTTCTCCGCCGCGAACCAGGATCGCGCCCACGCGCGGATTGGGCGCCGTATCGCCTTCTCCTTGCGCCGCCAGCTCCAGGGCCCGGCGCATGAAGGCCTCGTCACATGCTGAAATCGCCGCTAAGCTGCTCAAAATGGATCCCCGCTTCGCGTATCATGTCCTGGGACAATTCGTCCGGATACCCCTGGGCGAAATAGATGTTTCGCACGCCGCAATTGATCAGCATTTTCGTGCAGATAAGGCAGGGCTGGGTGGTGCAGAAGATGTCCGAGCCGGAGATGTTCACCCCGTGGGTGGCGGCCTGGATGATGACGTTCTGCTCGGCGTGCAGCCCCCGGCACAGCTCGTGCCGCTGGCCGGACGGGATGCCCAGCTTTTCCCGCAGACACCCCACGTCCAGGCAGTGGCTGATCCCGGCCGGAACGCCGTTGTAGCCTGTGGCCAGCATCCGCTTGTCCTTGACGGCCACGGCGCCCACCTTGCGCCGCAGACAGGTGCTGCGCTCGGCCACCATGTGCGCGATGCGCATGAAATACTCGGGCCAGGGTAATCGCTTGTCCATGAAAGACGCCTCCGGCGGCTGGGGGAAGGGGAAACCCCTTTTGAGGAAAGGGGTTTCCCCTT
>CALGYO010000020.1 GCA_937934715.1 uncultured Desulfovibrionaceae bacterium | reverse complement strand
CTTCAACTGCGGCGGGTTCACGGACGAGCTCATCAACAGCGAGCTTTTCGGCTACGAGAAGGGCGCCTTCACCGGTGCCACGGCCACCAAGATCGGCCTTTTCGAAACGGCCTCGGGCGGCACGGTCTTTCTGGACGAGATCGGCGAGATGCCGCTTTCCATGCAGGTGAAGCTTTTGCGCGTCATCCAGGAGCGCCGCATCCTGCGGGTGGGCGGGGTGAAAAGCGTGCCGCTTGACGTGCGGCTCATCGCCGCCAGCAACAAGGATCTCAAGCACGAGTCCCAGATCGGCAATTTCCGCGAGGATCTGTTTTTCCGCCTGAACGTGGTGGCCATCCGCCTGCCCAGACTCGAGGAGCGCCGGGAGGACATCCCCCTTCTGGCCGGGCATTTCCTGGAGAAATACAGCCTGGCCTTTCACAAGAGCGCGGCCAGGATATCCCCCGAGGCCATGGCGATCCTCAGCCACTACAGCTATCCGGGCAACGTGCGGGAGCTCGAGAACATCATCGAGCGGGCCGTGGCCCTGACCGAGGGCGAGGAGGTCGGGCCCGCCGACCTGCCCGCGGACCTGCGCCAGCTCGAACTCGATTCCTCCGAGGGCGAGGGGCTCGTCTCCCTGCGGGAGATGGAAAAGCGCTACATCGCCAGGACCCTCGAACGCACGGGCTACAACAAGGCCCTCACGGCCCAGATCCTGGGCGTCCCCCGGACCACCCTCTGGCGCAAGCTCAAGGACTACGGGATAGAGTAAAACCTATTCTTCAGCGATCCGCCTCCTGTATCCGCCGCCCGCTCCACACGTTTCGCGCCTTCTCCGCCCGCGAGGTCTCGTTCCGGAGCGCAAAGAATCCTCGTTCATCAAAGACTTCTTGATCAACGCCAGCCGGCGGTCATATAATATCCAAAGCATTTTCCCGGCCATGAAAAGGGGAGGGCCCAGGGCGCTTCCCCACATCGTCCAGGCGGAGCGTCATGGATAATATCGCAAACGGCGTCCTTTGGTACGAGATAGGCGTATCGTCCGGCTACACCCTGTTCATGCCCCTGCAATCGACCCGGGCCTTTTTGATCGATTACAAGGGCGACGTGCTTCATTACTGGCAAGGTCCGGTCCCCAACAGCGGGACGGTCACGCTTCTGGAGAACGGGCATCTGTTGTACTCCGGGCTGGCCGATTCGGAAGACCCCTACGGCTACCCCAGCGCGGGGGAAATCGTGGAACTCGACTGGAACGGCCAGGTGGTCTGGACCTATGATTTCGCCTCCAGCGAATACCGACAGCACCATGACATCGAGGTCCTGCCGAGCGGCGACATCCTCTTCATGGCCTGGGAGCTCATCCCGGCGGACGAGGTCCTGGCCGCGGGCCGTGATCCGGATTTGACCCCGGCCGAGGGCATCCTTTCCGACAAGATATGCCTGTTGCATAAGACCGGTGACGGCGGAGAGATCGTCTGGGAATGGCGGGTGTGGGACCATCTTGTCCAGGATCAGGATCCGGAGATGAAAAACTATGGGGTCGTGTCCGAGCATCCCGAGCTGATCAACCTCAATTTCAAGGGCAACGTCTACGCCACCGGCCGTTCGGATATGGACTGGACCCACCTCAATTCCCTGGATTACGACGAGGACTCCAATCAGATCATCTTGAGTTCCCGCAATTTCGGGGAAATATGGGCCATCGAGCTCGATCTCGACGCTCCGGACGGGGAGAGCCAAAGCGATCTGCTCTACCGCTGGGGCAATCCCATGGCCTACGATATGGGGGATGAGGAGGATCAGATCCTCTACGGCCAGCATGACGTCCAGTGGATCGACTCCGGCCTGCCGGGAACCGGCGACGTCCTGCTCTTCAACAACGGGACCAAGCGCGACGGCCTCGAGTATTCCTCAGTGGTGGAAATTGACCTTCCCGACATGGTCGATGGCGCATATCCGCTTCTTCCCACTGGCATTTACGGTCCCTTGTCCGTGTCCTGGGAATGGGCCAGCCTGACCGCGAATTTCTACTCAGGCTACGTTTCCGGGGCGCAGCGCCTGGAAAACGGAAACACGCTCATCTGCTCAGGCCTTCAGGGGCGCCTGTTCGAGATCGATCAGGATGGGCGGATCGTCTGGGATTTCGTGAATCCCATTCTGTCCGAGACCGGCGCCAAAAGCGGCGAAACCCAGAACTGGATATTCGACGCCGAACGCTACCCTCTGGATTATCCCGCCTTCGAGGACAAGATGCTGAGCAGCGTCCCGCTCGCCTTGTTCCCGGTGGCGCTGGGGAAAACCACCGTCTATGGGCAGGGGAACTGGACGTTTTCCAATCCCCTCGCCGCCGTCTGAGCCCGTCGCTTCGATCGCAAACGAGCGGCGCTCCCTGATCGGGAGCGCCGTTTGGAAACGCCGCTTCCTGCATTTCCGGTATCGCCTGATCCGGGTCTGACGAGCCGGGGAAGAATCGCGCCGCTCGCGTCCGGCCTGCCCGCGAGATGGGCTGGCCGACGTTCGATGATGGCGGCCAATACCGTGCGCGGAAGCGGGATTGCGCAGGCGGCTGCCGCGCTTCAGTCGCATGCCGCGAACCCGGACCTGAGACGTTCGCCAGGAACAGCCGCGTCATGGAATTGTATCCGCCTCTCGCCGCCTGTCCCTAACGGCTGCGCGGTTCCTCTCCATGCCGTTTCCCACGAGGCCGGAAATGGCCTTGACAGGATTGTTTAGCTGCTATACTTCATTCGACATGGACGCCGCCACAGAGAATCTCTTTCTTTCATTCAAGAAATTGATCCACGCGCTGTCGGTTGGGAAAAACGCCGCCAGACAGTATGGGAGCGTGGCGCTGTTCAAGGCTGAGGTCCATATCCTGGAGATCGTCGGGAAGCGGGCGGGCGTCACTGTTTCGGATATAGCGCAGATGATGGAGGTGACAAAGGGGGCTGTCTCGCAAATCGTGACCAAACTCGTGCGCAAGAAACTTGTGGAAAAACGGATGATCGCAGGCAACATGCGCGCGCAAGAGCTGCATCTTACTCCAAAGGGACAAGCCGCCTTTTACGCCCATGAAGAGCATGAAAGGAAGCTTGTGGAGTCCATCGCCGCCGATTTGGCCGTTTGCGGCGAAAAGGAACTCCATGCCTTTGCTCAGGTTGTCGGGAAATTGTCCGCTTTTGTTGGAGAATAATTTTTTTTCGTTAATGGTTTAGCACCTAAACTTTTTGGAGGACGGCATGCGTCAGGAAAGAACGCTTTTCAGGGCGGCGGGCATTATCGCGATATGCGGAGGATTGTGCGTGGTGGGCGGGGTGGCTGGACTGAAGTATTTCTTCGGCTATCCGGACATCATCAGGGCGGATCCCGGGATCATCATGAAGCGGCTTTTTGAAACCCGCGATATTGTTCCCTATCTCTATTATTTTGGCGTGGGAGGCGCGGGAATTTCCATGTTTCTTTTTTCCCTTCTCTTTGGATCGTTGCTGGACGGACGAGGGGAGCGCGTGTGGTCCATGCTGGGGAAATACTGCGGCGCCGTCGCGGGAGTCCTGCTCTATGTAGGCATCATCCGATACAGCATCTTGTTTCCGGCTCTTGCCGCGTTGCGGGAATCCGGAGCCTATGATTCCGCCGGGGTTGATCTCGTTTTCAAGGCCATAAACACCTATGTCGGGGACAGCGTGGCCGAGCATGCGCAGTTTACATTTTCCTCGCTCATGTTTTTGTGTTTCGGCATTTCTCTTTTGAAAACCCGGATTCTCCCCTCATGGGTAGCCTGGTTCGCCATCGTGACAACCTTGGTCATCCTCATAGGGAATCTTGAACAGTTTGGGTTCAAATTCGCGTTCGTCTTCAACAGGACTGCGGCCAAGATGCTGGCGGTCTGGCTTCTTTGCGCAGGCGCGGCGTTGCTGGTGAAACAACGCGCCCTGCCAACCGATGAGAAGACGTCATGCCGGGGATAGACGAAGCGCCGGTGATGCCGCTGGGTACGGAAAAGATGCGACAATCCGCTCCAGCGGCATGCGCGGAAGGCCAGGCTCGTCCTGGCCGTTCTGTGATCATCGGGCTTCGACGGGCTCGCCATTATTCCGCGCTCAGCCGTACATGGGAAACGATGAAGGAGAGAAATGCAAAGCGGCCGGGAAAACGTATCCTGCCCGTGCGTTTCAGCGCGCTCTGACGGGGGGCTGGCATGTTCGCGCGGATTGGTTGCGCACAACCTTGAGGCGCCGGACGGCCGCGCCCGCTCAGGCCCGGACGAAGGGGGGGAGAATCGGGCCGCTCGCGCCCGGTCTGCCCGCCAGTTGGGGCAGATAGCGTTCGAAGAGAACGGCGAAGGGGACGCAAAAAAGAAGGCTCGCGAACGTGACCGCCGCGCCCCAGACGAAGACCGCGAACCCCGATCCCGAGGTTTCGGCCATGAACCATTCGGCCATGGGGACGTTCACGTAATGATAGAACACGCCGTTGAGGCAGAAAAGGATCAGTCCGTTTTGACCGAGCCAGGATAAAAGGCGGATGTTTTCGAAGAGCTTGGCGAAGGCCAGGAGAAAGATCGACCCCGCCAGGGCGGTCAAGGGGAAGAGCAGGAAATGCCCGTGGGCCCCGAGCAGGATGACCACGGCCTGGAACATGCGGAACGGCCCCTGATTGAGATCGTAGGTGAAACAGACCACGGCCAGACAGATAGCCGCCAGGACGGCGCTTTTGAGGGAGGAGGCGCGTTCTTGCAAAAAGGCGCGCCGCCGCAACCAGACCCCGGCCAGGTAAAAGGCGTAGATCACCGGGACCTCGTTGATGATCCAGAAATTGCGCTCCGGGAAAAAGGCCGTATTGAGGTTGAGCAGATACCCCCCGCTATAGGCGATGACGGCCGCGATGCAAAGGGCCAGGTCCGAACGCAGCCAGGGTCCCACGATTCGGTGGGTCAGTTCCAGGCTGAACAGGGCGGCCAGAAACCACAAAGGGATGTTGAACAGGGGAAAGCCCATGGCCGTGGACAGAACGCCCGCGAGGTAGCCGGAAGGCGAGCCGAGGTCCATGTAGAAATAATGGCCCGTGAAAACGAGGGTGGAGGCGGCCAGGACCAGGCTGAAGAAGGCGTAGGGAACCAGCCGCGAGGCGGCCTGGCGTTTGACGTACGCCCAAAAGGGCAGCGCCAGCTTGGCCGGATTGAACACGAAACCCGCCACCAGAAAGAAAAAGATCATGTGGAACGAGTAGACGAATTTGTAGTGCTGGGCGGCGGCGGGGTTCTTCAGGACCATGGCCTGTTCGACCACGTGTCCGTAGTAGACCAGGGCCAGGCCGAAGAAACGGGCCACGTCGAGGAAGGCGTTGCGAGCTTTCGGCGCTTGCGTTGTTTGCGGGGCGGTCATTCCGCTTTAGTGCGTTTTATTTGCAAGAGAGTCAAGGATGCGGCCGCCAAGGCCGTACGCCCGAAAAAAACGCCCGCCTCGCCATAAACGGCGAATGACGGGCGCGTTGTGGTTGAAATGGCTGAATCAGGCTTTTTCGCGATAGTTCTTCACGGCTTCATGCAAGGCGGCTGCGGTGGCGTGGGCGGTCTTGCGCTTGTCGGCGGGAAGGCCGCCGATGGCCGCGATGACGTCCTCGCCCGTGATGGAAAGAACCTGGTCCAGGGATTTGCCCTGGGCCAGTTCGCAGGCCGCATCCCCGCAGACCACGCCCGTGCCGCAGCCGTTGGCGTAGAACGAGGCCGCGACGACCACGCCGTCTTCAATTTTCAGATACAGGGCGATATCGTCCCCGCAGGACCCTGTGGTCCTGGCGAAAGCGGAAGGGGAGGGCATCTCGCCCACAAAGGACGGCGCCTTCCAGCGATCCACCATGGCCTGGCCGAAGCGCTTGACCGAGGCTTCGTCGCATTTGCCCTGGAGATAATCGACCAGTTGGTCGAAATCCGCGCTCATGCCCGGGACTCCTCGGCCTCGGCGATCATCACGAGGGCCTTGTCCACGTAGCCGCGCAGGTTTTCCGTGGAAAGTCCGGGGATGAAAATGGCTTCCTTGGGGCATACGCCCTGGCAGGCGCCGCAGCCGCTGCACAGTTCGCCGATCACCTTGATGATCCGGTTGTTCTTGCGCTTGGGGTTCACGATGACCTGGAGACAGGCTTGCGGACAGACGTCCACGCAGATGGCGCAGCCGTCGCACCGGTCTTTTTTCACGGCCGCTTTGGGTTCTTTTCGGGGAAAGGTCGCATCGTTGATGAAGTTCACGCGTGTCCTCCGCTTGCGCCGGGGGCTCGCGGCCTTGCGGGCCGCGCTCTCTCTTGGTTTTCTTTTTGAGAGGAAGAGGGCCGCCGGGCGAAGGGATATTTCGCCGCCAGCCATTGCCCGGCGCGAGCAAGATAATTATGATCGGCGTATCCGTTGTCAATGAAAGATTGTCATTGGCTATTTTGATGGGTTATCGCGGTTTGCGGAAACGCTTTCTATGGCGCCGCCCGGCCCGGATCATCCGGCAGGCTGGACCGAACTCCTGGAGGAACGATGGACAAGGCTTTGAAGAAGATTTTCGATGATTGCGACTGGTCGCGCAAACAGCTCAACGCGCTGCCCGAGTCCATGGACAACGTGCGCTATCTCTGGCGTGAGGAAGAGGCGCCGTTCGCTTCGCTGTTTTTCACGTCCGGCATTCTCAAGGAGGAAACCTCGGCCGTCACGAGGAGGCTTTACCTCGGCAAGGACAAACACGGCGCCTGGGCCCTGTGCGTGGTCGAGGAAACCCAGGAGCATTTCAACGCCGGGGAAGTGGCGCAAAAACTCTACGCCATGCTGGATGGGAACTCCCTTTGCGACGTGTTGCGCCGGGCCGGAGTCGAGGTCCCGGACAAGGAGCGCGACGTTTCCTGAAGAGTCCCTCACGATGCGTTATGCGAGCCTGACGCGCGGCGAAATCGGATATGGAACATCGCCGCGCGTCAGGCTTTGCTGTTTTCTGTCCGAGGCTCCCGGGGCGTCTGCGCCCGCTCGCGCCCGGCGCGGCCACAGCCCCTTTGGCGCCTCCCCGCTTCCGGGGCGCGCCCGTTTCGAGGCGCCTTCCAGCATGCGAACGCCCGGCGATCGCCAAAGCCGCCATGCGTCCCGCTTCGAGGCGACGGATCGCCCGCAAGCGTCGCGTCCTCAAAATGAGCGGATACGAATGGTGAGGATGCTCCGTTAACAGAGCATATTTTTCCCTTGAAAAAACAGCGGCATGTTCTTCAAGGGCGCAACGCCGGGCCGGTTGGCGGCGTTTGACGGCGCGGAGCCGTTCCTGCGCCCCGCCTGGGCGCGGCTTGTTCTCGCCTTGGGCCTGACCCGGAACAAGACGGCCGCGCCGAACCGCGTTGGTTCGCCTTCGTCGCGCTCAGTCGCGCCGGAACGATCGCTGGTATTTTCATAGGGGCGCGCTTCCAGGGTCCCGCCGCCTTGGGCCCCGCCTGTCCCCTTCCTTCCCTCATTTCGGCTGTTTCGGAAAAATATTGCATTTCCAGATGGTTTCATGATTGTTTCCGGCCGCGAAAGCGGCTGGGCGGGCGGCAAAATTTCAAAAACACGTTGACCCGGCATGGTTTTTCATTTAATTTAGCCATGGATTAATCAGTAATTCATTGACGTGTCTGATAGAAGGGCTCCATGTCGCAACCGGTTGTCTCAGCCAAGCGCAAGAAATCAACGCATGCATTGCGGCTTTGTTGATGCCGGCCGTGGGTAAAACGCTTCCCCCTCCTCGGATGGGGAAGCGTTTGGTTGTTTATAGATGGCGGTCCTTCGGGCCGCCGGGAACGTCGAATGCGGACTTCTGGGCGGAAGTTCAATGCAAACGGTCACCTAAAGGAGGCTCGTAAGGTATGGAAGCTGTGGAAGTGAAGAAAATCAAATCAGAAATCAAAGAACGGTTGAGCAAGTTTGATTTCAGCCTCTGTTACGCCTGCGGGACCTGCGCGAGCGGCTGCCCCATTCCGGGCACTCCCGGCATGGAAGGCTGGGATCCGCGCACCGCGTTGCGCATGATCACGCTCGGGATGATCGACGAGGTGGTGGAGTCGGATTTTCCCTGGGTCTGCACCGGTTGCGGCCGTTGCGGCCACGGCTGTCCCATGGGCATCGACCTGGTTCCCATCTGGGGTCTCCTCAAGTCCCTGCGCGATCGCGACAAGGTTCCCGGCACCCTGCACAAGGGCGTTATGGCCGTACTGGAAACCGGAAACAACCTGTCCATCCCCAAGGATGACTATCTCATGACCCTGGCCGACGTGGGCAATGAGCTGGCCGAGGAGGAACTTCCGGGCTTCTACGTTCCTGTGGACAAAAAAGAAGCCGAAGTCATGTTCTTCCCCAATTCCAAGGAAGTGTTCGGCGATTTCGAGGATATGAAATGGTGGTGGAAGATTTTCTACGCCGCCAGGGAAAACTGGACCGTGCCTTCCGAGAACTGGGAAGCGGTGGACTGGGGCCTTTTTACGGGCAACGCCCAGGCGACCACCGTGCTCGCCCGGCGCAAGATCCAGCTCATGAATGATCTGCACGTCGGCCGCATGATCATGCCCGACTGCGGCGGCGGCTCCTACGGCTGCCGGACCGGCATGAAGAACTGCGCCCTGGAGAACCCGGACGAAAAGACCAATTACTTGTATCTCTACGAATACCTGAAGGAATTGCTCGAAAGCGGCCGGATCAAGGTCGATCCCTCGGTCAATGAAGGCAAGACCTTCACCTGGCACGACTCCTGTAAACACGGCCGCGAGCTGGAGCGTCATTTCGGCAGGGCCTTTTACGACGAGCCGCGCTGGATCCTTGAGCAGTGCGTGGGCAAGGAGAACTTCGTGGAGCTCACCCCCAACCGCTCCAACAACTTCTGTTGCGGCGCGGGCGGCGGAAACTGGCCCATGCCTTTCGAAAAGCAGTCGGCCGCCCACGGCCGGTTCAAGGTCGAGCAGATCAAGCGCTCCGGCGCCAACGTGGTGGTGGTGGGCTGTTCCAACTGCCGCGACCAGATCATGAAACGCCTTCCCAAGTATTATCCCGGCGAATGCAATTACGAGGTGAAGTACATCTGGCAGCTCGTGGCCGAATCCCTGGTCTTCGAACCCATGGAAGGCGAGGAACTGGCCAAGGCCGAGGCGGCGGGCGCGGCCCAGTGGGAAGCCCTCGGCGTCGATCTCGAAGCCGGATACTAGGCCTGAAGTCCGGCCGCTGGCCGGAAAGGAAAACATATCAGTCTGGGGGCGGGGCCGCAGCGCGGTCCGCCCAAAGGAAAAAAGGGGGTTTCAATGGCAGCGAATACGCTTGGTTCGGTCATGGTTGTCGGCGGCGGCATCGCCGGCATCCAGACCGCTCTCGACCTGGCCGACTCCGGCTACTACGTCTATCTTGTCGAGAAAAGCGCGGCCATCGGCGGGGTCATGGCCCAACTGGACAAGACCTTCCCGACGAACGACTGCGCCATGTGAATTATCTCGCCCAAGTTGGTCGAGTGCGGTCGGCACTTGAATATCGAATTGATGACGATGTCCGAGGTCAAGAAGGTTGATGGCGTGGAAGGCGACTTCACGGTCACCGTGAAGAAAAGCCCCCGGTACATCGACATGGATAAATGCATCGCCTGCGGCCTGTGCGCGGAAAAATGCCCCAAGAAGGTGGACTCCGAGTTCAACATGGGGCTCGACAAGCGCAAGGCGGCCTACATCCTGTACGGACAGGCCGTTCCCCTGAAGTACGCCATTGACGGCGAGAACTGCATCTACCTGCAGAAGGGCAAATGCGGCGCCTGCGAAAAATACTGCCCCACCGGCGCGGTCAATTTCAAGGACGCGGCCGAGGAAGTGCAGATCAAGGTCGGCTCCCTCATCCTGTCCCCCGGTTTCAAGCCCTTTGATCCCACGGTCTTCGACACCTATGACTACGCCCACATCCCGGACGTGGTCACCAGTCTCGAATACGAACGCCTTCTTTCCGCCTCCGGCCCCTGCATGGGCCATCTGGTCCGTCCCTCGGACCATAGCGAGCCCAAGAAGATCGCCTGGATGCAGTGCGTGGGATCGCGCGGCTTCAACAAGTGCGACAACGGCTTCTGCTCGAGCGTGTGCTGCATGTACGCCATCAAGCAGGCCCTGGTCACCGCCGAGCACACCACCGGCGACGTGTCCCAGACCGTCTACTACATGGACATCCGCTCCCACGGGAAGGATTTCGAAAAATACTACGTGGACGCGGAGAAAAAGGGCGTCAAATTCCTGCGCGCCCGTCCCCACACCCTCATTCCGGGAACGGACGGCAAGGGCGTCAAGCTGCGCTGGGTGGACGACCAGAGCCAGGAACACTACGAAGAATACGACATGCTGGTCCTGTCCGTGGGCCTGGAAGCGCCCAAGGACGCCCGCGTCCTGGCCGAGGCCCTCGACATCAAACTCGACCGCTACAAGTTCGCCGAAACCGGCAGCTTCGCTCCGGTGACCAGCAGCCGCCCCGGCGTGTACGTGGCCGGTTGCTTCCAGTCCCCCAAGGACATTCCCCAATCCGTGACCGAGGCCTCCTCGGCGGCGGCCTCCGCGGCCATCGCCCTGTCCTCGGCCCGGGGAAGCCTGACCAAGGAAAAAACCTATCCGCCCGAAATCGACGTGACGTCCGCCGAACCCAAGATCGGCGTGTTCGTCTGCTCCTGCGGCATCAACATCGCGGGCGTGATCAAGGTGGACGAGGTGGTGGAGTACGCCAAGACCCTGCCCGGCGTGGTCTTCGTGGAGAACAACCTCTTCACCTGTTCCTCCGACACCCAGGTCATGATCGCCGAGAAGATCAAGGAGCACGGCCTGAACCGCATCGTGATCGCGGCCTGTACGCCCAGGACCCACGAGCCGCTCTTCAAGGACACCCTGCGCGAGGCCGGCATCAACGAGTACCTCATCGAGATGGCCAACATCCGCAACCAGAACAGCTGGGTGCACGCGAAGGAGCCGGAAAAGGCCACGGAAAAGGCCAAGGATCAGGTGCGCATCGCCGTGGCCAAGGCCGCGCTGTTGTGCCCCCTGGAGCACATCTCGGTGAACGTGGTCCAGAAGGCCCTGGTGGTCGGCGGCGGCCTCTCGGGCATGATCGCGGCGCTCGGCATCGCGGACATGGGCTACGAGACCGTGCTTCTGGAAAAATCCAATTCCCTGGGCGGCAACGCCATGAAGTTGATCAAGACCTGGAAGGGCGAGGAAATCAAGCCCCAGGTTCAGGCCGTGATCGACAAGACGCAAAGCCATCCCAGGATCAAGGTCTACAAGAACGCCACTCTGAAATCCGCCGTGGGTTCGGTGGGCAACTTCGTCAGCGAAGTGGAGGCGAACGGCGAGACCCTGGCCATCCAGTACGGCGTGGGCGTGGTCGCCACCGGCGGCTCCGAGCTCAAACCCGCGGAATACCTCTACGGCCACGACAAGAAGGTCAAGACCCACCAGGAGTTCGACGCCCTGCTCGAGAGCAACGACGCTTCGGTGAAAAACGCGGAAAGCGTGGTCTTCATCCAGTGCGTGGGCTCCCGCGAACCCGGCAGGCCCTACTGCAGCCGGGTGTGCTGCACCCACTCCATGGAGTCGGCCATCGCGCTCAAGAAGATGAACCCCGACATGAACGTGTTCATCTTCAACCGCGACATCCGCACCTACGGCCTGCGCGAGGACCTCTACACCGAAGCCCGCAAGCTCGGCGTCATCTTCGTGCGCTACGAGGTGGAAGCCAAGCCCACCGTGGCACTGGACGGCGGCGCGCTCTACGTGACCGGCATGGATCACATCCTGCGCCGGCCGCTCAAGATCAAGGCCGACTACCTGGTTCTGGCCTCGGCCATCGTGCCCAACCAGACCAAGGAGCTGGTGGAGCTCTACAAATGCAGCGTGGGCGCCGAAGGCTTCCTCACCGAGGCCCACCCCAAACTGCGTCCGGTGGACATGTCCGTGGACGGCCTGTTCCTGGCCGGTCTGTGCCACTATCCGAAGCCCATCGACGAAGCCGTGGCCCAGGCCCAGGCGGCCGTCAGCCGGGCGGGCGTCATCCTGTCCAAGTCGGTCATGCCGCTCGATTCCATAAAGAGCGCGGTCACCGATAAATGCGACGGCTGCGCCCTGTGCGTGGACACCTGCCCCTACAACGCCATTTCCCTCGAAGTCTACGAGGACGGCGGCAAGGAGCACAAGCGCATCGCCACGGACAAGGCCTTGTGCAAGGGCTGCGGCATCTGCATGGCCACCTGCCCCAAGCGCGGCGTCAACGTGGCCGGGTTCACCATGGACCAGATCTCGGCCCAGATCGATACCGCCCTGGCCGGATTCTAGAGATCGGCGCCGGGGGCGATGGCTCCCGGCGCTTGCGATACATTTAAGCCCCTAACGCGGTTAGGGTGGTACGCAGGAAAAGGAGAAGCAACCATGGCTGATACTTACGAACCGGTCATTATCGGTTTTCTCTGCAACTGGTGCGCCTACGCGGGCGGCGACCTGGCCGGGGTTTCCCGTCTCCAGTACCCGCCCAATATGCGCGCCATCAGGGTCATGTGCTCCGGCATGGTTCACCCCAACTTGATCGTTGACGCCCTGCGCAAAGGAGCGGACGGCGTCATCGTCATGGGCTGACACCTCGGCGAATGTCATTACCTGGATGGTAATAACAAAGCATTGGCCAGGGCTCAGGGCGCGAAACTCGTTCTCGAGGATCTTGGAATAAACCCCGGACGGTTCGCCATCGAATGGGTTTCCTCCGCGGAGGCTCCCCGGTTTGCGGAAGTCGTTTCCGCCTTCACCGACAAGGTGCGGGCTCTCGGACCCAATCCGCTCAAGCAAAAAAAGGCCGCCAGCGCCTAGTCCGGGAGGAAAACCATGGTCAAGATTGCTGAAGAATGGCTGAACTCGTGCGCAGGCTGTGAAATCGCCATCCTCAATATCGGGGATGTGCTGGTGGACCTGCTGCCCTCGTTGGAATTCGTGCACATTCCGGTGCTCATCGATCATAAATACTACGGCCAGGCGGGCGGCGAGGAATTCGACATCCCCGAGGCCGTGGTGGGCATCGTTTCCGGCGGCGTACGCCACTCGGAGCACCTGGAAGTCCTGGAAAAAATGCGTGAACGTTGCCAGATCCTCATCGCTCTCGGCACCTGCGCCACGGACGGCGGCATTCCGGGCCTCGGCAACATGTACTCCCTGGAGGAAATCCAGGACTTCATGTACCGGGAATCCCCCACCACCGTGCCCGGCCCCAACCCGGATCCGGAAAAATACCACATTCCCAAGTGCTTCCCCACGGTGACCGCCCTGGATGAGCACGTGAAGGTGGACATCAAGCTGCCCGGCTGCCCCCCGCATCCCGACTGGATCGCGGCCGCCGTGCTGGCGCTTCTCGACGGCAAGACCGAACTCAACCTGCCCCAGCGTTCCGTGTGCGACACCTGTCCCACCAAGCGCCAGAGCAAAAAGAGCGTCGGCGACCTGAAGCGTATGCTCGAAACGCCGGAATTCGATCCGGAAAAGCCCGTGGACGATATGCGCTGCCTTCTGGAGCAGGGCTTCATGTGCCTGGGTCCCGTCACCCGGGCCGGCTGCTCCGGCATGACCGGAACGGCGCCGCGCTGCATCTCCACCCGCGTTCCCTGCCGGGGATGCTACGGACCGGTGCGCGACGGCGCGTTGCCCATCATCGACTATGTGGGCGCGCTGTCCACCGTGGGCTACGACCCGTCCCGCATGATCGACCGTCGCGGGTATACCTGCCGGTTCAGCGGCGCCCACAACGTGCTGAAGAAACTGGCCTAACGCCGAAATACGTCACCAGCTTCCCGGAAAGGCGGCGCATGCCGCCTCCGGGAACCAGATGAGGAGATTCATATATGGCTGACGCCGCTAAGACCATCCGCGTCGCGCCTGTGACCCGCATCGAGGGACACGCCGGATTCGAGATCTATCTCGATGACAACGGCAACGTCTCCGATGCGCGCATGGCCGTCATGACTTTGAGAGGCTTCGAGAAATTCGTGGTCGGCAGGCCGGTGGAGGAAGTATCCAGGATCGTGAACCGTATCTGCGGCATCTGCCCCTGGCACCACCACCTGGCCTCCAACAAGGCCGCGGACCTGTGCCTCGGGCTGGAGCTTCCGCCCACCGCAAGGAAACTGCGGGAATTCTGCCAGATGCTGGCGCTTATCCCGGACAAGATCCTGCACTTCTTCTTTCTGGCCGCTCCTGACTTCGTGCTGGGCCCGGACGCCGACTATTCCGTGCGCAACGTGGTCGGCGTGGTCGGCGCCGCGCCCGACCTGGCCAAACAGGTCGTGCACATGCGCTACAAGACCCAGATGGCCCTGGAGAAATTCGCCGGAAAGGTGATCCATCCCATCGCGGCCGTGGTGGGCGGCTTCTCCAAGCCCATGCTGGAGGAAGAGCGCAAGGAGCTTCTGGCCGTGGTCAAGGAGGCCAAGGACTTCTGCGTGTTCTCCCTGAACTTCGCCAAGGAGAACGTCTTCCCCAAATACCTCGACGTCATCAAGACCGTGGGCGTGTACCCCTCGGGCTACCTCGGCACCGTGCGCCCCAGCGACGGCGCCCTGGAATTCTATGACGGCGAATTCCGCATGATGGACATGCACGGCAACTACGAGCAGTTCAAGTACGAGGAGTACCAGGACTACATCGCCGAACACGTGGAGCCCTGGACCTACCTGAAGTTCCCGTACATGAAGAAAGCCGGCCGCATCAATCTGGACGAGAACGACCCCGTGGGCGTGTACCGGGTGAACTGCCTGGCCAGGCTCAATGTGTGCGACCAGATGGCCACTCCGCTGGCCCAGAAGGAGCTGGAGATCTTCCGCAGCGCCTTCGGCCGTCCGGCCCATCCCACGCTGCTGTACAACTACGCCCGCCTGATCGAGCTGGTGCAGTGCTGCGAGCGCGCCGAAGAACTGCTGAACGACCCGGAAATCACCGGCCGCGAAGTGCGCTGCAAGAACATCGAGCCCCGGGCCGGAGAAGGCGTGGGCAGCGTGGAAGCCCCGCGCGGCACCCTCATCCATCACTACAAGACCGACGACAACGGCCTGGTCACCATGGCCAACCTGGTGGTCGCCACCGGCCATAACAACGCCGGCATGAACCTCGGCGTCAAACAGGCCGCCAAGACGCTCATCAAGGACGGGAAATACGATCAGGGGATTCTCAACACCATTGAGATGACCATACGCGCCTATGACCCGTGAATGAGCTGCGCCACGCACCGCCTGGATGGCGGCGTCGCTCTGGAAGGCAAGATCTACGACAGCAAGGGCAACCTCATCGAGACCATGAGGAACTTCGAGTAGTTCACAAGCCTTCGTTTTGTCCGTATAAAAGGCCGTCGCCCCTTGGCGGCGGCCTTTTTCCTTCACAAATAACCCGGGGGAGGCCTCGTGGATTGGTCGATGATGTTCAAAAGCCGGGTCGTCGTTTTCGGCACCGGCAACATTTTGATGGGAGACGACGGCGTGGGGCCCGCCGTGGTGGAATATCTGGAAAAGGATGAAACCCTGCCCGATGACGTGGGCCTGCTCGATATCGGCACCTCCATCAAGCAGGTGCTTTTCGACCTCATGCTGGTGGACCCCAAGCCCAAGCGCATGATCGTGGTGGACGCCGTGACCCACGAGGGGAGAAAGGCCGGGGAGTTCTGGGAGATCGAGCCCGGCGACGTGCCGGCCAAGGCCGTGCGCGAGTTTTCCCTGCACCTTTTCCCCACGGTCAACATGCTCAAGGAAATCAAGGCCCAGACCAACGTGGACGTGCGCATCGTGGTCATGCAGATCGACGGGATTCCCGAGGAGATGTTCGAGGGCTTGAGCCCCGAAATCCAGGCCGCCCTGCCCGGCATGGCGGCGTACGTGAAAAAACTCATCCTGGAGGCCTAGCGCCGTTTCGGCGCGTCGCCCCGAATCTCCCCCGGCGGTTCGGGAGCGCGACGCGCAGGCGCCAGGCCGCGCGAGGTCCGGTTTGGCAGGAAAACGCAAAAAACGCGTCATCGTCCTCGGCGTGGACGGGCTCGATCCCGGCCTTTGCCGGGAGCTCATGGAAAAGGGCCGACTGCCCAATATGGCCCGCATGGCCGAAACCGGCCTCTTCACGCCGCTTTTGACCGTGAATCCGCCCCAGAGCCCGGTGGCCTGGGCGGGCATGGCCACGGGGCTGTCCGCCGGAAGCCACGGGGTCTTCGACTTCATCCTGGCCAACCCTAAGACCTATCTTCCCGGGCTCTCCATCCTGCGTCCGGCAAGACCCGAGCCCGGAACCTCCGGACCGGCCTTCGCCGCGCCCTTTTCCGGGACGCCATTCTGGGAGGCGGCGGCGGACGCGGGCGTTTCCGCAACCTGCCTGCGCTGGCCCCTCACGTTTCCGGCCGCGCCGGGCAAGGCCGCGACCCTGGCCGGTCTGGGCGCCCCGGACGTCAAGGGCAAGCTCGGTAATTACGTCTTTTTCACGGACCGGCCCCAGATCGGGGCCGAACCCGCCCGGGGCCAGACCGTGGTCCTGGAGTTCCAGGACGGAGAGGCCCGGACGGCCATCGAAGGCCCGGTCATCGCGGTTCTCGGCAAGCGCAGGCCCGTGACCGTTCCCCTGACCGTCATCCGCCGGGACGACGGCCTGGTCCTCAAAACGGCGGCGCGCGAGGAACGGCTGGCCCCGGGCGCCTGGTCCGGTTTTTTCCCGGTCCTTTTCGATCTCGGCCGGGGCGTGAAGCGGGCCGCGCTCACGCGTTTTTTCCTGACCTCGCTTTCCCCCCTGGCCCTCTACATGGGCCCCTTGCAGCTCGATCCGGCGGACCCCGCCTTCGCCCTGACCAACCCCGCCGGATACGCCTCCGAACTGGCGGACGCCCTGGGCGCTCCCTACGCCACCCTGGGCATGCCCGAGGAGACCAAGGGATTGAGCGAGGACCGTCTCTCGGACGAGGCGTTTTTGACCATGTGCGAGGAGATCACCCTGGAACGGGAGAAGATGTTCGATTTCGAACTGGGCCGGTTCCGCGAAGGGCTTTTCGCCTGCGTGTTCGATACCTCGGACCGCATCCAGCACATGTTCTGGCGACTGCGCGATACGCGTCATCCCTTGTACGATCCGGCGCTGGCGGCGAAACTCGGGCCGGTCATCGACGAGCACTACCGGCGCATGGACGCGGTCATGGGGCGGGCGCTGTCCGCCTGCGACGGCGAGACCGCGCTCCTCGTCTGCTCGGACCACGGCTTCGCCTCCTATTCCCGGTCTCTCAACCTGAACGCCTGGCTGGCCCTTCACGGCTACATGGTTCTCAAGGACCACGATCCGAACGATTCCGGGGAGCTGTTCCAGTTCGTGGACTGGAGCAGGACCCGGGCCTACGCCGTAGGCTTCGGCTCCTTGCGGCTCAATCTGGCGGGCCGGGAGCGGGACGGGATCGTGCGGCTGGGCGAGGAATCCTCGGCCCTTGCCCGGGAGATCGCCGCCCGGCTGACCGGACTGCGCGACGCGGACGGAGCCGAGGCCGTGGCCAAGGTTCATTTTCGCGAGGATATCATGTCCGGACCGCTTCTTCCCGAGGCGCCCGAGCTGATAGTGGGCTGCCGTCCGCCCTTCAGAGTGTCCTGGACCACGGCCATCGGCGGGGTGGGCGCGGAGGTTTTCGAGGACAACCTGCAGAAATGGTCCGGGGACCACTGCGTGGACGCCTCGTTCGTTCCGGGAACCCTGCTGTCCAATCTGTCCGCGAGCGAGGCCGACATCAAGGACGGTCCGCCCCGGCAGACAAGGCTGGCGGCCACTGTTTTGCGCCTTCTGGGCCTGGAACCGGACGAGGGCGTGGACGCGCCGATCTTCTAACCTGAGCCTAACGGGAGACCGTCATGTCCGATTCCTGTTTGCTGCTGATCGATATTCAAAACGACAACGGTCTGACCGGCGAAATCGTTCCCGAGGTCGCCGCGGCCGCGCAAAAGGCGAAACTCGCGCTGGCGGCGGCCAGGGAGCGCGGCATGCCGATCGTTCATGTCCGCCATGAGAATCTCGAGCCGGACGCTACGGCGTTTTTGCCGGAGACCTTCGGCAGCCGCATTCATGAATCCGTGGCCCCGGTTCCCGGCGAAACCGTCGTGATCAAGCATTATCCCAATTCCTTCCGGGAGACGGGACTGGCGGAGCTTCTGCGCGGGCTCGGGGTGGAACATGCGCATGTTGCCGGGATGATGAGCTATATGTGCATCGACGCCACGGTCAGGGCGGGGTGGGACTTGGGATTTGCGTTCACGCTCCTGCACGACGCGTGCGCGGGCCGGGCTCTGGTCCACGAGGGAAAGGAGATACCGGCCGCCATGGTCCACGGGGCGTATATGGCCGCGCTTGGCCGGGTGTTCGCCAAGCTCATGCGCGTGGAGGATTTCGTCTCGGGCGCTTGAGCCCGGGACGCTATCGCAGCTCCTTGTGCCGGAAGCAGTCCACCAGGTGGTCGTTGACCATGCCCGTGGCCTGCATGTGGGCGTAGCAGATGGTGGGGCCGACAAAGGTGAAGCCCCGTTTTTTCAAGTCCTTGCTCATGGCCGTGGCTTCCGGCGTGACCGCCGGGACCTCTTCCAGCCCGTTCCAGGCGTTGATTATCGGGGCGCCGTCCACGAACCGCCAGATGTAGGCGTCGAAACTTCCGAATTCCTCCACGATCTTCAGAAACGCCCTGGCGTTTTTCACCGCGCCCGCTACCTTGAGCTTGTTGCGGATGATGCCGGGATCCTGAAGCAGGGCGTCGATCTTGTCCTGGCCGTAGCGCGCCACGATCTCGGGGTCGAAGCCGTCGAACGCGGCGCGGTAGCTTTCCCGGCGGCGCAGGATGGTCAGCCAGGAAAGCCCGGCCTGGGCGCCTTCCAGAATGAGAAATTCGAACAGGGTGCGGTCGTCGTGGACCGGAACGCCCCATTCCTCGTCGTGATACGCGATATATTCGGGATGTCCCAGACACCAGGGGCAGCGGGTTCGGCCGTCGTGCATGCGCGCTTCCTTTGTTAACGGTCGTAACGGACGCCGGTCATAATGGCCGGGGACGAAGAACGCGTCAATGTTTTTGGGCGATTGGGAAGCCTCACGCGCTGGGCGCGTTCGGACCGGTTACGGGACGGGCGCCGCGTCCTCGCCGTTTCGCTCGAGAACCGGGGGTCCGTCGATGCGCCCGTCCGTTATGCGGACGGCGTAGCGCGTTCCGAATCCCTGGGCGTTGTCCACAAGTCGGATTCGCGAAGGCGAAAAAAGATGGGGGGCGGCCCCGCCGAGCTTTTGGGCGGTCAGGACCGGGTTGGCCATAAGTTCCTTGACGAAGGGAAATTTGCGGACGTAGGCGGCCAGGGCCCCGGCCTTGGCCGCGGCGCCTTCCAGGGGGCGGGCCGTCCCCTCCATCTGCAGGCCGCGTATCTCCTTGAACGAGGCGGCGGCCGCGTGGATCGTGGCGGCGCAGGCCGGATTTTCCGCAAGGGTCCGGCAATGGCGCGAGCGCGGCGAGGAGAAGAACACGAGCCCGAACCCGTCTCCCGCCTGCGCGAAATAGACGTCCGCAGCCCAGGGGACGTTTTTCACGCACACGGCCAGGGTCATGGCCGGGATGTCCGTAAAAAGGCGTCTCACGGCCTGTTCGAAGGCCTCGGGCGTCATTCCCACGCCGCTTGCCCGCCGTCCCCGCTCCAGCGCGTAAAAAGCGCGTGGGGGATGTCGAACTGGTCCAGGATCTTGCCCACGGTCTGGTCCACGATGTCCATGATGGTTTTCGGTCCGTGGTAGAAGGAGGGCGCGGGCGGCAGGATCACCCCGCCCATTTCGGCCACGCTGGCCATGTGGCGCAGATGCCCCAGATGCAGCGGAGTCTCGCGCGGGACGAGCACGAGCGTGCGCCGCTCCTTCAGGGTCACGTCCGCCGCGCGCGTGAGCAGGTTGTCGTTCAGGGAGAGGGCGATCTGAGCCAGGCTTTTCATGGAGCAGGGGACGACGGCCATGCCGAGCGTGCGAAACGAGCCGCTGGAAATGGAGGCCGCCAGGTTCGCGCAGTCGTGGACCACGTCCGCGAGCGACGCTGCGTGGGCAAGCGTCTTTCCGGTCTCGAGTTCGAGGGTAATCTCCGCGCCCTTGCTCACGATGAGATGGGTTTCGATCCCCGGAGCCTTTTTCAGAACCTCCAGGAGCCGCAGGCCGTAGACGGCGCCGCTGGCGCCCGAAAGTCCCACGATGAGCCGCTTCATGAATCTCTCTCCCGGACCGTCCTAGTCGAGCCCGAGTTGGCTCCACAGGCCGTCGACCCTGTCCTTCACGTCCTTGGACATGCGAAGGGCCGAGGGCCATTCCCTGAAATGCCCGTCCTCCGGACCTTTCTTGGTGGCGTCGATGCCGATCTTGCCGCCGTAGCAGGGCCTGGGCGCGGCGTGGTCCAGGGCGTCCAGGGGGCCTTCCACCACCACCAGATCGCGCGTGGGGTCCACGTTGTTGCCAAGGCGCCACAACACTTCGGCGGTGTTTTGCACGTTCACGTTCTTGTCCACCACCACGATGATCTTGGTGAACATCATCTGCCCCAGCCCCCAGATGGCGTACATGATCTTCCGGGCCTGGCCGGGATAGCGCTTGTCGATGGAGACGAAGCACAGGTTGTGGAAGACGCCTTCCAGCGGCAGGCTCATGTCCACGATTTCGGGGAGCTGTTTTTTGATGAGCGGCAAAAACAGGCGCTCCGTGGCCTTGCCGATGTAGCTGTCCTCCATGGGCGGCGGCCCCACCAGGGTGGCCGGGTAGACGGCGTCCTTGCGGTGGGTCAGCGCGGTCACGTGAAAGACCGGGTAATCATCGGCCAGGGAATAATAGCCCGTGTGGTCGCCGAAGGGACCTTCCCGGCGGCGCTCATGGGGTTCCACATAGCCTTCCAGCACGAACTGGCTGTTGGCCGGGACTTGCAGGTCGACGGTTTTGCACTGGACAAGCTCCACGCCGGCCTGACGCAGGAAGCCGGCGAAGAGAAATTCGTCGATATCGTCGGGCAGCGGGGCGGTGGCGGAATAGGTGACCGCCGGATCGGGACCGATGGCCACGGCGGCCTCCAGGCGCTCGCCGCGTTTTTCGGCCAGGTGGTAATGGTAGGCGCTGCCCTTGTGCCGGTGCCAGTGCATGCCCGTCGTGTTCCTGTCGAAGACCTGCATGCGGTACATGCCCACGTTGCGCACGCCCGTCTCGGGATTTCTGGTGATGACCACGGGCAGGGTGATGAAGGGACCGGCGTCCTTGGGCCAGGTGGTGAGCACGGGCAGGATGGAAAGGTCCACCTCGTCGCCGCGCAGGACCACTTCCTGGCAGGCGCCTTTGGAGACTTCCTTGGGGAAGATGTTGGCCACCTTGGCGAGCTTGGGCAAGAGTTTCAGCTTCTTGATGATGCCATCGGGCTTTTCGACCTCCATGAACTCTTCGATGCGCCCGGCCATTTCGTCCAGGTTCTCGCACTCGAGCGCCATATGCATGCGATCGTACGTGCCGAACAGGTTGGCGACCACGGGGAATTTCCCCTGGGAGGGGTTTGCGAAATACAGCCCCGGTCCGAAGCGCTTGCTGACCCGGTCGATGATCTCCGGGATCTCCAGATAGGGATCGAGTCTGGCCTCGATGCGTTTCATGAGGCCTTTTTTCTCCAATCGCCGCATAAATTCCTGCAAGTCCTTGTAAGCCATTCCTCTCTCCTGAAACCGCTTGGGCGGCTTTCGCCGCGCTTGAAAAAAAACGCCGTGGGCGGATGCGTATGCGTCGCGAGGCATGCGGGGGATTCGTGGCGCGCTTTGAAAGCGCTCGTCACATCCTCAAAACGCGCCTGGGCGGATGTTGAAGAGACGACGATGAACCAACATCACAGTATTACTGGGAGCGGAAAAGGCGTAACAACCCGCTCCCGCGGCATTCGCCGCAGGCCCCGCTCCGCGTGGCCGTTCCTATCACTGTGAGCGACAAAATGTTAAATATTTTGAGCGCTCAGTAATATCGAAAACAGGAGTCATGCCGTTTTCGGGCCGCGTTAGATGGCGTTCAGGAGCCGCTCGCTGGTATGGCGAAGCCTGAAGCTCAACAGCCGTGCGATATTGCGCAAAAGGGTCATGCCCAGTTTCCCGTCCCGGGCGCAGATGCGTTCCAGGGACGCTTCCGTCAGGAGCAGGAGCCAGGTTTCCTCGCAGGTCACAGCCGTGGCGGAACGCGGGGCGCCCTCGATCAGGGCCATTTCTCCGAACGCCCGGCCCGGTCCCATCTTGATGATGAAGCGGGAGCCCACGTCCTCGTGCGTTTCGGTCTTGCTGATTTCCACCGCCCCCTTGAGGATGATGGCCAGATAGCGTTCGTCCACGTCGCCTTCGCGGAAAACGGTCTCTCCGCACGCATAGCAGCGAAGGGTCAGATAGCCCGTCAGGGTTTTCACGTCCTCGGGGGAAAGATCCTTGGCCCAGGCGGAGTCGTCGAGCATCTCCATGAGTCTGGCCGCCGCTTCCGGGATGAGAAGAATGTCTTCGCCCGTAACGGGGCCGGAAAAAGCGGAACAGGGACTGGCCACGTGGCGCCTCCGGGGTTGGGGGTTGGCCGCTGCGAAACGGACCGGGGGAGCTTACACCTGAAGGTTGACGCCCGTAAAGCGTTGGCGCGTCCGCATGAGGGCCAGCGATAACAGATCGCTCTCATCATCCCGGGAAAGGGGCCCGGCGCCCAGAAGCTCCAGGTCGAGGCGGGACTTCCCCAGCCGCAGGTCCTTCACCAGTTCCGGGAAGAGCCCGGCGGCCTGGGGGCGTTCCAGGGCGATCTTGTACCGGGCTTTGGACTTGGAGAAAAGGATGGACAGGCTGACCCGTCCCATGTCCGGCAGGCTGAAGCGGCAACGGACGTCCCAGAGAATGGGGGCGCGCCGCGAGCCGGATTTGCTTTCCTTTGGGGAGGGGCGGGTTCTTCGGATGAGGGCCTCGAATCCCGAAGCCCGGGGAAGGATCCAGGGCAGGTAGTGGTAGCGGCCAAGCCCCGCCGGAGCGAGCAGGGCGCTCGCCTCCCGGCAGGCCTCCCGGATTTCCCGGTAAAGCCGCAGGGCTTCCGTATTTCCGGCGAGCCAGCGCAGAAAGGGCGGACGGCGAAGCGGGATGTTCGGGGAAAGGTCCCCGGCCTGCGCGAACTCCGAGCGGGCGAGGAGGGCCTCGAAGGCTTCCTTGTTGGCGCTGAGGGCGCCCGCCAGCGCGCCCAGGGAGCGGCTGGAAGAAGCGCCCCCGTCCTGGGGAAGCTCCTTGAGGATGATGTCCGGGGTCAGGGAAACGATGAGAAAACGCATGATCTGGCCGGGCTGGGCGTTCGCGTTCACCCGGGCCAGAAGTTCCTGGCCCTCGATGCGCACCCAGGCCAGCCCCGAGGCCTCGAAGCCGAGCAGCTTGCCGCGCACGGTTTCCCCGGCCCTGCGGTTTCGCCGGAACTGGTCGGCCCTGGATCCCCGGTTTCCGGAAAAGCCTCCATCCCGGGAAAACCCGGCTCCGTCCCCGAAGACTCGCATGGCTAGCGGCCCCTCCTTGCGTGAGGCGCGGGCGAAGGACCATGACGGTGCGCGCTGTTCATGTTTTTCCCCGGTTTGCGGTCATGGCGCGTTTTTCGAGCCGCGCTACAGGCCCCGGCCGCCCGGCTGGTCGAGAATGAGTTCGACTTCGTCCTCGCTTAAGCCCGTGGCCTTGGCCAGGGCGGGGATGGACCTGCCCTTGCGCCGGCCGGCGATGATGGTCTGGCGCAGGAATTCGGGCGACCGGGAGATGTCCCTGGCCTGGGAGACCAGCTTTTCCAGAACGGTTTTGCGTTCCTCGAGCTTGGCGTCGAGTTCGGCCAGCTCCGCCTGGCGATTTTTGAATGAGGACACGAGCTCGTGCTCCAGCCTGGCGTTGAAGTCGATTTTTTGGAGCAGGCTTTCCTGGTTTTTCTGCAACTTGGCCAAAAGCTCCTCGGATTTCCTGAGTCTCGAGAAGAAAAGGACGATAAGGCCGATGAGCGCCAGTTCGCTGACGGTCAGGAAGATGATGAACAATTCGTATGCGCTCATATGTCTGGTGCGTCCCCGCTTCGGCCGGAAGCGCCGCGATCGTCGCCCGGCGGCGGATGGTTGTTCTGTTTCCGGCCGCGTCATCGCGGCGGTCATGGGCGCATGGCCGGGGCCGGACCGCCATGCGCGCGGACATCACGCGCAACATGCCTCTCTACGCTTCAAGAAACGGCGATCCTGGCGGCGTTTCCGGCCGTTTTGGCGGAACGCGTCATGGGAAAGGGAATGTCCTCGGCGATGCGCTGGCGATAGTCTTGAAAAAGACATGGAAACGTTGCGAGGACGCGCCGCTAGATGCGCCGGTTGATGATGTTTCCCATCCAGGGCATGGCTCCGCCTTCCTCTTCGTCGGGTTCCGGTCCGGGAGCCGCCTTGGACCGCGCGCGCCGATTCCTGGCTCCGGCCTCGCGCCGCTGTTCTTTTTCGTCCTTGATTTCCTCGGCGCCTTCTTGTTCCTCGACCTTTTGGACCTGGCTTTGCTCTTTTTTCAGATGCTCCTGGGCGTGCATGGCGGCGGCCTGCTGCTGGGCCAGGGGCTGGGCCAGTTCCGCGTGCGCTATGTTCTGGGCATAGGGCATGAGCTGGAAAACGGTGGTCAGGTTGATGGACATCTATTTCACCAGATATTCCTCAATCTGCAGGTTATCCAACTGGTCGGCGCTCAAGAACTGGTTCACCACGGACAAAACGTCCTTTTTCAGCGCTTCGCCGTTTTTGTCGTCCGTCAGAAACATCAGGTTCTTGTTCTTGAGATAATAATAAATCGCGTCGCGCAAGACGACAATATTGGTCGTGAACTCCTTTTCCAGGTCCGGATTCGTGGTCACGGCGGCGAATTTCACCGTCAAAAAACGCGGCTGTCCCTTGGCGTCCAGCACTTCCACCAAAAAGGGATCCATGACGATGGTGATCGCCGGCTGTTCGGCGGGCGCGGGCGGAGTCGCCGGGGCGGGGGCTTCCTCCTCAGCCTGGGGATGGACGGGTTCTGGCAACGGCGCGGGCTCCTGGCCGGGCGCGAGGAGCAGAAAGTAGACGGCCGCTCCAAGAAGCAGGAGCAGGAGCCCTCCGGCGGGGAGGATGATCTGTTTCTTTTTCCACCAGGGCCGAGGCGCCTGCTCTTCGCTTTTTTCCTCACGGGGCGAGTCGGCCGGGGCTTCCGGTTCGGGCTCTTCCTCGTCTTCCAGAAAAGGGGCGTCGTCGAGGTCGAGATCCACCTTTTGCAGCGACTTGGGCAGATCATCCGACAACTCGCTGTCGTCGAGCTTGGCCTTGGTCTGTTCCAGGCCGGAGGCGTCGCCGCCGAGCCCTGGGGCCATGCCTTCGAAGGCCGGATCTTTGTCAGGGGCCATGGCCCTCGCCTCCCGTGCGCGAACCTAATCCGGAAGCAGGGTTATTTTTCGAAAATCTTGTCGATTTTTTGCCCCAGGGTTTCCGCGGTGAAGGGTTTGACGATGTAGTTGGAGACCTTGGCCTGGACGGCTTCGATGATGTTTTCCTGCTGGGCCTCGGCCGTGACCATGAGGAAGGGGAGTTTGACGAATTCCTCGCTGCCGCGCACCTTGCGCAGAAGCTCGATTCCGGTCATTTTGGGCATGTTCCAGTCGGAGATGACGAAATCGATCTTGTCCCGATTGAGGATTTCCCAGGCGGTGGTTCCATCGTCAGCCTCGACGATGTCGTTGAAGCCGAGCTGGCGCAATATGTTCTTGATGATTCTGCGCATGGTGGAAAAATCGTCTACGACAAGTATGCGCATGTCTTTACTGTAAGCCATGATTACCTCTTCTCAACGACGGATTTAATCTCAATGATTCTCAATATTGTAGTGGCTCTTGAATTTCTTGCGCAGTTTCGCCAAGGCCTGGGAGTGAAGCTGCGAGACGCGGCCTTCCGTTATGCCCATGACTTCCGATGTCTCCCGCATATTCAATTCATCGCCATAGTACAGCGATAATACCAGCTTCTCCCTTGGAGTCAAATCATCAATGAGGGCGGCCAGTTTGTCGATCAGCTCCTTGAACTCGGCCGTCTTGTAGGGCTCGTTCTCGTTCTGGCTTTTCTTGAAGGAGGACAGGTTTTCCGTGATGGCGTCGAGGCTCAGGCACAGCTGGTTCTGCAGGGCTTCCAGGCTGCGCGAGACTTCCTCGCGGGGCATGCCCGTGGCCTGGGCCAACTGTTCCATGTTGGGCGTTTCGCCGGTCTCGTGCTCGATGCGCCGGATGGTTTCCTCCAGGGTGCGGATGCGTTGGCGCTGTCCGCGTGAAAACCAGTACATTTTCCGCAGGTCGTCGAGCATGGCGCCCTTGATGCGGTTCTCGGCGTAGGTCTCGAACTTGATGCCCAGTTCCGGATTGAAGCGGCCGAGCGCCTCCATAAGCCCCAGAGCGCCCGCGCTGATCAGTTCGTTCAGCTCGACGCTTTGGGGGAGCTTGGCCTTCATGCGCAGGGCCAGAATCTTGATCTTCGGGGAATAGTGACGGACGATCTCCTGCCTGTCGCGGAAATCGAACGCATCCCAAGACGTCTGGCCGGACTCGAGCCTAAGCCACGGGCTGCTCCTGGAAGAGGAGTTTTTTCCAAAAAAACTTGAT
>CALGYO010000019.1 GCA_937934715.1 uncultured Desulfovibrionaceae bacterium | reverse complement strand
AAAACCTCCCGGGTCAAATAAAAGCGGAAATTCCAGGGCCAAGGCGAAAAAGAGGTTTCAAGGGCGCCGTCTTTCCAAAGGCCGCCCCGAGGAAAATTATTCTTGCCTGAGCGGATAAAATGCGTATCTCCTCTGCATGCCGCCGCGACCCTCCGGCTAGGCTTCTTCAGGAATCAACCCACATGCGAAACGCCATCCTTTTTTGCCGCATCATCCTCTGTCTGGCCGTGACGGCGTTCGTTCCGGGCTTTGGTCCCCGCCAGGGGCTGGCGGCGGACGGCTCCTCCGGATTTCCCACGCCCCAAACCCTGCTCTCCCTGCCCTACCGGGCGGATGGCGTCATCGACGAAAACGGCCGTAACACCCTCTTCGCCTCCCCGGAGAAAACCTTCAAGACCCCTGGGCTGAATTGCAGCGGCTTCGTCCTTTCGGCTTCGCGCGGCCTTCTTCAAAAAAACATCACCCTGGATCAGGCCAAGACCGACCGGCAGGGCGATTCCGGCCCCCAAAGCCCCCTGGGCCAGGACTGGGATTACGGGTTGGATCTCATTCTCAACATCTCCCAGGGATTTCCCCGGCGCGTCCTGGCCCCGGCCGGCCCGATCCCCCTGCCTGACCGCCCCGACGGAAGGACCGAGCGCGGCTTTCCCCTGGATGACGCCGCATCCTGGGAGGCCGTCCTGCCCCGGATGCAGGCCGGACGCATCTATCTGGCCACCATCAGCAAGCCGGCCAAACGCAAGGGCTACGTCCTCATGCACTACCATGTGGCCCTGATCGTCCCGGACAGGGAGGGTCGGGTCTGGTGGTATCATTCCACGCCCAAAACCGGCGTCCACCGCATGGATCTGCGTTCGGCCAAGGGCATGAGCCAGTTCAGGCGGGAATTCGCCGGGGCCGTTCCCGGCCAAAAACGCGTCCTCCTGCTCGAAGTCGACCTCCCGGTCAGCTGAGGGAAATCGCGAGCCCATCGATCCCGCTTCCCCGCGCCTAGAGCTCATCCGCCTCGTTCACGAACGCCAGCGCCGCGCCCCTTCTTCCACGCGGCCCGCCCGCCTTCCATGCGAGGGTCGCGCCGTCCGCGCGGACAACCTCTCCCTTCCCTGGAACAGCCGCCATCCTTTCTTGAAATAACGCCTTGTTCCTGAGCGGCCGCTCTCCCGGACCGCAGCGCGTCCCTCTGCAACGCGCCTCGATCCTTCTTGTTCGCGGAGCATCCTGAAAGCCTCCAGCGGCGCATCAGCGCGCAGAATTGCAATCCTGTTGCCTTTCTTGCTTGCCATCGCGCCCGTCGCCCTGGGGCTCAGCGGTCTCATGCTGCTGGTCAACCGGGACGTAAACCGGGCCGCCTCGGTCCTGACCGTGGATTTTCCCTGCGCCGTGAAGCTGGCCAGCCCCATGGCCGTGCGCTCCTGCATGTACGCGGAGGGACAGGCCGGCGCCCTGCGCAAGGGCGCCCCGGCCCTGGACGCCCAGCGAGACGTGGACTGCCTAGTCTTCGACAAGACCGGCGCCCTGACCACTGGGGAACTGGCCGTGACCGACGTCTTGCCCCGCCCGGGGCAAGAGGCCGGAGAACTCTTGCGCCTGGCCGCCGGGCCGAGGAACATTACGACCATCCCGTGGCCCGGGCGGTGGTCCGCGAGGCCAGGCGGATAAAGCTCTCCCTTCCCCCCATCAGCCGGGTGGATTTCATCGTGACCCATGGGGTCTCCGCCGCCATCGACGGGGAGAACGTCCTGGTGGGCAGCCGCCATTTCGTGGCCGAAGACGAGGGCGTCGATTGCCGGAGCATGGAAGACCGGGCCGCCGCGTTGCGCCGCCAGGAGAAATCCCTGCGCTACGTAGCCCGCGCGGGCGAGATCATCCGCCGCTCCTTCGCCGCCGCCCTCATGCACAACGCCAGTACGGTGGGCATCCTCGGATACGCCGCCCTGGCCGCCTCCCGTCCCCTGGAAAACGGCGCGTCCAAGCGCCCCGTCCCGAGCAAGGAGCCGTCGCCATGCTGATTTCCCTCGCCAAAGCGCCCATAGGCGTTCCCCTGGTTCTCGGTAAAATTTCCGATCCCGGCTTCGCCGCCCGCCTGGGACGGCTTGGTCTCGCACAAGGGACCGCGCTCATGCGCATAAGCGACGGACGGGAAGCCGGTCCGGTCAAGGTGCGCGGAACGCGCGGAGAAGCGGTCTTGAGCGGAGGCCTGGCGGCCAAGGTGATCATGCGCCTGGACGACGGCCGCAGATTGCCCCTTCTGGAATGCGGCCCGGGAGAGGCCGGACACGTGGAAGGCTTGACCGGGCATGAAAGGCGGCGCTATTTCTCGAAGAACTGGCGTGGCGGAAAACGACCGGATCGGCTTTCTGCGGCGTCTTCCGCCCATGACCTGCGCGGCCCTGGCGGACGGCGAGCGCCGCATCCTTTTAAATGAAGGTCTGGCCTCCAAGTTGCTTGGCCAACTTCCCCAAGGCGCGGGCCAGTTCTGCTTCGCCGGAGTGGGCGAGCCGTTCACGGTCTCCCGCATCCTGGCCGGGGAGAACGGCCGCAAAACCCTGGCCTCGCTCGGGGTGACCGAAGGCTCTTGCTTGCGTCTTATCAGCGTGGCTTCGGGACAATCCGTGGGCGCGACAGGGAAATGTCCCATCGCCTGCGAGACCCGTGACGGGTTGCGCCTGTATTTCGATCTCAACGCCGCCCTGCGCCTGTTGGTCGAGCCCCGGGAGGAAGCCGGGAAAAAGGAGTCCGCGCCCTGACGGATCGCCCTCCGCGTCCCTCTCTCTGGCCGACTCCCGGCGCCAATGCGTCGGGTACGGAATCGGGACCTTGCAAAAAATCGTACAAAGAGGTATCAAATAATCATTCGAGATTTTTTATTAACTCATGCCGATGGCGGAACGTGGTGGACGCGGACTTTACCCTTCCCGAGCACAAGGAGCGGCGCAAGGCCTTTCGGGTCGCAATCGCCGATTATGTGATTCTCATTCACGCCAAAGAAAAGAAATATCCTTTTCACGGCAGGGACATCAGCGCCACGGGCGTGTCCTTCAAAGGCCGCTCCAAGGCCTTCAAGCCCGGCGTGGGCCTTGTGCTCGACATCGTCAAGGACGGAAGGACCCTGATCGCCAACCTGGGCGCAAAAATCGTCTGGGCGCAAAACGACTTGGTGGGCTGCGCCTTCGTCAACATCTCCTGCAATCAGGAGGACGGACTGTGCGCCATCACCCTGGCGGAACAAAAACGCCTGGCCGCAAGCCGTAAGGCCGAGAAGCCCCAACCGTCGGCCTGTTCGGAAGCAAAGCCGACCGAAGCCTCCCCCAAGGCCAAAACAAGCGCCCTGGATATCGACTTCGCCGACCCCTGGTCCTCCAAGCACAAGAAATAACAACGTATCCCACCCAATCCCTTTCTCTCTTCCCGGCCGGTCCCGCTTGGCCCGGCTCATGCATTGCATTGGGGCGTGAGGAAGGTTTTTCCCGGGGAAGATGGCTAGGCGCCCTTTTCCGGCCATGCGAAGGAACGCGCGGCCGGGTTTCGGGACGGCCGAACCCGGACCCTTCCCGCGAAAGCGGCACATTTTGCCGCCCACGCATGCAAGGAATGGTGAACCATGGGCGCACTCTGGACAGGCGTTACGGGCCTGAACACCTATGCCGAGGGGATGGCCGTCTGCGGCAACAACATCTCCAACGTCAACACGGTCGGCTACAGGAAAACGGACATCGTCTACGATGACCTGATGTATCAGCAGTCCCCCGTCGGGACGGGCGGACAGATCGGCATGGGCGTGCAGATCGGGGCGCTGCTCATCAATACCGGCGTAGGCGGCATGGAATCGACCAACGAGGCCACGGACATCGCCATCCAAGGCGAGCACGGCTTTTTCATGGTCAAGGACGCCGACGACGAGGTCATGTACTACACCCGGGCCGGGAATTTCCGTTTCGACAAGGACGGGAACCTGGTCGATCCCAACGGCAAGACCCTCCAAGGCTGGGCCGTGGACAAGGAAGCGGTCCAGGCGGCGGACCGCAGCGGCGAGCCTCTGGGAAACATTCCGACCACCGGGTCGCTTACGGACATCACCCTGACCGATCTGGAGGCGGATCCCCTGGCCACGACCAACGTTTCGATGATCACCAATCTCGATTCCGAGGCCGTGATCGGCGGCAACGACGCCACGGACCCCTATTTCACCATGTTCAAGTCGTATTCCTACGACAGTGCGGACCCGGACGCCTCCCCGATCTCGGGCGCCAGCTACAGCGCCTCGATCAAGATATACGACAGCGCCGGCAATACCCACGACATGACCGTATCCTACCGCCGGGTGAGCAATTCGGGCGGCAAGGATTACTGGGAATACCTGGTGTCCGTGGACCCCGAAGAGGATGGACGCTCGGGCGTTTCCGGCACGTCCAAGGCGGGCGTGGTCATGATCGGAACCATGACCTTCAGTGAAAACGGCACATTGGAAAACCTGACGGCCTACACGCTTTCAAGCGGCGCAAGCTCGGCCGATTCCCTGGATTCCTGGGAAGCGGCATCGTTCAGCGCCAACGGCTATCCCCAGTTCAGCATGACCTTCACCGGGGCCTCGAACGCCTCCTCGTCCGGCTCTTCGTCCTCGACCTCGTCCTCGAGCGTGACCATCGGCGTGGAAATGGGCCTGAAAAGCAGCAACGCCTCCTGGTCGAGCTCCATGGCCTCGACGGCCTCGGGCGTGGGGACGGATAAGTCCAAGATCAAGGGACTCGACCCCTCCCATACGAGTTCCACCTATTACTCGTCCACCAACTACGCCTCGTCCTCCTACACCATCACCTCCAGCCAGGACGGGTACGGCAAGGGCTATCTGCAAAGCCTGAGCGTGGACGACGACGGGGTGATCTCGGGGTATTTCAGCAATGGCCGCACGGTGGAACTGTACGTGGTCGGGCTGGCGGATTTCACCAACGTTCAGGGATTGCGCCGGGAAGGCAACAACCTGTTCACGGCCACCCCTGAGGCGGGAACGATCACCACGGGACGCGCCAACGAAGGCGCGTTCGACGCCATCGCCGGAAACGCTCTGGAAGCCTCCAACGTGGACATGGCCACGGAGATGGTGGCCATGATCATCACCCAGCGGGCCTTCCAGGCAAACTCCAAGGTGGTGACCACGGCGGACGCCATGATGCAAAAGGCGCTGGAACTTAAGCGCTAGGCCCCTTCCCGGCGTACTGCCCGCGCCATTCGTCAAGGAAGAGGATGGCGGTTTCCAGGGGGCGCAAAACCCCCTGGCGGGAACGCAGGGCCCAGACCAGATCGTCGAAGGAGACGTCCTGGGGCAGGGACAGGGAAGCGAGCAAGGCGGCCGTCTCCTGGCGGATTTCCTCGGGCAGGACGGCAAGCGCCCCGGCGTTCTGCCGGGGTTTCGGCCAGCCGTCCAGGCGCAGCGCGGTAAAATCCAGCAGCGCGCGCATGCGGGCCTCGTAGCCGTGTTCGGCCAGGGCTCGTTGACGGGCCTTTTTCGCAAAGGCCTCCCGCTCGCCGGGATTCGCCAGGAAATGGCGGATCTTTTCCACTAGCTCATCCATATCCTTGAAGGTCGCAAGCTCGTCCGGACCGAAAAGCTCCGGAAGAAGCGCGCGTTCGTCCACCAACTGGAACGCCCCGCACATGGCCAGCTCAAACGTTCGCGGATTGACGAAATCCCCGCCCGTGACAAGCGTAGCCGGATCCACGCTGGAATGCAGATTCAGGTTTACGGCCGAGGCGTTGAAGATTTTGACCGCCTCTTCCGGCGCGATCCGCCGTCCCCCGTGTTGCACCCAGCGCGCCAGCGCCTCGTCCCCATCCCAGTCGCTGCCCCAGATCTTGAAGTCGAAATCGAGCAACCGGCGAAAGGCCAGGCGCCTGTTGGCGTACCCCGCGCCCAGAAAGGAAAGATCGGAGCCGTATTTTCGCCGCTCCACCGGGGAGAGCTCGAGCGGCTTGTGAAAGGCGGGGTCGGCGGCCAGGGGCAAATACAGACTGTTGGCCGCGCCGATCCCGGCGAGCCGGTCGAGAAACGGCGCCTTCTGGATCACCGCGAACACATCGTAATACGGCGCGAAGGCTTCCCAATAGGTGAACAGCCGAAAGTCCTCCACAAACCACATGGCCGTAGCCACCCCGTCCCGGCGCAGGCGTTTCAGGGTCTGCCGCGAAAGCGGCGCCTGGGCCAGGGCCAGGACCAGATCGGGCTCGAAGGTCTCCACCTTGGCTGCGATGGCGCTCGAAACCACCTGGAGGAAGCTGTTTTCCAGAAATTCCAGGCGGTCCGACGTGACACGCAGGGTCCTAAGCGCCGTGAAGGCCGGATGGAAATCCGGCGCCTCGAAGACCTCCACGGCGTGCCCCAGGGACCGGAGGGCCGAGGCGCAGTAGCGGCCGATGGGAAGCGATCCCCCGTACATGGGCAGGACCACGAGGATGCGAAGATGCGGCATATTGGTCATGGGATCATCCGGCGCGGCTAAACGGTTTCGAAAGGATCGGGCCGCCGGGCCTGGTCCAGGGTCCAATCCGTTTCCAGGTCGAGGGTCGCGGCGAGATCGGGCGTCGCCGCCGGGCCGTCCGCGATCTCAAGGCCCAGACGACGGGCGGCGAAGGCCCGAAAGGCCAGACGCCTGCCCATGACGGGATCGGTTCCGGCGAACGGGCGGCAGACGACGCCCAGGGCGTCGAAGTCCGTGCGGAATCCGGCCAGGCCCGGGGGCGGCTCCTTCCCCCTGGCGCCCGCCAGGACGGGCAAAAACGCTGGGGAGGCGAAGGACTCCAGGCAGCGCAGCCCGTCGGGACAAGGCGCGCTTTCCAGGCAGGGCGCGCTCTCCACCACGCTCTGCCAGACCACGTGGCCTTCCCCGTACGGTCCGGTCTCATGACACCAGGCCGAGGACAGAAAAAAGGCGGTGACGGGAACGCCGAAATGGGCGGCCAAGTGCATGACGCCCGTGTCCGGGGTCAGGAGCAGATCGAGGTTTGAGACCTCGTCGCACAGGGCGTCCAGACTGGTCCGGCCGCACAGGTTGCTCGTTTTCTCCATGATGCCCGGCTTGAGGCGGCGGGACAGATCCCTGGCCAGGCCTTCCTGGCCCTTGGCCCCGAGAAGGACCAGGCGCTGGGCCTTGCCGCTGGCGAACACGGTCTGGACGATAGAGGCGAGGACCTCGGGCGGCAGGGCTCTCCTGGCGTTGCGCCCGGCCAAAGCCACCCCGACGCCGCCGCCCCGGGGCGAAGCCTTGGGGTTGACCGACTCGGGGGGGACGCGACTTGGCGCCAGAGCCGCCCAGAAATCCGTGAGATTGAGCCCGGCCAAACGCCTCTTCTTGGCCCAGCGAAAGGCCAGCCTGGCCCAGGGGTCCTTGTGGATTTGCCCGGAAACGAGCTTGTAGCCGCGCACGGAATCGGGATCAAAGGCCGTGGTCATGGCCAGGCTCAGCCCGGAAAAATTCAGGCAATAGACCTCGTCGAAGGAAAGCGCGGCGAGCTCGGCGAAAACCCGCGCGTTTTTGATGATGGCCGAGGCGGCGTCCGCTCCCCCAGGGTCCGGCAGACCATGGGCCGCGACCCCATGGACCGAGGCGTAGGGGTAGAGACGCCGGGCCAGCCCGGCCAGGGCATGGTCGGCCGCGAGGTGGACTTCGCAGGGTTCGGCGGCCAGGGACGACATGGTCCGTTTGGTCTGAATCAGGTCGCCGAATCGGGCCAATTGGATGACGAGGACGCGTTTCATAACGATATGCCCAACTTACCCGACAACGTGGCCGAAAGAAAGGTGTTTTACCCGGGCGGCGGTTCTGCTATAGCTTTCGCCCATGCGATACTACCCTATTTTCGTGAACCTCGCCCGGAAAAAATGCCTGGTGGTCGGGGCCGGTCAAGTGGGACGGCGCAAGATCAACACCCTGGCCTCCTGCGGCGCGGACGAGGTGCTTGTCCTTGATATCGATCCGTTAAACGCCGAATGCGCCGAAATAGCAGGCAATCCCAACGTGCGCTTCGAGTGCCGCCCCTTCTCCCATGCGGATCTGGACGGCCGGTTCCTGGTCATCGCCTCCACCAGCAGCGAAGCGCTCAACTGGGAGATCAGCCGCGAGTGCCAAAAGCGAGGACTTTTGTGCAATATCGTGGACCAGCCGGAAAAATGCAGCTTCATCGTCCCGGCGCTCTACGCCCAGGGCGACCTGACCATCGCCGTGTCCACCGGCGGCGGCTCCCCCGCTCTCGCCCGAAAAATCCGCAAGGGCCTGCACGCCTTTTTCGGTTCGGAATACGGCGCCTTCCTGACGCTCATGGGAACGCTTAGGCCCATGGTCCTGGCCCTTGGCATGGATACGCAAACCAATTCGGACCTCTTTCGCGCCATCGTGGATTCCGGCCTCATGGAAGCCCTGAAGGATCACGACGCGGACAAGGCCGAAGGCATTTTGCGGGAGCATTTGCCCGAACCGCTTTTTGCGCAAATCCCTGAACTCGTCCAAGGGGTTTTGACGGATGCAAATGATTAACGTGCTGTATCTGTTCGTGACGGCGCTGTATTTTTGCGGGGCGGCCCTGCAGATCGGCGGCGCGTTGGGGCGCAAGGACGCCATGCGCCGGATGGGCAATTATTTCGCCGCCGGAGGCTTCGCGCTCCACACCCTGGACCTGGCCATGGTGCTGACCCTGGAGCGGGGACTGGCCCTTTTGCAGGGCGAATTCTATTTCAGCCTTCTGGCCTGGGTGCTGCTGCTCATCTTCTTTCTGGCCTGGTGGAAGCTCAAGCTCGATTTTCTGGGACTCATCGCCTCCTCCCTGGCGCTCATTCTCTTTCTGGCTTCCCACGCCATCACGGCCTCCAGGCTGCCCCTGCCCCAATCCCTCGGGCCGCTCTTTTTCGGCATGCACATCGGCGCGCTCTTTTTATCCATCGGCCTTCTGGGCATGGCCTTCGGCGCGGGCATGGCCTACATCTACATGGAGCGCAAGATCAAAACCAAGGAGAAACTGGCGGGCTTCGCCAAGGCGCTCCCGTCCTTGAACGCCTTCGACCTGGTCAACATGTGGGCCGTGAACGCCGGTTTCCCCCTCTACACCTTAGGGCTCGTCTCCGGTTTCTTCTGGGCCAAGCTCGTCTGGAACCGCTTTTTTTCCTGGGACCCCAAGGAGATCACCGCGATTTTCATCTGGATATTGTTCGCTTTCCTGTTCCACCAGCGACTGTTTCTGGGCTGGCGCGGCCGCAAAACCGCCTGGATGGCCATCTGGGTCTTTTGCCTGACGCTCGTCTCCATGCTGGTGATCAACTTTCTCATGCCAACCCATCACGGATTCCAAGCCCAGTAAGATGCAGCACGAAATATACCTGTTCGGACTCAATCACAAAACCGCGGACGTGGCGGTTCGCGAAGCCTTCGCCCTGGGCGGTTGCGAGAATTTCGAGGAATGCCTGCTCGACGGCGGCGCCGTGCGCGAATGCCTGGTGCTTTCCACCTGCAACCGGGTGGAAATCCTGACCGCCGGGCAGATCGGCCGCGACGCGAAGGCCCCGGTGCTCGAACGCTGGGCCAAATACGTCCGCGAATCCCCGGACAAGCTCCAGCCCCATCTGTACGCCTACAGAAACCTGGAGGCGGTCAGGCACCTTTTCATGGTGGCCTCGGGACTGGATTCCCTGGTGCTCGGCGAACCGCAGA
Organism: uncultured Desulfovibrionaceae bacterium; assembly: GCA_937934715.1. Taxonomy (GTDB): domain Bacteria; phylum Desulfobacterota; class Desulfovibrionia; order Desulfovibrionales; family Desulfovibrionaceae; genus CALGYO01. The sequence goes on along the minus strand of CALGYO010000019.1, from coordinate 196 downwards.
TTCTCGGGCAGATCAAGCAGGCCTACCGCCGGTCCGTGGAAAGCGGCTCGGCCAAGGTCATCATCAACCGGCTCCTGCACAAGGCCTTTTCCACGGCCAAGCTGGTGCGCACCTCCACCGGCATCGGGGCCAGCGCCGTGTCCATCAGCTACGCCGCCGTGGAGCTGGCCAAGCGCATCTTCGGCGAGATGGCCGG
>CALGYO010000018.1 GCA_937934715.1 uncultured Desulfovibrionaceae bacterium | reverse complement strand
GGTGATCCTGGAGGACCGCAAAACGGCGCTTTTCGTGCGCGTCATCCCGCTGCTTCTCCTCGTTATCCCCGTGATCGGACAGATCCTGTCGCCCATCGCGGCCATGACCGTTCTCGCCTGGGATTTCCTGGATTTTTCCCTGTCCCGGGAGCGGCCGGATTTCAAGGGCAGGCTGGGCTATGTCCGCCGCCGCATGTTCCTGCTGCTCGGCTTCGGCGTCCCCCTCGTCATCCCCATTCTCAACATCCTGCTTTTCCCCTTCGCCATCGTGGGCGCCACGTTATTGTTCCGCGACGATCCCCTGCGTGAAACCGCAACCGGGAGACGGCCATGAAACCGGAAAAGTACCAGCTTGGCGACATCTCGCTGTTTGGCATCCGCAACCGCAACGAAACGCGCGTCATCGAGTTCATGCGGCGCGTCCTGGCGCAGTTTCCCGATTACGCTCCCGATCCCCTGGAGATCGAGGACATCTACGCCCTGGCGCTCAACATGCTTCCGGCCCGCTACGCCCAGGCGCATTCCTTCGTCATCCGGGAGACCGTGAGCGACGAGATGGTGGAGCACGCCGTGCGCGAGGCCGTGATCAAGGTCCGGGCTTGTCCGAAAAAAGTCTAGGCGTTTCCCGCCCCGCTTCCCGGAAACGCTTTCGCGCATAGCGCAAAAGCGCCGCCGCCGCTATGAGCGGGGGGCCGATCAGGATCGACAGCCCCAGGGCCAGTTCGGACAGGGCGCCGGAATCCACAGGCTCGGCCATGGTCCCAAGGATCGCCAGAGCCAGGACCACGAGGCTCCCGGCGCCCAGCAGCGCGCCCCCGGCAAGGGCGGCGTAGGCGAGACGCTTCGGTTGGGCGGGTTCGGCGATGCGCAGCCCCGGGGCCGTGATCGCCAGGTTCGCCCGGCGCTGTTCCTCGCGCAGCCGCCGCAGCATGACGCTCGCGACCAGGGCCTGGGTGATGAGCGTGGCCAGGGCCAGCAAGGCCAGGGGCAGGCCTTCCTCATCGGGGAGTTCCACCCCGGCGGCCTCGCTTGCGGACAGGATCAGGGGCCCCGCGTCGTAGATCCCGTGAAAACCGATGGGGACGAGAAGGGCCAGGGCGTACATGCCCGGGAAACCCGGCCTGGTGAAGAGCGCCCGGCCGAGGAAATAGCCCATGATGGCTCCATAGAGGGCGTGGCTCGGCACGGCGCTCACCGCCCGCAAAAGAGCCAGGGTCATGCCGCCGTCCTGGACGTAGAGGATGTTTTCCAGGGCGGCGAAGCCAAGGGAGGCGGCCGCGGCGTAAACCAGGCAGTCCATGGGCTCGTCGCAGTCCGGGGTCTTGCGGCAAAAGCGCAGAAGGACCAGGAATTTGGCGCATTCCTCGGGGATGGCCGCCAGCAGGAAGGCGTCCATGAGGCCGTAGCGGTAGGGCCCGAGGACCTCCGGGCCGGGCAAGAAGGCCTGAAGGGGCAGGGCGGCGCACAGGGCCAGGAGCATGGCGGCGATGCCCGCCCAGAACGCGGCCCATATCCGGCGCGGCGGCTCCGGATAGAGATCCCGGCCGGAAAAAAACCACAGCAGCGCCAGGCAGGGAATGACGGCCGCCGCCAGAAGGACCAGGGAACCGGTCATGGGCGTCCTTTCGAGTGGCCTAACCGGACAGTCCGGCTCTATTCCAGAAAAATCCTTACGATTTCATCCACCTGCCGCTCCGATTGGCTCAGGATCTCCCCGAGAACCTCCTCGCCTAATCCCAGGGCCTTCCAGGCCTGATCCTGAATGCCGGGGAAATGGACCATGGCGCCCCGGGCGATGTCCATGACCACGGCCATGGCGTTGGCCACATGGGCCACGGCGGGCTCGACGATGCTTGAAGCCGCTGCGGGGTTATGGTGGTATTTCACTATGTTGGAAAGGGCTGGCGGGTATTTCCATTCGGTCATGAGCATGGCGCCCACCCTGGCGTGGTCGAAGCCGAGCACGTCCTTTTCCGCCTCGAAATAGGGCAGGCTGTTGAACCGGGAAAAGAGCAGGGCCTGGGTGGCGGCCTGGGGCAGGCTGCGGAAGATGACCAGGCGGCCGATGTCGTGCAGCAGTCCGCCGGCGAACAGGCGCTCCGGCGAGAGCCCCCGCATGCGCAAACTCAGGTTCCGGGCCAGGACGCCGCAGGCGATGGAGTGGCGCCAGAATTCCTTCATGTCCACGAGCTCGGCGGGGATGCCCGCGAAGACCTGGATGGCGGACACGCCCACGGCCAGCATGGACAGCTCCGCCACCCCGATGATCATGACCGCGCGCGGGATGGCGTCCACCTTGGAGGGAAAGCCGTAGAAGGCGCTGTTGACGAGTTTCAAAAGCTTGGCCGAAAGGCTCGGATCCTTGCCGATCACGTCCGCGATGACCGCCACCGAGCTCGCGCTCGACTGGAGGACCTCCATGATGCGGTAATAGACGTCCGGCAGGGAACTGAGCTGGGTTTCCAGGCGGACCAGGTCTTCGCAGCTTCCCTCGTCGCGCAGGAATTGGTCGAGCTCGAGCTTGCCGGGATCGGGCAGCCGTTCGTCCAGCCGGTCCGGCGGCCGCCAGCCTCCGGCCATCTTCAGGGCCAGCCGGTCCACGGTCAGGCGGAAAAGCTCCAGCACGGCCTCGTGCCCCGGGTCGGCGTACTGGAAAAACCGCGAGGCGTAGTCCGCCGCGCCCTCAAGGGCGTTGGCCATGAGCACGGGGTCCTCGGGAAGTCCGGGCTCCAGGGCCCCCGCCCCCCGCACCTCCACGGCGGCCAGCCCCCGGGCGCGCAGGGCGGCGATGTTGTCCCCGGTCAGGACCGTTCCGGCGAAAAGCAGCGTCCGTCCGGCCGCGTCCACGGCGTCGGCGCCGAGAACCATGCCAGGGCGCAGGTCGTCCATGAAGACGAGGCTCACGGCCGGTATTCCTTTGCGGGAAGCCGTATCATGCCGGGTCCGCCTTTTTGCGGTAGGCCACCGCGCCCGGAGTTCTGTCCTGGTCGAAGGCGTCGCGCATGCCGGCCAGGCTTTCCGAATGCCCCACCAGAAGGTATCCGCCGGGAACGAGGTTGGCGTGCAGGCCGCTTAGGAGGCGGCGCTTCACGTCCTCGTTGAAATAGATGATGACGTTGCGGCAAAACACGAAGCGCGAGGGCTCGATCCGGGCGAGCTGGGCCGGGTCGTTCAGGTTCATCCGCAGGAACCGGACGAGTTTTTGGACTTCCGGCCGGATGCGGCGGGCGCCGCCTTCCTGGATGAAGTATCTGGCCTGGATGGCCGGGGGGGTGGAGCGCAGGGCGTACTCGTCGTAGAGCCCTTCCTTTGCCCGGCGAAGAACCGCTTCGGAGAGGTCCGCCGCCGTGATCCTGACGTCCCAGGCGGGAAGCTCGGCGCCCAGGATCTCCATGATGAGGATGGCGGCGGTGTAGGGCTCCTCGCCGGAAGAGCAGCCCGCCGAAAAGACGCGCAGTTTTTTCTGGTTGTCCCGGCGCGCCGTCTCGATGGCCTCGGGCAGAAGAACGGTCCTGAAATAGTCGAGCTGGGGCGGGTTGCGGAAAAAGCTGGTCTCGTTGGTGGCGACCAGTTCCAGGAGCCTGGAGATTTCGGCGGCCCGGCCGGGACCGCGCAACGCGGCCAGGTATTGGGAGAAATCCTTGGCCCCAAGCTCCCGCAGCCTGGGGGAAAGGCGGTTTTGCAACAGGTATTTCCTGTTTTCGGCGATGTGGATGCCGCTTACGCTCTCGATGAGGCCGCGAAGGAAGGCGAATTCCTGATCCGTGATCCGATAAGGCGAAAGGACGGCGTATTTGGCGGGAGCGTCGGGCGGCATCGCAAACCTTGTGTTTTCGGTTCCAGGATCCGGATTTTCCGGCGCCACGGCCTGGTTCGGTATGGCGTCGCGCCTTGAAAAATTACCACGCCCAGCCCCGGGCCGCAAAGAAAAATCGCAAGGAACGGCCCCGTCCCAGACGCTTGCCGGCATTTTACAAAGTCCGTCCGTCACGGTATAGGGGATCTATGCTCAAGAACGGGCCGCAATTTCCCGCCGCCGCGCGAGCCGCCTGGCCGCCGGGGCGGGGCCGATACGCCGCGCTCGCGTGTTGTCTTCTCGCGATCGTCTGGCTTGGGGGCTGCGTTCCCAAGAGACAAGCCAGCGCCGTGGCCTTTCCCCCGCCCGATCTGGCCTGCCCCTCGTCCCAGGTGAACATCGGCAAGCTTGACGATCCCGCCCACGTGTTTTGCAGCCGCGCCCCCTCCTTCACCACGGTCACGGTCACGGCCACGGCCTATCTGGCCACCCGGGGCAAGCGCAAACGGCCCTCGCGCGGGGCCTGGGGAGACGTCCTCGATCCCGGCGCCAACATCGTGGCCGTGTCCGCCGATCTGGACGCCATGGGCCTGACCCGGGGCGCCAAGCTGCGCATCGAGGGGCTGCCCGGGGAATTCACGGTGCTCGACCGCATGCACCCGCGCCTGACCAGGACCATCGACGTCTTTTTCGGCCATGACCGCGAGGCCGCCAGGCACTGGGGCCGCAGGACCCTGACCATCTCCTTCGAGGAAAAGCCCCAGGATCCGGCCGCGCCATGAAAAACGGGGAGCGCGAGCGCCCCCCGTGACTGTCCGCATCCGGCGCTTTCGCGCCCGCGTCCCGAAACCTCGCGGCGGGTTCCGCCGCCTCCCATGCCCGATCAGCGATCCTTCAAGGGGACGTACTCCCGTCTGGTCATGCCGGTATAGATCTGGCGCGGCCGGTGCAGGCGCACGGACGGGTCCCGGTACTCCTCGTACCAGTGGGCGATCCAGCCGGGCATGCGGCCGATGGCGAACATGACCGGGAACATGTTGACCGGAATGCCGAGCGTGCGCAGGATCATGCCGGAGTAGAAGTCCACGTTGGGGTAGAGCTTGCGGCTGGAGAAGAACTCGTCCGCCAGGGCCGCGTCCTCCAGTTCCTGGGCGATGTCCATGAGAGGGTCGTCGGCAAGGCCGCTGTGCAGCAACAGCTCGTGGGCGGCTTTCTTGAGGACCTTGGCCCTGGGATCGAAATTGCGGTAGACCCGGTGGCCGAATCCCATCAGCCTGAATTCCTTGCTTTTCACCCGCTCCAGGTAGTCCTTGACCTTGATCCTCTCGTCGCGGATGCGTTCGAGCATCTCGATGACCGCCGCGTTGGCCCCGCCGTGGAGCCTGCCCCACAGGGCGCAGATGCCCGAGGAGACCGAGGCGAAGAGATTGGCCTGGGTGGAGCCCACCATGCGCACGGTGGAGCAGGAGCAGTTCTGCTCGTGGTCCGCGTGCACCACCAGAAAGAGCGACAAGGCGTTGACCGCCTCCTCCGTGGGTTCGTACTCCTTGTTGGGGATGGAGAACATCATGTGCAGGAAGTTGCGCACGTAGCTCAGGTTCGGGTTGGGGTACATGAAGGGGCGTCCCACGGACTTGCGGTAGGCGAAGGCCGCGATGGTGCGCACCTTGCTGATGAGCTTGGCCACGGCCATCCTGAATTCCTCCATGTTCTGGATGTCCAGGAGGTCCGGGTGGTAGCTGCCCAGCGAATTGACCACGGCCGAAAGAATGGCCATGGGCTGGCCGTTGGGCGGAAAGCCGTCGAAATGGTGCAGGAGGTCCTGGTGCAGCAGCTCCTGTTCGCTCAGAAGGTCGCGAAAAGCGGTGCGCTCGGAAAGCGTGGGCAGTTCGCCGAAAATGAGCAGCATGGCCGTTTCGATGAACGAACTGTGTTCCGCCAATACCTCGATGGGGTAGCCCCGGTGTCGCAGGATGCCCTTTTCGCCGTCCACGAAGGTGATGGCGCTTTGGCAGGAGCCCGTGTTGGCGTAGCCCGGGTCGTAGGTGATGAGCCCCGTGTCGGCTCGCAGGCGGGTGATGTCCACCCCGATTTCCCCCTCGGTTCCGATGAGCACGGGCAGTTCGTAATCTTTTCCATCGTAGGTCAACGTGGCGGTCCGCGGCTTGGCCATGAAATCTCCTCGCTTTTGGTCATGCTGGGGCGACGGCGGCCGTTGGGACGCCATCCCCGCGTGGTATTCTAGGAAAAAAGCCCCGGGTTGTCTTGCGCTATTTCCTGGCTTACCTTTTCCTGAATCATCCCGGGCTGCGGTTCGTCCTGGCCTGCCGGTTCGCCCTCCTGGCGGACGGTCTCGCCGCCCGGGCGTCAGGCGCGACGAAGACGAGCCCGGCGCCTTTTCCGAGCCTTTCCAACGACGCGCAAGACCGGGGCGATCGCGCCGGGGCGCGGGAGGCTCGTCACCAGCGCGCCATGAAAACAAAGGCGGCGACGCCAGGGAAAAAAGGCGGCGGCGCCAGGGAGAAACGGCATGGGGGAACTGCTTCACGGAACCATGAACTGGGCCATCGTCCTCGGGGCGGCGGCCATCGGCGGCGCGGCCGGTTATTTCAGCTGGAAGGCCGTCTACGCCGCGCTGTCCCGCTGGGCCCTGTCCACGAAAACCTGGGTGGACGATCTGCTTCTGCCCGAACTGAACGGCCCGGGGCGGTTCATGACCGCGCTTGCCGGGGCCTCGCTTGTCATGGGCTTCGCGCCCGGCGCCCCGGCTCCGGATGCCTTCATGAGCCAGGCCATGAGCCTGTGCTGGATCGGCGCCCTGTCCTGGCTGACCGTGAGCATGAGCGCCTTTCTGGAAAAAGTGCTGGCCCGGCGCTATTCCCTCGGCGCCGAGAACAATCTGCTCGCCCGGAAGGTCCGCACCCGGTATGCGGTGTTTCACCGCTCGGTCATCGTGGCCGTGTCCATCCTGGCCCTTGGGGCGGGGCTCATGACCTTTGACGAGGCCCGCAAGCTCGGGGCGAGCATCCTGGCCTCGGCGGGCGTCATCGGCGCGGTGGCGGGCTTTTCCGCCCAGAAGACCCTGGGCGCCTTTTTCGCGGGCATTCAGATCGCGCTCACCCAGCCCATCCGGGTGGACGACGTGATCGTGGCCGAGGGCAAATGGGGCCGGGTGGAGGAGATCACCTTCACCTACGTGGTGGTCCGGCTCTGGGATGAGAAGCGGCTCACCCTGCCCATCTCCTATTTCCTGGAGACCCCGTTCGAGAACTGGACCCGGACGGATTCGCGGATTCTCGGGACCGTGCATCTGCGCGCGGACTACACGGTGGACATCGAGGCCGTGCGGGCGAGGCTCGCCGAAATCTGCCGGGAGCGGGGGCGGGACCTTTGGGACGGCCGCGTGTGCAGGCTCCAGGCGACCGGCGCGGGCGAGCGGACCGTCGAGCTGCGCGCCCTGGTCAGCTCGGCCGACGCGTCCAGGAACTGGGATTTGCGCTGTCTCGTTCGCGAGGAACTGCTCAGGCATCTTCGGGAGGAGCAGCCCGGCGCCCTGCCCAGGCTACGGGCGCGCGTCGAGGAGGAGACGGCCGCTGCGGATCCCGCCGCGTAACGGGCGCCGCCCGGCGCGCCGCCTGACGCCGTCAATAACCGGGCCAGGACGCCAAACCGGGCGAGGACGCCGGGAACGGGGGAGGCGTCCGGGAGGGCGGCACGCCCGGAAAAAAAGAAAACAAAGAGAGGCGGGGCCGCGATGCGGACCCGCCTCTCCTGATTTCCGGACAGGGAAGCGACTAACGCTTCGAGTACTGGAACCTGGCGCGAGCGCCGCGCTGGCCGTACTTTTTGCGCTCTTTCTCGCGGGGGTCGCGGGTGAGCAGGCCGGCCTTTTTCAAGGCGCCGCGCAGCTCGGGGTCGACCTGAAGCAGGGCGCGGGAAATGCCGTGCCTGACGGCCTCGGCCTGACCGGCCATGCCGCCGCCGCAGACGTTGACCTTGATGTCGAAACGGCCGTCGGTCTTGGTCAGGGCCAGGGGCTGACGCACGATCTGCAGCAGGGTGGCCCGGGGAAAATACTCGTCATAGGGACGGCCGTTGATGAGGATGCGGCCGTTGCCCTGGTACAGTCTGGTGCGGGCCACAGCGGTCTTGCGGCGTCCGGTTCCGTAGAAGAAATCTTGGCTCATTTGGGTCTCCCGAGGTCAGGAATTAAAACGCCAGCGGCTTGGGTTCCTGGGCGGCGTGGGGATGCTCGGTCCCCGAATAGACCTTGAGCTTCTTGAGAAGCGCGCGGCCCAGACGGTTTTTCGGCAGCATGCCCCGGACGGCCTTGAGGATGACCTGATCAGGCTTGCGGTCCATCATGACCCGCAGCGAGGTTTCTTTCAGGCCCCCGATGTATCCGGAATGGCGGTAGTATTTTTTCTGATCCAGCTTGCGGCCGGTAAAGCGCACCTTGTCGGCGTTGAGCACCACGATGAAGTCGCCGTTGTCCATGTGGGGGGCGAATTCAGGTTTGTGCTTTCCGCGCAGGCGGATGGCGATCTGGGTGGCGAGACGTCCGAGAATCTGGTTCGAGGCGTCCACCACGAACCATTCGCGATTGATATCTTTCGGCGTCGGCGTGTACGTTTTCATGTCGGCTCCTTCCAATTGACTCGAAAGACGGGTTATGTATGCGCATGGAAAATCTTTGTCAAGAGAAATCGCCCCCGAAAGGGCAAATTGACGCGGGATGCGGGTTGCGCTTTCTTTTTCCCCGCTCCCGAAATACCATTTCCTAAAAATTTCGCGCCCGAAGGCGCCCGCCGTCCGTTTTGGGCCGCGCCGGGCCGGTTCGCGGACGCGACGACGGCCGGAAGGAATACGACGCATGACCAATATACGCAAGAGCTTGTTGCAGCTTGTCTTCAACGGAGCCTTCATGAAGCGCTGGAACGACAAGCGCCGGACCATGGAGCTGATGGAGGTGGACAAGCAGGCCCACAAGATGATGACGGCCTGGATGCTTTATACGCTCAACCACCGGGATCTGCCACCGGAAAAACGGCTGGCCCTGGGCCTCGAAATCGTGGAGGGCGGTCTGTTCGAATACTTCTACCGCCTGGTCATCACCGACATCAAACCCCCGGTCTTCTACCAGATCAAAGCCAATCCCGCCCATTACGAGCAGCTGACCACCTGGGTCTTCGAGCAGTTGGAGCCGCGCCTGGAGCCCCTGGGCAAGCCCTTCTGGAACCGGCTTCGGGAGTATCTGCGCGTTCCCGAGGGGACGACTCCCGCCCGGCGCATCCTGGACGCCGCCCACCTCTACGCCAGCGGCTGGGAATACAGCCTCATCAAGCGCGAGAACCCCTGGGACGAGGAGCTGCTTGAAATCGAATCCTCCTTCCGTGACGGGCTTGGCCGTTTCCGGGACCTCGCGGGCGTGGACGACCTGTCGTCCGGGCTTTTCGAGGGCAAGAAGACCGCGCTCGGGCATTTCGCCCGGGTGCTCGGCCAGTTGCGCTTCCAGACCCGCTGGTCCCAGACCCCGCGCATCCCCGAGACCTCGGTCCTCGGGCACATGTTCATCGTGGCCAGCTACGCCTATTTCTTCAGCCTGGCCGTGGATGCCTGCCCGGCGAGACGGCTCAACAATTTCTTTTCCGGCCTGTTCCACGATCTGCCGGAGCTCTTGACGCGCGACATCATCTCTCCGGTCAAGCATTCCGGCCAGGGCATCGGCGACCTGATCAAGGAGTACGAGCTTCGCGAGCTCAACCGGCGCATCTTCGAACCCCTGTCCCAGGCCGGTCACCAGGACATGACCAGCCGCCTCTCCTTCTATCTCGGCATCGAGGTGGGGTCGGAATTCACCGAAGCCGTGTTCAAGGACGGGGCCATCCTCCGGGTCAGCCCGGAGGAGCTGCAGAACGTCTACAACCAGGACGTCTTCGACCCCAAGGACGGCGAGCTGCTCAAGGTCTGCGACATGCTGGCCGCCTTCATCGAGGCCTATTCGGCCCTTCGAAACGGCATCACCTCGGACCAGCTCCAGCAGGCCGTGTGGCGGCTTCGCAACAAATACGCCGCCGCCTCGCTTTTCGGCCGGGCCCATATCGGGGCGCTTCTGGCGGATTTCGATTGAGGCGTTCTTTCTGAAACGGGGTAGCGATCCCGCCGCCGCTCCAGGAAATTGGGGGGGGCGCCGGACGCGCGAATCAAGAGGAAAAGGAGGCGCGAGCGCATGCCTGTCATGACGGCCAAGGACGCGATGCGGGACCGTTTCGCCACGGCGCGGGCCGGGGATTCCCTCAAGACGGCCGCCCTGGCCATCCGGGAGTTCCGCCGCATCCAGCCCGACGCGGACGTCTGCGCCGTGTTCGAGGGCGGGGACTATATCGGGCTTCTCGGGCATTTCGCCATCTTGCGGGAGCTCGGGCGGGAGGCCCTGGGCGACAGCCTGCGCTTAAGCGTGGGCCCGGCGGATTTCGAGGAAACCTTCAGGGGGGAGTGCGCCAAGGCGCTTGAGCGCCCGGCGGGCCGGGCCGCGGACAGGGACGTTCCGAAAGTCTCGCCCGCAGAGCCGCTTTTCCTGGTCATGGACGCCATGCTGCGTTCGGGCCGCCCCTTCGCGGCGGTGGTGGACGCGGGCAGGCTCCTGGGCCTGGTCACGGCCGGGGATGCGCTTATGGCCCTGCGCCTGGACGCGGACGCCGCCCTGTAAGGCCGTTTCGGGGTCCGGGCGTCCGTTTTGGGGAGGAAGGGCCGCTTGCCCTAGCTCCGTCCCTGCTCGTTCACCAGGAAATTGAGCAGCCGGTGGGTCAGTTCGGACGGGTAGCGCTTGTCGTCGCACAGGCGCTTGGCCGCCGCCATGAGCTCCATGGGTTCGGCGTAGGGGCGCTTGGCGATCATGGCGCAAAAGGAATCCACCACGGAGCACAATTGCCCGAGCGGGGTGAGCGACTGGCCCGAGGCGCGTTGCGGGTAGCCCGTGCCGTCCGTCCGCTCGTGGTGCTGGGTCAGGCACTGCTCCACCTCGGGGAATTTGACGTCCAGCCGGGCGAGCATCTCATAACCGCTCATGGTGTGGGTCTGGATTTTCTGGCGCTCCTCCGGGGTCAGGGGCTTGTTCTTGTCCCGGATAAACGGCGGCACCTTGCTCATGCCGATGTCGTGCAGGAAAAAGCCGAGGGCCGTGCGGTCGAAGGTCTGGCGGTTTTTCATGTCCGCGTTGTAGTCCGGCGGTAGTCCCGCCACGAAAAGAGCCAGCCCCAGAAAGCCGCAGTTCACGGAATGGTTGGCCAGGCTGTGCTCGGTGTGCAGACGCCTGGCCATGGCCTTCACCCGGGAAAGATCCTGCCACAGGTACTGGGTGAAGGTGAACACGTCCTCCTGGACCTTGTCGTAGACGATCTTCACCGGCTGGTCGAAAAAGGCCGCCATGCGCCGGGTGAGCGCCATCTTGAAGATGTCCGCGATCTCGGTTTCCTTCAGGTGCTTGTCCAGAAGCACCAGGTCCAGCTGGTAGCTTATGTGCTTGACGTAAACCGGATGATCCGCCCGGGAAACGAAGATCACGCCTTCCTTGACCAGTTCGGCCAGCCGCTCGCCCTGTTCCTTGGAAAGCCGCTCCCCCACCCTGTAAAAGGGCATGATCCGGGAAACCTCCTCCTTGAACAGGTAGATGTTCAGGGGAGGACGGAATTTATTGAAGCTTTGGAGTATGTCGTCGTTGATCTGGTAGTATTCCTCTTCCAGACTCGACTGCAAATCCTGGTCTGTTCGCATGTCCGCCCATGTCCGTGCTGAAGGTTCAGGCGCGCGATCGAAATGCGCCGCGCCAGCGGCGATGGCTCGGGAAAAAAGGCCCCGCCGGGGTCATTGAACCGCCTTTTCGCCGTGGCGCTCATTTTTTCAAACTATCCGGACTCATAACGGCTAGGGCCATTCGATTGCAAGCCCCCAGCGCGTCTTTTTTCCTTCGTCCGGTTCACGGGGAAACTGGTCCTATCCCAGAATCCCTCCCTCGCTCCCACTTTTTACCCCCCGGGACGAAACCGCGGGCCGGATTCCTTTCCCGACAGTCTTTTTTTCGGCGAACGCCCCGGAAAAGGCGCCTGTTCGCCTGCCCTGGGATGGAAACCGCAAAAAAAATCCAGGACGTGGGAAAAACCCGCAAATCCAGCATTGATGCGATTTTCTCGCGAAATGTCCTTGACACGGATGGGCAATTGGGGGAGACGTGGTGGGAACAAGTGGTAAAAAGTGGAAAAGTGTGAGAGAAGGGCGACATGTTCAGAGGCCACTCCCCGCGCAGTCTGGACCCCAAGGGCCGGCTCATGATTCCCCCGGATTTCCGGGAGGAAATCGCGCGTCAAAGCCCGGAGGGCCGGATCATGCTGACCAATCTGGACGGTTGCGTGTTCGTCTATCCGCTGCCGGAGTGGGAGCGCATCGAGCTCGGCTTCAAGAACAAGAATTTCCTGGACAGCCGGATTCGCAATTTTCACCGCTTTTTCATCTCAGGCGCCGTTGAGGCCGTTCCCGACAAGCAGGGACGCATTCTCATTCCGCCTCATCTGCGCACGTACGCCGCCCTGGACAAGGACGTGATCCTGGCCGGGGTGGGGGATAAGTTCGAAATCTGGGATCTGGCCCGGTTCGAGGAGCGCCGCCGGATCACGGAGGAGAATTTCGAAGACGACATGACGGCCCTGGCCGAGGGCGGATTCGAGTTGAGGCTCTAAGGTGTCCGACGCGGCCGGCCATATTCCGGTTCTTTTACAGGAGACGCTCGACCTTTTGGGCATACGCCCCGGGATGCGGGTCATGGACTGCACCCTGGGCCTGGGCGGGCATACGCTCGCCATGCTCGAAAGAGCCGGGGGCGATATTGAGGTCCTGGGGCTGGACAGGGATCCGCAAGCCCAGGAAATCGCCAGGGAACGGCTTTCGGTTTTCGGGCCGAAGGTCCGCTTCGCCCTGACCCGCTTCAGCGACTTCCCCCTTGCCCTGGAAGAGGCGGGCTGGGAGGCCGTGGACGCGGCCCTGGTGGACGCGGGCGCCTCGTCGCTGCATTTCGACGACGCCGGGCGGGGGTTCAGTTTTCTGACGGACGGACCGCTCGACATGCGCATGGGCCAGTGGGAGGGAGAAGCCCCGGCTCATAGCCTGGTCAACAAGGCGTCGTTCGACAGCCTGCGCCGGATCATCCGGGAGTACGGGGAGGATCCGCAGGCCGGGAGGATAGCCCGGGCCATCGTCAAGGCCCGGGAGGAAAAGCCCATCGAAGGGACCCTGGAACTGGCGAACGTGGTGGAGGCGGCCTATCCGGCCAAATGGCGGGCGACGGCCCGGCAGCATCCGGCCACCAGAACGTTCCAGGCCCTGCGCATGGCCGTGAACAGGGAGCTTGAGGAGTTGAAGGATTTTCTGACCCGCATCCCGGACTATCTGCGTCCCGGGGGCCGGGTCGCCGTCATCGCCTTCCATTCCCTCGAAGACCGGCTTGTGAAACGGGCGTTCAGGCACGAGGCCACGGATTGTCTGTGTCCTCCCAGACAGATGATTTGCACGTGCGGACACAAGGCCAGGCTCAGGATTTTGACCAAAAAGCCCATTACGCCCGGGGAAGCGGAAATCGCCGCCAACTCACGGGCGCGCAGCGCCAAGCTGCGGGGCGCCGAACGGCTGTAACGACCACCCGCGAGGAGGACGCCGATGAACGCCATGTCGAAGGAATGGGGACTATCCGTCGCCTTCAGCCTGTTTCTCATGCTTGTCTTCGGCCTGGGACTGGTCTGGCTCAATATCGAGCGGGTCGATCTGGCCTACGATCTCAATCAAATACAGCGCGACATCAACGAAACCGAATCCCTGGTGGCCAAGCTCGAAGTGGAGCGCAATACCCTGGTCACCCCGGAGCGCCTGCGCGCCCTGGCCGCGCATTACGGTCTGGGACAGGCCCGGGCCGGGCAGATCCGCCGCATATCCGACGCGGGCGACGTGACCGTGTCCACCCTGACCCCCGCCGAGACCCCGGCGGCCGATGGCAAGCAATGATTTTCCGGCAGGTCCGATGAACAGAAAAGCCACCGTCAACAAGCCGCAAAAACCAGCGCGCGACTGGAGCCGGGCGAAGATCATCCTCGTCTGCTCTTTCGTGTTTCTGGGCTGGCTCGGCCTGTGGGCCAGGGCGGGCTATCTGCAGATCATTCAGGGCGACGAACTGGCTTCCAAAGCCATGCGTCAGCATGTGGCCTCGGAGCTCGACCGGGGGTCTCGAGGCCAGATTCTCGACCGCAACGGCATGCTGCTGGCCAAAAGCGTGGAGCTGTGCGCGGTCTACGCCAGGCCGGCCGAGGTCAAGGAACCGGCCAAGGCCGCCGCGATCCTGGCGCCCATTCTCGGCCAGAGCCAGGGCGAGCTCCTGGAAAAGCTGACCTCCAAGCGGGGCTTCGTCTACCTGGAGCGCCGGGTTGCCGACAAGACCGCCGCCAAGGTGCGCGAGGCCGATCTGGACGGGGTGCATCTGGGCGTGGACTACGGCCGTTCCTATCCCAACAGGCATCTGGCCGGACAGCTCCTGGGCTTCGTCAACGTGGACGACAAGGGCGTTGAAGGCCTGGAACTGGCCCTGAACGACCGTCTTGCCGGGAAGAGGGCGGAATACGCCGTGCAGCGCGACGCCTCGGGCCGCCGCCTGTACCTGGACGCCGAAGGCCGGGAGATGCAAAACCTGAACGGCCAGGACATACGCCTCACCATCGACTCCCACATCCAGTTCTTCGCCGAGGAGGAGCTGGCCAAGGCCGTGGAGAAAAACCACGCCGTGCGCGGGGTGACCATGGTCATCCACGTGCCCACCGCCGAAATCCTGGCCTGGGCCAACTATCCCTATTTCAATCCCAACAACGTGGTCGGCCTGAAGCCCGGCGCCGGACGCAACAGGGCCGCCGTGGACGTGTACGAGCCCGGCTCCACCATGAAGCCCCTCCTGGTGGCCTCCGCCCTCCAGGAAGGCGTGGTCCGGCCGGACACCACGATCTACTGCGAAAAAGGCCGGTACTCCTACGCCAAGCGGGTCATCCGGGACACCCACCCCTACGGCGACCTGACCGTGGCGGAGGTCATCCGCTCCTCCAGCAACATCGGCGCCGCCAAGATCGGGGCCAAGCTCGGCCCGGCAAAGCTTTTCGCCTATTTCAGCCGCCTGGGCTTCGGCAAGCGCACCGGGCTGCCCCTGGCCGGTGAAAGCAGCGGGCTGGTGCGGCCCCTCAAGCAGTGGATGCCCATCGACACGGCCACCGCCTCCTTCGGACAGGGCATCGGCGTCACGGCCATCCAGCTGGCCCAGGCCTATCACATCCTGGCCAACGACGGGCTCTACAAGCCCCTGCAACTTGTTCTTGACTCGGACCAGCCCGTAGTGGAAACCGCCCCGGTCCGGGTGTTCGACGCCGATGTGGCCAGGACCGTGCAGCGCATGATGCGCGACGTGGTCCAGGAAGAGGGCGGCACGGGCGGCAACGCCATGATCGAGGGCCTGGAAGTGGGCGGCAAGACGGGCACGGCCCAGAAGGCCAAGCCCGGAGGCGGCTACGGCAACAAGTACCTGGGCTCGTTCGTGGCCTTCGTGCCCGCCGTCGGGCCGGAATATCTCATCCTGACCATGATCGACGAGCCCGAGCCCAGCCATTACGGCGGGGTCGTCGCCGCTCCCGCCGTGCGGGAGGTGACGCTCAAGACCCTGTCCTATCTCGGCAGGATGCCCGAGACGGTGAAGCTGGCCAAGGGACAGGAACAAATCCATCCCGTCCAGGCGGACCGGGAAATCCTGGAGATCGCCAATGTGGGCGCAACCACCCACGTGGACGCGAAATCGGTCCCGGATTTCGCGGGCATGCCCCTGCGCCGGGCGGTGGAGATTCTGGCGAAAAAAGGCATCGTTCCCAAGCTGGAAGGACAGGGCCTGGTGGTTTCCGGCCAGACGCCCGCGCCCGGCGCGCCCTGGCCGGCGGAAGAGGCCAGCCGGCAAAACGATGCGGGCGGATTCGTGTTGAAACTCGCCAGGCCTTCGTAAGGCGGCGGGAAAAAGAGGAACTATGAACGCACAAGGCGGCGCGCGGCCGCATGCGACGACTTTCGACGAGCTTCTGGCGCTTGTGCGCGCCGGACTCGACGTTTTCGACCACTCCGGCAAGGTTGCGCCGGGAGCGGTCTTCGTGGCCGTGCCCGGCGCGGGCGTGGACGGCGCCCGGTTCATCCCCCAGGCCCTGGCCAACGGCGCGGGCTACGTGGTCGCCCGGCCGGATTGCGAAGCCAGGACCGGTCAGGCCGTCTTCATTCCCCACGAGGACCCGCGCCTCGCCCTGGGGCTTCTGGCCGCCGCCCGCTACGGCGCGGCGGAACAGGAGCTTGTTCTCGCGGGCGTCACCGGCACCAACGGCAAGACCACCATCACCTATATCCTGGAGCATATCCTGGCCGCCGCCGGGAAGAAAACCGGGGTCATGGGCACCATCGAATACCGCTGGCCCGGCTTCTCCCAGGTTTCCAACCTGACCACCCCCGGCTGCCTCAAGGTCCACGAGCTGCTGGCCGCCATGGCGCGGGACGGGACCAGGTACGCCGTCATGGAGGTTTCCTCCCACGCCATCGCCCAGAACCGGGTCCAGGGGCTTCGCTACGACGCCGCCGTGTTCACCAACCTGACCCAGGACCATCTCGATTACCACAAGGACATGGAGGCGTATTTCGCGGCCAAGTCCCGGCTTTTTACCGAATACCTGAAAGACCCCTCCGGCGCCGTGATCAATTACGACGACCCCCACGGCCGCAGGCTGCTGGACATGCTGCCCGGCGCAACGGGCTACGGGCTTACCGGGGCGCCCGAAGGCGTAGACGCCCTGGCGGGCCGCCTCGTCTCCTACTCCGCGGCCGGCATGGAGCTTGAGATCGGCTTCCGGGGCCGCTTATGGACCATCGTCTCGCCGCTCATCGGCCGGCACAACGCGCTCAATCTTCTGGCCGCCCAGGGCGCGGCCCTGGCCCTGGGCCTGTCCGTCGAGGACCTCTCAAGCCTGAAGGACTTCCACGGCGCCCCCGGACGGCTGGAGCGGGTGGTCAACCCGCAAGGGCTCGACATCTTCGTGGACTACGCCCACACCCCGGACGCCCTGGAAAACGTGCTGCGGGCCATCCGCGAACTCAGGATCGGCAAGCTCATCGCTGTCTTCGGCTGCGGCGGCGACCGGGACAGGACCAAACGGCCGCTCATGGCCGAGGCCGTGGCCGAATACGCCGGACTGGCCGTGCTGACCTCGGACAACCCGCGCCACGAGGAGCCGCTTTCCATCATGGCCGACGCGGCCCCGGGACTCGCCCGGGCCAAGGCGTCGATCATGGAGCCGGACCGCAAGAAAGCCATCGCCGCCGCCATTGGCGAGATGCGGACCGGCGACGTGCTGGTGATCGCAGGCAAGGGGCACGAGAACTATCAGCAGATCGGGGACGAGAAATTCCCCTTCAGCGACGCCGCCGTGGTCAGGGAGATCCTCGGATGCGCATGACCTTATCGCAGATTCTGGCCGCGACCCGGGCGGTGGGCGATCTCGGCGACGGGGAGAATCCGGTCGTGGAAAGCGTGTGCTCCGACAGCCGCGCCGTAACGCCCGGGTGTCTTTTCGCCTGCATCCCGGGCGAGCGGTTCGACGGCCATCATTTCGCAGCCGAGGCCCTCAAAAAGGGCGCCGTAGCCATCCTGGCCGACCGGCCCATGCCCGAACTCGCCGAGAGCGGGGCGGCGGTGCTGCTCGTTCGCGACGTGGTGGACGCCCTGGGCCTCCTGGCCGCCGGATGGCGGAGCAGGGTCAACCCGGTTCTGGCCGCGGTGACCGGCTCGGCGGGAAAGACCACGGTCAAGGAAATGCTGGCCTCCATCCTCTCCCAGATGGGGAGTACTGCGAAGAATTACAAGAATTTCAACAACCTCATCGGGCTGCCCCAATCCATGCTGGCGGCCGGGGTTGCGGACCGCTTCTGGGTCATGGAGCTTGGGATCAGCGTGCCCGGGGAGATGGAAAAGCTGGCCGCCGTGGCCGAACCCGATCTGGCCGTGATCCACAACGTGGGACCGGCTCATCTGGAAGGCTTCAAGACCGTGGTCGGCGTGGCCGCCGCCAAGACCGTTCTCTTGCGGCATTTGGCCAAGGGCGGCAAAGCCCTGGCCGGCATGGACTACCCGGAGCTTTGGGAAGAGGCCCAAAAGGCCTGCCCCCTGGTCATGGGCATGTCCACCCGAAACGAGACGGCCCTGTTTTACGGCCGCTATCTGGGCGCCGAGGGCGCGGGCCGGGGACGCTTTTCCCTGCGCCTGCGGGACCTGGAAATGGAACTCGTCCTGCCCTTCACCGGCGAGCATTTCGCGGAAAACGTCCTGGCCGCCGCCTCGGCCGCCCACCTTCTGGGCGCGGGCGTGAAGGAGATCGAGCGGGGCCTTGCGCAGGCGGAAATCCCGGATCAGCGCTTTTGCCTGAAGACCGCCGGGGAATGCTGCGTCATCGACGATACCTACAACGCCAATCCCCTGTCCATGCGCCGCTCCATCAAGGCGGCCGCGGACGAAGCGGCCGCGCGGGAAACCCCCCTGGTCCTGGCGCTCGGGGAAATGCGCGAAATGGGCGAAAAAGCGGAGGACGAACACCGCGAGCTCGGGCGCTTCGCGGCCGCGGCCGGCGCCGCCGCCATCTTCTTTCACGGGGAAAACGCCCAGGCCTTCAAGGAGGGACTGGTCCAGGGAGGATACGCCGGAAGCTATCTCAGGGCGGAAAGACCCGGCGAATTCGTCCAGGGGTTCAAGAATCTCGGGCTTGCCCGCGCCACGCTTCTGTTCAAGGGCTCGCGTTCCACGCGCATGGAAGACTATCTCCAGGCGTTCGCCGCGGACGCCGCAAAGGACGGACCGGCATGATCTACAATCTCCTGACCCCCCTCGCGCCGGACGTCTCGATCTTCAACGTCTTTCGCTACATCACCTTCCGCTCTGTGGCGGCGCTTCTGACGGCGCTTATCATCTCCATCCTGTTCGGCCCGCGCATGATCCGCTGGCTGACCAGGATCAAGTTCGGCCAGTACATCCTGGAGGACGTGAAGGCCCACAAGCAGAAGGCCGGAACGCCCACCATGGGAGGGCTGCTCATCGGCGGCTCCATGCTGGCGGCGGTTCTTTTGTGGGGGGACCTCAAAAACGTCAACGTCTGGATGTGCATGTTCGTCTTCGTTGGCTTCGGCGTGGTGGGCTTCCTGGACGACTACGCCAAGGTGGTCAAGAAACAGAACAAGGGGCTATCCGCCAAGGCCAAGATCATCGGCCAGCTTTCCGTGGCTCTGATCGCCGCCGCCATTCTGGTGGCCGACCCCAATTATTCCACCGCCTTGTCCGTGCCCTTTTTCAAGAACATCAACCCCGACCTCGGCTGGGGTTACATCTTCTTCGCCGCCCTGGTCATGGTGGGGGCGAGCAACGCGGTCAACCTGACCGACGGCCTGGATGGTCTGGCCATCGGCCCCATGGTGGTGGCCTCGGCCATGTTCGCCCTGTTCATCTACGTTGCCGGTCACGCCCAGATCGCCAAATACCTGCAGGTGCAAAGCGTGCCGGACGTGGGCGAGGTCACGGTCTTTTGCGGGGCCATGGTGGGCGCGGGGCTCGGCTT
>CALGYO010000017.1 GCA_937934715.1 uncultured Desulfovibrionaceae bacterium | reverse complement strand
TTCAACGCCACCATCTACCGCGACACGATCAAAGACATTCCCATGCTGACCCGCTGGGCGCACGAGCACATCGACATCGTCCAGACCATGGTCTACATCCTGTTCCGCTCGGCCAGGCGCCAGGCCAATTTCGACGTCTACGCCTGCGGCAAGCGGGTGGACGTGGGCGATCTGGTCTACCAGCTGGACCACCAGGAAAACCACCAGGACATCGTGTCCCAGGAGATCGCGGACGTCATCCGCCAGGACTACCCCGAGCACGAGCCCTGCGCGTACTTGAACGGCACCGAGGACCCGCGCTCCATGAAATGGCTCCTGACCACCCGGGTGGGCGCCAAGGGCGGTCCCATCCTGGGGTACATGGACGCCAAGTTCATGGAATGGGTGCAGAACATCCACCACTATTTCTACGATACCTATCTGGCCTATTCCCGCCCCTGCTGGACGGAATGGTTCCAGAAGATGCTCTTCGCCGCGCCCTTCAACAAGGGCCTGCGCACGCTGTTCGGCCGCTGGCTGAAAAATCCCGCCGACTGGTTCAAGCCGCTTTACGCCCAGTCCATCATGGTCATCCAGCCCTGCGATCTCTTTGAGGACGGCCGCCAGAACATGTGCGACGGCTGCCCGGACGCCATCGCCTACAAAGGCAAGATGGTCTGGAGCTGCCGGGTGGACGAGCTGGAGAAATTCGGCTGCTTCATCCAGTGCAGCCCCCGCAAGAAGGAGCCGGAGGAGCTGAAGCCCGCCCAACCCGAGGCCAAGGCTCCGGAAGCGAACCCCGGGGCCGCGCCCGCGGCCGAACCGGAAAAGCCCGTCCCGGCGGCTCAGGCCAAAGCCGCCCCGGTCCTCACGGCCAAGGTCTCCGCGAAGAAAAAACCGGCCAAGAAATCCACAAAATCCAAATAGTGGCGCCGACTTTCCCTGGCGGCCGCCGGAAACGGCGGCCGCATGGACGTTATGCCTAAAAAATCATCCCGCGCGGCGTCCCAGAAGTCCTCCAAGGGGGCCAAGGCGCAAGCCAAGGGCTCCTACGGCATTTTCAGCAAATTCATCCACCTGGTGGGCGCCCAGACCATACGCGACATCCTGCATACCGCGTTCATGATCTATCTGGCCCGCCTGTCGGCCAGCGACTACGGCGAGTTCATGGTGGCCTTCAGCCTGGCCTCCATCATCCTCTTTCTCGGGGAATTCGGCCTCAACCAGCCGCTGGTGGCGGCCCTGTCCAAGAAATACAGCAACAAGGGCGACATCCTGGCCCAGTACTCCATCCTGAAAAGCTGCCTGCTCTTCGCCGGATGGATCGGGGTGTTCCTCTTCATCTTCATCCAGGGCTACACCCCGGGGCTCAAGAACCTGGTGCTGGTCATCTCGGCGGGCGTGGGGCTCGAGGCCCTGGCCAGCTCGTTCTTCGTGGCCATACGGGTGGAAGGCCGGCAGGACCTCGAAGGCCGCATCCGGGCGGTCTCCTCCATCCTGGGCTACGGCTACGCGCTCACCCTTCTGGCTCTCGGGGCCGCGCCCCACTGGATCGCGCTGTTCAAGGTCATCGAAAACACGTCCAACCTCCTGGGCGGGGTGTGGATGGCCCTGCGCAACACGTCCTTCGCCGGGCTGGCGCTCAAACGCAAATCCCTGGCCCGCACCTGGGCCGCAGCCAAGGGCGGGACGGTCTACGTGCTCATGGCGCTGGCCGCCATCCTCTACAACAAGGCCAACGTCTACTTCCTGCAAAACGCGGCCGGGCCGGTCAAGGTGGCCCAGTACAGCGCCACCTGGGAGCTGGTGGACGGCATCGCCATCCTGGTTTCCAACCAGCTATTGAAGAGCATCCTCTACCCGCTTTTCGTCAAGCTCTGGAAGCAGGACAAATCCGAATTCAAGCGCGTGGCGGACGATTCCTACCGCTGGCTCATCGGTCTGTCGCTCCCCGTGATGTTCGTGCTTTTCGTGGAATCCGACCGCATCATCGGCGCCATCTACGGCCAGGCCTACGCGGATTCCATGTGGATGCAGAAATACCTCGCGCCCACGGTCCTGTTCGCCTTCATCCACAACATGTCCGCCTATCTCATGATGAGCCGGGGCAAGGAGCGCCTGCTTCTGGCCATCTACGTGGCGGGGCTCGCCTTCAATCTCACCCTGTGCGCCACGCTTATCCCCATCATGCCGCTCCTGGGCTCCTGCCTGGCCATGACCCTGACCAAGGGCGTGGTGGCCGCGGCCACCACCGGCTACTGCATGGCCGCCTTCGGGGTGATCGAGTTCAAGTCCTTAAAGCGCATCGGCGCGGCTTTGGCGCTGAGCGCGGCCCTGTATCTCGGCCTGCACGCTTTGGCCCTGCCCCGGGAAATTCCTGAATTTTTCGCCATCGTCCCCTTCCTCTTCCTC
>CALGYO010000016.1 GCA_937934715.1 uncultured Desulfovibrionaceae bacterium | reverse complement strand
ACCACCGAGATCTACACTCTTTCCCTACACGACGCTCTTCCGATCTTATGGAAGCCGCGGCCAAGCCTTTGCCGAGCGAGGAGAGGACGCCCCCGGTCACAAAAATAAACTTCGTCTTCATATGATCCGCCATCCTTGGGTCATGGTTCCTGATTACGTCAAGCCGGGTCCGCATGTACGCGAAAAGCCCGGTTTCGACCATCCCTTTTTTCCGGCGAAAAAACACCCCGGGCGAGGAGCGTGTTTTCGCGAGCCCGCGCCGCCAATCAGGAAAACCCCGCCGCCGCCCCGGACGCCGCGCGTGTTGACGCGGGTATCCGGGCCAATTATGTTGCCTTGCGCAGGGTAAGCGACCCCTCGCGTTTTTTCAAGAAACCCCTCTCAAGGAGCATCCATGGCCAGGGTGAAAACGCTCGTCATCACCGGATACGGCACCAATTGCGAAAACGAGTCCGCCCATGCGGCCAGGCTCGCCGGCTCGGACGAGACGGACATCGTCTTTTTCTCCGACATCCAGGCCGGGCGGGTGCGCATCGACCGGTACGATTTTCTCATTTTTCCCGGCGGATTCCTGGATGGGGACGATCTGGGGGCGGCCCAGGCGGCGGCGCTGCGCTGGCGCCACGCCAAGACCGCTTCCGGCGAGTCGATCCTTGACCAGTTCAAACGCTTTTTCGACGCGGGCGGCGCGGTTCTCGGCATCTGCAACGGTTTTCAGCTTCTGGTGAAGCTCGGCATGCTGCCGGCCGTCGGCGGCGCCTACTTCACCCGCCAGGTGAGCCTGTCCAACAACGACTCCGCCCGGTTCGAGGACCGCTGGGTGACGCTCAAGGCCAATCCCAAAAGCCCCTGTATCTTCACCAACGGACTGGATATCCTGGACATGCCCGTCAGACACGGGGAAGGCAAGATCATTCCCCAGGACGACGCCATCCTGCAAGCCGCCGTGGACGCCGAACTCGTGGCCCTGCGGTACGCCCATCCGGCCACCGGGGAGCCCACCCAGGAGTATCCCTACAATCCCAACGGTTCGCCCCTGGCCATCGCCGGGCTGACCGATCCCAGCGGCCGCATTCTGGGACTCATGCCCCACCCCGAGGCCTTCAACGACCCGACCAACCATCCGGACTGGACCCGGGGCGCCCGGCCCACCCTGGGCGTGGCCCTTCTGGAAAACGGAATCAGCCGCCTGAAGGCCGGACTTTAGGCCGCCGCATGCTCTCCGTCTTTTCGCGCCGCGCAAACAACGCTCTCCCCGGAACGCGTCCTCATGCGTTCCGGGGAAGCGCCGTCCGCCAGACGGCGCGCCTTTCGCGCCCATGACGGACGCCCCCTCCCCCTGCCCGCCCCCTGACGGCGCCGCCTCCTGTCCGCCGCCCCCGCCCGGCTGGGAGAGCTGGGATGCGGTCATGCTTCTGGCCATAGGCGAGGCGAACAAGGCGGCAACGCGCGGCGAGGTGCCCGTGGGCGCGGTGGTCATCAGCCGCGAGGGCGTCATCCTGGGGAAGGCGGGCAACGCCTGCATCGGCAAGAACGACCCTTCGGCCCACGCGGAGCTTCTGGCCCTGCGCCGGGCCTGCCGGGCCGTGGGCAACTACCGGCTGGAGGAGGCGGCGCTCGTGGCCACTCTGGAGCCCTGCCTCATGTGTCTGGGGGCCATGGTGCACGCCCGGATGGGCGTTTTGGTTTTCGGGGCGCGCGACCCCAAATCGGGAGCGGCGATAAGCCGTCTGGACGGCTTTTCGCTGCCGTTTCTCAACCATCGGGTGAAGGTTTGGGAGGGGGTGTTGGCCGAAGAGTGCGGGGGCATGCTGACGGATTTTTTCCGGGCGAAGCGAAAAAAGGTTCCGGCCAGCGACTGAAAGCTTGCCATTGCAGCCAGTTCCGGATAGAAATACAGATTCGGCGCGCGGCGAATTCTCGCCCGCGCGTCAGAGCGGAGAGGTACCGAAGCGGCCGTAACGGGCCCGACTCGAAATCGGGTTACGGGTTAATAGCCCGTACGTGGGTTCGAATCCCACCCTCTCCGCCATTTTTTGTCCAACGACATCCAGCCAAGTCCAAAAATCCAAATAAATCAGCAGGAAGTGGGCGAATGATCGTCCAACGTACTCCCGTTCCGTCCTTTGACATCCACCATTCGCAGGGGTGCTTTGGAGGCAACTTGAACCCGGCCCCAAGCCGGACTTTTTCCTCCGCTCCCGTCCGCAGCGCACTGCGTCCGGCCGAAAGCGCTACGGGGAGCGTTTGACCGGACGGCGCCACGGTTGCCGTCCAGGACGCCCGGCCATCCGAGGCAAGACGCGGCGGCTTGACCTTTTCTGAAACGCCGCTCTATACGCGTTTCATCGCGCCCTCGCATTCCACCGCGCCGCCGTTCTCCCGGAACAGCCGGACCACATGCGGACGGACAGAACCGCCGTGGACTGCCGCGCCGAGGGTCAAAGGGGCTTCCCGTGCAGAAAAGCCTGCTCATCGTCATCGTCCTTTTCCTCTTGCTTCCGGCTCGTCACGCCGCCCTGGCCAGAGGCCCCGAGCCGTTCCAGGACGAAACAACCGGCATGTGGGGGTATATCGACCCGAAAACAAGACTGGTGGTCATCCCCGCCCGGTATGACGCCGCCTTGTCATTCAACGCCGAGGGCTGCGCCTTTGCCGTGACGCGGGAAGGCTGGAGGTACATCAACCTTCACGGCGAGTCCCTGGTTGCGCCTTTTCTCTTCGATAACGGGCCTGACGAGTTCGTCCAAGGGAGGGCGCGGTTCACGGAAAAGGGAAAAATGGGTTTTTTCAACCGCAAGGGGGAAATCGTCGTCCCCGCCATATACGACTTCGCTCTTCCCTTCGAGAAAGGCCTTGCTCCCGTCTGCAATGGTTGCGTCAAGGAGTACGCCGGAGAGCACTACGCTGTGACCGGAGGACGATGGGGCTGCGTGAACCTGGCGGGCAAGCTCGTCGTTCCCCTTGGCGCCTCCTCGCCCGATTGCGGAAAATCGCCATAGAGCCAAAGACGGTTGCGGTTAATGGCGCATCCGTTAGCGTGAGAACCGTCAGGACCGTTTACTTCTCTGGAACGCCCAAGTGAGAGCGCGCTCGGTTCATATCGCAAACCAAGCGCAAGATCGTGGGGAACATGTCGTGTGGGAGGGCCCACCCAGATAATCGCGCCGCATTGTCCCAGACAACGCGGCGCAACGCCGGCGCCAGGCCGGCCAGTAAACTACAGAACGAATGCGGCCTTAAGCTCCTTGATGAGCGAGTCCTCGCTGAACGGTTTCGTGATGAAGCAGGCCGCCTTATTCTTATGGAAGGAGGTGGAGACGTTCATGATATCGTCGTAGGCGGAGACCATGACCAGCTTGAAACGCCTGTCCGGCGAAATCTGATATTTCTCCTCGGCGTCCCGGAAAAGCTCCGCCAAATCATGCCCCTTGAAGCCTGGCATCTCGATGTCCATAAAAACGGCGTAAAAAGGATCGGTGCGCAAGCGGGACTTGAAAAGATCCAATGCTTTTCCCGCATGCTGGGCCGAAAAGCACAAGGCAAACGGCGACAGGTAAAAGGTGATGAGTTGACACATTGAAATGTCATCATCAATAATGAGAAATGCTTTTGCCATCGTATTACCGTATTGACTCCCTTGTGACAACCACCACCAGATATATCTCTTCCATAACGACGATACCCTATTCCGCCATTCTTTTTCAAGGTCTAACGCAAACAATTGACCCTGTTTTTTCTTTTAATCATTTTTACTTTGAAAATATTAGCTAATTCTTCTCATACGGGGATCACTTTCCGTTTGAAGCGCCCTTCACACAACGATCTTTGACGCTGATCATCCCGAACGCCCGGACAGCGGGCCCTTTGGAACAATCCATGACGCGGACCGGCATTCGCATTTTACGCATCGTCATGCAGGCCTATGAAAACGGCAAGAGCGTCTTTCGATTTCACGGGAATTTCAAATCGGTATTGACATTTTCGCAAAATTGAAAGCCTTGCCGCCTCGATCGGAACAGGCTATGAACCCGCCTCGGCGATAGCGCGCTTGCGTCTTTCCAGGCCAACGCGTTCAGGTCAAACCCGCAACCGGACCCTTCAAGACAGGATGGAAGGATGAACATGTTCAAAGCATTGGCCCTGGCCCTGACGCTCGCCCTTTTCCCCTGCGCGGGCTTCGCGCAGCCCGTGAGGATTTCCGTAAGCCAGTTCGTGGAACACCCGGCCCTGGACGCCATTCTCAAAGGATTCCAGGATGATCTCAAGGAAAACGGCGTTGAGGCCGAATACAAGATCTACAATGCCCAGGGCAATATGGCCACAACCAACCAGATAGCGGCCCAGATCGTGGCCGACTCCCCGGACCTGGTCCTGGCCATCGCCACTCCCAGCGCCCAGGCCTGCGCCGCCATGACCGGCAAGACCGAGCACATGGCCAAGACCCCGCTCATCTTCACCGGCATCACCGATCCCGTTCTCGCCGGACTGGTCAAGGACCTGAACCATCCGGAAAAAAACATCACCGGCGTCTCCAACCAGACCCCTTTGAACAAGCATGTGGCCATGATCAAAATGTTCATGCCCGGCATCAAAACACTCGGCGTCATCTACAACGCGGGCGAGGCCAATTCCGTGTCCAACGTGACCCGGCTCAAGGCCGCCGCGGCCAAGGAAGGCATTGCGCTTATCGAAGTCACCGTCTCCAAATCCAGCGATATGACCCAGGCCGCCAAAAGCCTCATCGGCAAGGTGGACGCCGTCTACGCGCCAACGGACAACACGGTCATCGCCAATCTGGAAACGCTCATCAAGGTATGCGAGGAAGCCAAGCTGCCGCTTTTCTGCATGGACTCCGATTCGGTCAAGCGCGGGGCCGTGGCTTCCATGGGGTTCGATTACTCCAAGCACGGGCGCCAGACCGGCGCCATGGCCAGACGGATTCTGGCTGGCGCAAAGCCCCAGGATGTTCCTGTGGAATTCCAGGAAAAACTGGAATTCTACTTCAACCCCAAAGCAGCCTCGGCCATGGGCCTCGACGTCCCGGCCGAGGTGGCCGCCAAGGCCGACAAGATCGTCAAATAGCCGCCCAGGCCACGCTCGGAACGCGGGTTGCGGAACCCTTCGCAACCCGCGTTCCAGTTTTTGACGGCTTCATCCTCGTCCCGCCGCCATCTTTCCCCTCATCGCGCAGAGGAAGCGCACCTCTTCACGTTTTTCGCTCCCCCCGCCATTTTCCTTCCGAACGCGCCTGAGGACCGGCTTTCGATTCTTCGTCCTCCAGACGAAGCGGTCCTCTTGACAAACCGGGCGCTTCATGATCGCCTGTGCAAACGTTTGCATTGACCCAATGCGCCTGTTCGCCAACGTCCAAGGGCGACATCATCCAGCGCCGCAAGACGGCGTCACAGCCAAGCGAGGCCACATGCTCTTTGCCGAATCCCCACACAAGCGACGCAATCCGCTGACCGGCGAATGGATTCTCGTCTCCCCCCACCGCACCAAGCGTCCCTGGCAGGGACTGGCCGAAGCGCCGGACGTCAGCGTCCGGCCGGCGTTCGATCCCGGCTGCTACCTGTGCCCGGGCAATGTCCGCGCCAACAGGGAAGTGAATCCCGACTATGCCGGGACCTATGTTTTCACCAATGATTTCGCCGCGCTTACCCCCGACCTCCCCGAGGACGCCCCGCCGTCCGACCCGGACGGCCTTTTTACGGCCGAAGCGGAAACCGGCGTTTGCCGCGTCATCTGCTACAGCCCGCGGCACGACCTCTCCATGGCCCGGCTCTCGCAACAGGAGATCGAAGGCGTGGTGGCGGCCTGGAGAACCGAATACGCCGAACTGGGCGCCCGGGAGGATATCGGCCACGTACAGATCTTCGAGAACCGCGGCGAGCTCATGGGCTGCTCCAACCCCCACCCCCACGGCCAGATTTGGGCCAGCCGGTCCATGCCGACCATCCCGGCCATGGAAGACGCCCATCAGGCAGCCTATTTCCGCGAACGGGGCGTCGCCCTTTTGGACGCCTATCTCGCGCGGGAGCTCGATTCCGGCGAGCGGATCATTTTCACCAACGATTCCTTCGCCGCCCTGGTTCCCTTCTGGGCGGTCTGGCCCTTCGAAGCCATGATCCTGCCGCGTTTTCCCATGCGTTCGGCGCGCGAGGCCACGGGCAGGCGGGCCAGGGATCTGGCCGACGCCCTCTCGCGCATGGCCATCCGCTACGACAACCTGTTCCTCACCTCCTTCCCCTATTCCATGGGTCTGCACCAGGAACCCACGGACGGGATCGAGCGCCCCTATTGGCGCTTCCACATCCACTACTACCCGCCGCTTCTGCGCTCCCAAAGCGTACGCAAATTCATGGTGGGCTTCGAAATGATGGCCATGCCCCAGCGCGACCTGACGCCGGAATCCTGCGCCAAACGGCTGCGCGACCTCCCGGAAACCCATTATCGCGAAAAAGGATAGCCCATGCTCCCCACCCTGGCCGAATACGAACAAAGCCTGCGCTCAGGCGCGCTCAATGCGACCATGGCCTCCCTGTACGGACCGGATGGCGCTGGCGCCGGCGCAGACCGGGCGCTCGCCCTGCTTGCGCGCCTGAAAGCGGATTTCGGCGAAGGTCCCGTCATCCTCGCCAGCGCGCCGGGCCGGACCGAGCTCGGGGGCAACCATACCGACCACAACCACGGCCGGGTTCTGGCCGCCGCCGTCTCCTTCGATTGCCTGGCGGCGGCCTCCCCCTCGGATTCGACGGAGATCGTCATCCATTCCAAGGGATTCGACAAGCCCATCCGGGTGGATGTCTTGGACACGGCCCCGCGTCCGGAAGAGACCGGAACAGCCGAGGCCATCGTACGCGGCGTGGCGGACGGGTTTCGCGAAAAGGGGCTGGCCGTGCGCGGGCTGAACGCGGTTATGGATTCCACCGTGCCCATCGGCCTGGGGCTCAGTTCCTCTGCCGCTTTCGAACTGTGCGTGGGTGAACTGCTCAACCAGGCGGCCAACGACGGCGCCGTTTCCGCCCTGGACCTGGCTCGCATCGCCCGCCGGGCCGAGAACCTGCATTTCGGCAAGCCCTGCGGCTTCATGGACCAGCTTTCCTGCGCCCTGCGCGGGGCGCTCATGATCGATTTCGAGGACGCCGACGCCCCGGTCGCCGAGCCCGTTCCCTGCTCCTTCGAAAAAGCCGGGTACAGGCTTCTGGTCGTGGACACCGGAGGCGATCACGCCAACCTGACCCACGAATACGCGGCCATCGCCTCGGAAATGTTCGCCGTGGCGAAGATCCTGGGCCGTCCCTTCCTGCGCGGAACGAGCCGGGACGAGCTCATGGAGGCCATCCCGGAAATCCGGCGGGAAACGGGCGACAGACCCGTTCTGCGCGCCCTGCATTTCATCGAGGAGGACGAGCGGGTCGTGAAGATGGCCGAGGCCCTCTCCCAGGGAAACGTGAACGCCTATTTGCGCCTGGTCCGCGTATGCGGCGACTCCTGCTGGCGGCTTTTGCAAAACTGCGTCAGCGTGACCGACCCCTTGCGCCAGCCCATGACCCTGGCCCTGGCCATGACCGGGGAGTTCCTGCAAGACGACGGCGCCTGCCGCATCCAGGGCGGCGGCTTCGCCGGGTCGATCCAGGCCTATGTTCCCCTTGGCCGGACGGCCGCGTACGTCGCCCACATGGAGCGCGTCTTCGGGGCGGGCGCGGTCTCGGGGTTGCGCATCCGGGCGGCGCATGACGCCGCCATCCGGCCCTAGGATCGGCCGAACGAACGAAAAACGGAACCGGACGCATGAGCGATGTGACCCTCAAGGACCTGGCCGGACGGCTGGGGCTGTCCGCATCCACGGTTTCCCGCGCCCTGGGGGAACATCCGGGCATCAGCGAAAGCACCCGCGCGCGCGTGCGGACGCTGGCCAAACAACTGGGCTACCGGCCGAACCTCGTGGCCCAAAGCCTGCAAAACCAGCGCACCACCATCATCGGCGTCATCGTCCCGGAGATCCGCCACGACTATTTCGCCTCGGTCATAAGCGGCGTGGAGGAGGCGGCCTATCAGGCCGGATATGCGGTCATGATCTGTCAGAGCCAGGAAAACGCGGTCAGGGAGGCGGAGCAGTTGCGGGCGCTCATCGCCCAGCGGGCGGCGGGGATTCTCCTGTCCTTGTCGCGGGAAACGGCCGCTTACGGCCATCTCCGCGAAGCGCTGCGCACGGGAACCGTATTGACGCTCTTCGACCGGGTCCCGGCGGAGCTTGACCCTGGCCTTTCCGTGGACATGGCCGTCACGGACGACGCCGACGGAGCCTACGCCGTGACGGCGCATCTGTGCGCCCAGGGCTATGCCCGCATCGCCCACCTGGCCGGTCCCCCTGGAATCAGCGTGAGCGAAGGCCGCAAGGAAGGGTATTTGCGGGCCTTGCGGGAGCGTGGGCGACTCGCGAGGCCTGAATATCTTTTGGATGCGGGGTTCACGGAAGCGGACGGCGAAAGCGGCATGCGCGCCCTGCTGGACCTGCCCGAACCGCCTGACGCTGTCTTCGCGGTGAACGATCCGGCAGCCGTGGGCGCCTTTTGCGTCCTGCGGGAACGCGGCCTGCGCATTCCGCACGACGTGGCCCTGGCCGGTTTTTCGAACAACCCGGTCTCGGGGCTGCTTGCCCCGCCCCTGACCACAGTGGACCAGAACCCCGTGGAGGTGGGATGCAAGGCCGCGGGACTGCTGCTTTCACGCCTGAAAGGCGGCCTGGAGAACATCCCCGGCCGCGTCGCGGTCATCCGCAGCGAGCTGGTCATCCGCGCCTCCACCCTGCGCGCCGGGTAACGGGTCTTCGCCGCATGGCAACCGGACGCCGCCGTAAACGGCAAGCGCGCCTTGCGCAAAACGTCCCGTCCGCTTCAGATGGGTATTCCCAGACGTCAGCCCAACAATGCGGGCAAAACTGATCAGAGCGCTTCCACCCTGTCCCGCCCCTCGCGCTTGGCCTTGTACAGGGCCGCATCCACGCGGTTAAGCAGATCGTCGGGGCTGTCCTCAGGCCGAAGCTGCGAGACTCCGGCGCTCACCGTGTGGGAACGGCCGGTGGCGAAGGGGCGCCGCCGGATGGCCTCGCAGAGCCGTTTGGCCAGGTTCACGGCGTCGCTTTCGTCCGTTTCGGGACACAGGACGAGGAACTCCTCGCCTCCCCAACGTGCGGCCAGATCGGCCGTCCGGACGTTCTCCCGGGCCGCGTTGGCCACTTCGACCAGCACCTTGTCTCCCATAAGATGGCCGAATTCGTCGTTCACCCGTTTGAAATGGTCGATGTCGAACATGACCACGGACAGCGGCCGGCCATAGCGCCGCGCCCGGTCGTATTCCGTACGCAGGGTCGCGTCGAGCTTGAGCCGGTTGGCGAGCCCCGTGAGCGTGTCGGTTTCCGAGCGCCGGGCCAGTTCGGCGGAAAGCCGTTTGAGCTTGATGTTCCAATAGGCCGAAACTCCGATCAGAACGAGGAAAAATCCTGCGATCTTGGCGATGAGGACCTTGTCCGTCACGGTGGCCACATTGATGGAAACGTGCCTGTTGACGATCTCCTCCCGATCCGCCGGGCTGATGGTCAAAATGCCCTTGGAAATGATGTCGCGCAGCATGGGCCGGTCCTTCAACACGCCCACCCGGAGGATATTGACGAAATCCGGAAGTTTTCCCGCGATCTTGAGATTGAAGAGTCCTTCCTTCTTGATCGTGTAGGCCGCCACGATCAAGGAGCGCAGCGTCATGTCCGCCCGACGGTCCGAGACCATGTTCATGGCCTGGATTTCCGATTCGCAGGTCAGAGGTATAAGATTGGGGTAATCCCGGCGGATGCGCTCCTCCATGGAGGTGCCCGCGGGAAAGACGATGGTTTCGTTCTCGATATCGGCCGGGTTTTCGATGGGCGGATGCTCTTCCCTGGTGATGAACACGTTGGGGTCCGTAAAAATGGGGGCGGTGAAGATGAGCCATTCCGACCGGGCCGGAGTCTCGTTCAAAAAGGAAAGGACCTCACACCGGCCTGATCGCGAGGCTTCAAGGCTTTCCTCCCAGGAGGCCGTTTTCAGGACCTTCATGCGAAGTCCGGCTCGCTTGAAGGCCAATCGTAAGAGATCCGCCGCGATGCCCTCGTATTCCCCCCGGGCGTCGATCCGCTCGAAGGGCTCCCAGTCCGGGTCGACGCAGACCGTGACCTCCGGATGACTTTTCAAATACATGCGCTCGGCGGAACTCAGGTCCAAAGAGAAGGCGAAAGCCGGGCCGATGAGGATCACCGGAAAAAACGCCATAAGGAATGGGATGAAAAGGCCGCGAACACGCCTTCGCAAACCATGCGGCCCCATTTTCCGGCTCTTGCCGGCGCGCTCTTTTTCGCCTCTGCGCAAAACCATAAGCGCTCCGTTGTTCAACGTCGGCGGCGCGATTCCCCCGGCTCCGGTCTCACGGGGCAACCCCGCATGATCGCGTCAACCACATAAGGACTCATTGAATTCATTCCATAACATGTTCCATAACCGCAAGAAAAACATCCGCTGAAAATGCATGCGGCTTGCTCCTCGTGGCGAATGTCCGGCTTTTCGAGGCGGCTATGGGATTTCCCACGCCTTCCCGCGCGCTGAAATCCCGAGGCGTGCGAAAGACCGGGCGCGCCATACAACGGCTCGTCACAAAACCGCCTTCGAATCGATCCCGAATCGTCCCGAAACCGTCGCGCGTTCGCAGCCCTTCACAGGCTCAATGCCTCCAACGAAAACACCCATCCGGGGAACCCATTACGTGAGGAGGATCAAGGAGATGCCGTACAATCAGAAAACGTCCCGCCGCATTGCGTTTTTCGCGGCCATGCTGGCCATCCTGGCCATGTCCGCGCCGTCGTTCGGGGCCGAGGCGAAATACGTGTTTTTCATCATCGGCGACGGCATGGCCCAGCCCCAGCGGACCTCGGCCGAGATGTATCTGGCCGCCAAGGAAGGCAAGCCCCACGGATCGGTGAAGCTTCTCATGGACCAGCTTCCGGCCCAGGGCATGATGACCACCTACTCCGCCAATTCCATCATTCCCGACTCCGCCGACACCGCCACGGCCATGGCCTGCGGCGTCAAGACCAACTCCGGCATGGTGGGCGTCACCCCGGACAGCAAGACCGCCAAGAACGTGGCCGAAATGGCCAAGGAATCCGGCAAGAAGGTGGGGGTCATCTCCACCGTGTCCATCGACCACGCCACTCCGGCCGGTTTTTACGCCCACCAGCCAAGCCGCAACAACTACTATGAAATCGGCATGGAGCTGGCCAAGAGCGGCTACGATTTCTTCGGCGGCGGCGGCTTCAAGGATCCGGACGGCAAGAAATCCAAGGCGCCGGATGGCAACGTGATCGAGGAAGCCAAAAAGAACGGCTACAAGGTCGTGACCGGCAAGGAAGCCATGGAAAAGCTCACCCCGGCCGACGGCAAGGTCATCGTGGTCAACGAGTGGCTCCAGGACAGCAAGGCCATGCCCTACAAGATGGACCGCACCGAAAAGGACATGAACCTGGCCGATCTCGTGACCAAGGCCGCAGAGATGCTGGACAATCCCAATGGCTTTTTCATCATGGCCGAAGGCGGCAAGGTCGACTGGGCCTGCCACGCCAACGACGCGGCGGGCGCCATCAATGACGCCCTGGACGTGGACGGCGCGGTGCAGGCCGCTCTCAAGTTCCAGGAAAAGCACCCGGACGAGACCCTGGTCCTGGTCACCGGCGACCACGAGTGCGGCGGTCTGACCATCGGCTTCGCGGGCACCAAATACGACAGTTTCTATGATGTGCTGGACGGCCAGAAGCTCTCTTTCCAGGCCTTCACCGACGAAATGGACAAGCTTCTCAAGGAACGCGGCAAGGACCTGACCTTCGACGAGGTCAAGCCCCTGGTCGAAGCCTCTTTCGGACTCAAATTCGCGGGCGAGGAAAAGGATCCCCTGGTCCTGAAGGACTTCGAACTGGCCCAGGTGAAGGACGCCTTTGAGCGCGCCAAAGCCGGTGACGCGGAAAAATCCAAGGACCCGCAGACCTACCTGCTCTACGGCGGCTACAATCCCCTGTCCGTGACCCTGACCCACCTTTTGAACCAGAAGGCGGGCCTGGGCTGGACGTCCTACTCCCACACCGGCGTTCCGGTCACCGTGTCCGCCGCTGGCGCCGGATCCGAGATGTTCAACGGCTCCTACGACAACACCGACATCGCCAAGAAGCTGGCCAAGGCCATGGGGCTTGGCGAAATCAAAGAAGTCGCGGCCAACTAGACTCGCCGCGCGGCCATTCGGACTTGATGACGGCGGCGCGCCACCCGGCGCGCCGCCTTTTCGCTATGAAACGCAAAGGAGCGGCGGCATGCTGATTCCCATAAGCTCGAAAAAACGGGACGCCTTGTTGGCGCTCATCTTTTTCATCCTCAATGCGGTCTTGATCCTGACGCCCACCGGCTTTGAAGCCCATCAGGACGAGCGCGCGGAACAGGTCGAAGGACGGATCGCGTCCGTGGACGATTCCGGCATCCGCCAGTTCGGCATCGTGAAAACCGGCGCCCAGACCCTGGAGATCGAACTGCTCGGCGGCAAAGACAAAGGCAAGACCGTCCAGGCCATCAACACCCTTCTGGGCAAGCTCGAGATGGACAAGATGTTCGTTCCCGGCGACCGGGCCTTCGTAGTGGTCAGCCGGGACGATGAGGGCCGGATCGCCTTCGTCAACCCCATCGACCATTACCGCCTGGACCTGGAATTCCTGCTCTTCGGCCTGTTCGCGGCCATGCTGCTCGTCTACGGCGGGTTGACGGGCGTGAAGGCCCTGTTGTCCTTCGGCTTTTCAGCCCTGGTCATCTGGAAGGTTCTCATCCCCTCGTTTCTGAAGGGCTACGACCCCATTCTGGTTTCCCTTGGCTGCGTCACCGTCATGACCGGCTGCATCATCTTTCTCATCGGAGGACTGACCCGCAAAGGCGCGACCTCGTTCATCGGTTCCATGCTGGGCGTGGTCACCGCCGCCGCGCTGGCCGAGGTTTTCACCGGCGCCTTCCACATCCACGGCGCCATCAAGCCCTTCGCCGAATCCCTGCTCTACACCGGATACGCCGGTCTCAATCTGCGGGAAATCTTCGTGTCCGCCGTGTTCATCGGCTGCTGCGGGGCCATGATGGACCTTTCCATGGACGTGGCCGCCAGCATCGAGGAAGTGGCCAACTGCAACCCGGACCTGACCAGGCGCGAGCTTTTCGGCGCCGGGATTCGGGTGGGCCGGGCCGTGGTCGGCACCATGACCACGACGCTCCTTTTCGCCTACTCCGGCGGCTACATCACGCTGCTTATGATGTTCATGGCCCAGGGCGTGCCGATTTCGAATCTGCTCAACCTCATCTACGTGGCCGCCGAGGTCCTGAACACCCTGGTGGGCAGTTTCGGCCTGGTCATGGTGGCTCCGTTCACCGCGCTCATCGGCGCGGCCCTGTTCGGCGGCGCGGGCGCTCACGGGAAGGCCGCCTGCGGCAGGAGCCGTTCCCGCAGTTTCGAGGTGGAGGCCTCGGTTTTCGGTTTCCAGGCGGGAGACAAGGTCGCTGCGGGCATGGTCCTCGGCGCCGACGCCGCGACCGGTGAAAAGGTGGTGGCGTCCGCCGCCGGGCGAATCCGCTCGGTGGCGTTTGATCCCTCGAACAAAAGCCTCATGGTCACGGTCGAGGAAGGAGCGTAAAAAAGGACGGATGCTGGCGCTCGCCCGCATCCGTCCTTTCCTGAAAGACGGTGAAACGCGACGCCGTCAGCTCTTCATGTTCACATACTGGAACGGCAGGTCGAGCTTGGAATCCTTGACCAGCTGGATGACGGCCTGCAGGTCGTCGATCTTCTTGCCGGTAACGCGTACCTGATCGTCCTGGATGGCCGCCTGGACCTTGATCTTGGCGTCCTTGATCATCTTCACGATAGTCTTGGCCGTGTCCTTGTCGATGCCTTCCCGAAGCTTGATGTCCTGCTTGAGCTGGCCCTTGGAGGTTCCTTCCGGCTCGCCGAACTCCATGAACCGCGAATCCACCTTGCGCCGGGTGAAATGCGTGATGAGCATATCGCGCAGGGCCTTGATCTTCATCTCGTCGCCCGTGACCAGGCTGATGCGCTTGTCCTTGCGGTTGAAGGTCATTTCCGTCTTGGAATTGCGGAAATCGAAGCGGGTGTCCACTTCCTTCAAAACGTTGTTCACGGCGTTGTCCACTTCCTGCAAATCGATCTGGCTGACGATGTCGAATGACGGCATGCGTTGTCGCTCCCTTTTTCTTGAAATCGCGGCGCGGGGCCGTGCGGCGGTCGCCCACCCCCCTGTCCCGGACGCTACATACGTGGAGAAGGCCTTCGCGTCAAAAGCGCGAAGCGCCCTGGTCCGCCGCGCTACGCCTTGAGTTCGGCGCGGTTTTACGCCACAAGATCAAGAGTCCGTAAAAAACACAACCGGCCGCAACCGGCCGCTATGGGTGAGAAGGCGCATGAACGGAAAAATCACGATCTTCGGCGCCGGCAACGTGGGCGGCGCGGTCACGCGGCGGCTCATCGAGCGCAAACTGTGCAAAAAAGCCGTGCTGGTGGACAGGAACGCCGGCAAGGCCGAGGGCGTGGCCCTAGACATCCTGGAAGCCAG
This sequence comes from uncultured Desulfovibrionaceae bacterium, assembly GCA_937934715.1. Taxonomy (GTDB): domain Bacteria; phylum Desulfobacterota; class Desulfovibrionia; order Desulfovibrionales; family Desulfovibrionaceae; genus CALGYO01. The sequence continues at coordinate 811 of CALGYO010000016.1, read as the reverse complement.
CCCCATCGACCACCTGGAGCCGGTCTGCATTCCGGGCCACGATATGGAGGAAACCAGGGATTCGGACATCGTCATCATCACGGCGGGCGCCACCCGCAAGGAAGGCATGAGCCGGGACGATCTGCTCAGGATCAACGCGGACATCGTGCGCGACTGCGCGAGCAAGGCCGCCAAATACAGTCCCTACGCCTTTTTCATCGTGGTGAGCAATCCGCTCACCCCCATGTGCCACGTGGCCATGCGGGCCGGACAGATTCCCAGGACCCGCATCGCGGGCATGGCGGGCATCCTGGACGCCTGCCGGTTCCAGTATTTCATCGCCAAGGAACTCGATGTGTCGGTGGAAAACGTCCAGGCCATGGTCCTCGGCGAACACGGGGACGACATGCTGCTCATCCCCCGCTATTCCACCGTGGCGGGCATTCCCCTGCCCGAGCTTATCAAGAAAGAACGCCTGGACGAACTCATCGCCCGCACCCGGCAGGGCGGCGCGGAAATCATCCGGCTCATGCAGACCAGCGCCTTCTACGCCCCGGCCTCGGCCGTCATCCAGATGGTCGCCTCCGTGGTCATGGATAAGAAGAAAATCCTGCCCTGCGCCGCCTATCTCACCGGCCAATACGGGGTTTCCGGAACCTTCACCGGCGCCCCGGTAAAACTTGGAGGCAGGGGGATCGAAGAGATCATGGAACTTTCCCTCACGGACGAGGAAAAAACCTCGCTGCGGGCCTCGGCGGACAAGGTCTTCGAACAGCTCGGCCGCATTGGTGAAACCTGTTGACGGATTGGAGACAAATCAAGGCCCCTGGCA
>CALGYO010000015.1 GCA_937934715.1 uncultured Desulfovibrionaceae bacterium | reverse complement strand
GCCGCGCGGCTGGCGCCCGCCGGGACCGTCCCCCCCGCCATCCGATCGCAACGCTTGCAGCCGCGCGGCTGGCGCCCGCCGGGACCGTCCCCCCCCGCCATCCGATCGCAACGCTCGCAGCCGCGCGGCTGGCGCCCGCCGGGACCGTCCTCTTGACGTTCGGACCGTCACAGGTCACAACCTGCCAAATGGAGTACTTCGGGCGCGACATGGCGAACGCGTTCCGCAAACAGTCACGACAATGGCTCCGCGAGGCGGGGCATGCGGCGAATGCCGCGGGAGCGGGCCGTCACGCCTTCGCCGCTCCCGGTTATACGAACGCGTTCGCCTTCGAAGGATCGGGGGCGCGCGGCCAAGGAGCGGCGGGATGCATGCGGTGAAAGACGGCGGCAGATTCGAGGTGGCGGTCTCCGTGCGCGAGGAGCACGTCATCGGTTCGGGAATGACCAAGCAGAAGCAGGAGCGCACCCTGTATTATTACGCTCTGAAAAAAGACGACCAGGGCGTCGGCATTCAGACCCTTAACCAGAACGATTTTCCTTCCGGGGAAACCGTCGTGGTTTCGGACGAGGAATTCTTCGCCAAATACAGGCCGGAGCCCCTTTATTTCTACAACCGGGTCAAGGTCGCCATGGACCAGGTGTCCCAGAGTCTGGAGAAGGGCGACAGGGCGCTCAAGCGCGGAAACGCCAAGGTGGCGGAAAAGGAATTCAAAAAGGCCCTGGCCGTGGACGAGGACAATATCCGGGCCATTTTCGGCCTGGGCGGGGCGTACCTTGCGGCCGGTTCCAAGGATTCGGCCCTGGAAGTGTTCGAGAAGATCATGTCCCTGGACATGAGCTTCGAGCCCAAGCACAAACACATGTTCAACGATTTCGGCATCAGGCTGCGCAAGGGCGGTCTGTTCAAGGAAGCCCTGCGCTATTACGAAAAGGCCGCCGCCCAGCTCAAAGGCGATGACGAGAACCTCTATTTCAACATCGGCCGGGCCTATTACGACCTGAATCTCATGGACGACGCCGCCGCCTGGCTGGGCAAGGCTCTGGCTGCCAATCCCGCTTTCGTCGAGGCCCGGAAATTCCTGGCCGTGATCGAAAAAGATCGCGCGTCCGGCCGGCCTGCATGCCCGGAGGCTACGCCAGCCGAAGCTTGATGAAGCTTTCGAGATCCGCCGCTTCCTGGGGGCCGACCAGGGCCTTCCAGCCCGGCAGATGCTCCTCGGCCTCGCCGCTGATGTGGGCCACGTGGCCGGGGATGACCAGCGTGCGCCCCGTGACCTTGTCCTCCACCCCCGCCTCCTTGAAGAACTTGCCGATGGAAGCGCCGTTGAATTTTCCGGCCGCCCAGGCGGTCAGCACGCTCATGCCCTCGCACTCCGGAATGGCCAGCCACGCGGACAACCCGCTGTTTTCGATTTCCCCGGACACGAGGAAATAGGTCAGCGAGAAATTGGTGGTCACGAAAACCGGGGCGTCCGGGCCCGGCTCGCCAACGGCGTAGAGCCCGGGTTCCACCTGGATGGGCTTTTGCGGGTCGGTGTAGATGTTCTGGCGCAACGTCATGAGCGCGGCCAGAAGCGCGGGGTCGAAATACGGCAACACGCAGACGCCGCCGTATTTGCCGATCTCGATGACCGCCTCCTCGGCCACGTCCAGAACCTCGCCCGGCTTCACGAAACGCAGATGCGGCCGCCCGAGAGGCTTGAAGGAATCCTTCAAGGCCGCCCGGCGGGCCAGAAAGCCGGTCTGGTAGGTCTCGGCCAGGCTTTTGGTCTGAAAGGCCAGGACGATGTCGGCGAATCCCGTGGCCGCGACCCTGGCGGACAAGGCGGCCAGGGACTCCATATCCGGCGCGGTCAGGGCCAGGGCGTGGCCATGATTCCTGGCCGCATCCGTGAGCGCGTCCGCCGTCTCCGGCGTGGCGGACGCCAGCAGGCCGCCCGTTCCGGCCAGGGCGGCGGCCGCGGCGGCGAGACCGGAAGGCCGGTCGCTCCCGGCGATCACCGGCAGTCCTGTCGCTTCGTACGCCCGGCGGCACAGCGCTGCGAACGCGGCGTCGTCCTCTCCGCGCTGGGTGACGCTTATCATGTCGAGCCGGAGTTTTTGCCCCACCCGCTCCAGCTCATAGCCCGAAACGGCGGCGAAGAGGGCGTCCGTCTCAGCGTCGTCCGTCCCCTGGTCGATGTTCACGGCCAGAAGGGTCTCGTGGACGAAGGTCTTTTCATGGCGGTAGAGCACGGTCTCCTCGCCCACGACCCTGTCCCTGGCCGGACCGAAAGCGGCCTTGCCCACGGGGGGCTCGGACATGGCGCCCAGGACCTTTTTGGCCTCGTCCGAGGCGTACGGACAATCGGCCAGACTGGCCTTTTTGGACGCAAGCTTCATGGCGAAAGCCAAACAGGTGTTGGAACCGCACTCCTTGCAATTCGTCTTCGGCAATAACTTCTGTATCTGCAATCCCGTCAAAGCCATGTCACGCTCCTTGCCGCCTGCGGCGTTACGGGGGGAAGAGGGAACCTTCTTTAAGGAAGAAGGTTCCCTCTTCCCCCCGGCTCCCCCATCACCTTCCCAGAACCTTTGTCCGGTTCAGCGTTTCCGGCGGCCCGATTCGGGCCGCCGGAAACGCTGAACCCGATAAAAAGGTTTCGGGGAAGGGAAGGGGGTTCCCTTCCCCCCGAGCGCCGTAGGCGCGTTTGTCAGTTCATTCTGCGGTCCATGAGTTTCGTGATGGTTTGTTTGAGTTTTTTGGCCGCCTCGGGGTGGTACATGATGAGCAGGTCCGCGCCCGCGTTCACGAGCGTGGCGCCGGTGGCGTATTCCCAGAGGGCGGCCCGTTTGGCCAGATCGCCCCAGGCCGGAAAATCCGCCTCAGGGGCCTTGAACTCCTTGATCTTGGCGCATTCCGCGCCCGGCGAGACGATCATTGGCTGGGCGAGCTTCTCGTCGCCGCCAAGCGCCGTGAGCCGGATGCGTTCCATGACCGAGTAGCTGTATTCGATGCCGTAGCCCAGAGCTCCGGTCATGGGGTCGATGAGGATGCGGGAATCCGGCATGTCCATGTTGGCGAGCAGGATGTTGAGCTGCTTGGCGATGTTCACGTCGATGGGGCTTTGGGCCACGAGCGAGTGGCCGTAGGCCAGGGCGGCCCCGGCGATGGCCCGGTAGTTGTTCTGCTCCGCCCAGTTGAGGAGCAGGTTCTCCCCGGCGAATTCCTTGGCCACGGCCTTCATGACCGCGTTTACGCTCTCGAAATGGTTGTGGCCGGTGATGATGAGCGGGACGGACACGGCTTCGAGCACCGCGCGCACGGTATTCACGGCCTGCTCGGGGGAACGGCCGCCGCGTTCGGGGTGGGTCGCGTCCAGGCGCACGCTTATGGCGTCGGCGCCGTATTTGTCCACGCAGACCCTGGCCATGGCGGCCGGATCGGCGGCCAGATCGCCGAAGAAGGCCCGCAGCACGGGCGGGTATTTCTCGCTTGGGGCGTCGAACACTTCCATGGCCACGATCGGCCGGTGGGGCATGTCGCCTTCGAAGAAATGGAAGGGCATGGCCGTGGCGCCGCCTATGGTCAGCGTATGGGAGCGCGTGCCGCCGTCCTTTTTCGTGGCGCCCAGGGTGACGGCCGTAATGGCCAGGTCGGCCTTCGTCTTGGGCCGTGGTACGCTTTTGACGGCGGCCAGGCGTTCGGCGGCCGTGGGCGCGGGCTCGGCGGCGGGTTCCGGGGCCGTGGCGGCCGAAGCGGCTTCGGAAACTTCGGGCGCGCGGTCCGCATTTGCGGCGTCTGCGGGCGCCTTGGGCTCTTCGGGTCCCCCGGGGAGAGGCGGCGCGTCGGCGCCCAGGTATTTGCGGCCCAGCGTCCCGACGATGTCCGAGACGATTTCCCGGACCAGGGTTTCGCGCAGATCCCTTTTCAACTCGTCGGCCACCTCGCGTTTGATGCGGGCCAGGACGTCTTCGGTGAGAAGCGAGGCTTTTTCGGCCGGGGTTTCAGGCGCGGGACGGTCCGCTTCCGGGAGGGGCGCGGCGGCGGTTTCGGGGGCGGACGGCGTCACGGGCTCCGGGGCCGTGGCGGCCATCTCGCCCATGTCGGGCATGGCCAGGGCCGGATGCCCGGCTTTGATGAGAAATTCGCGGATCACGGCCGGGTCCGAGCCCACGGATTCATCGGCGATCTTGGACAAGAGATCCGGTTCGCCGATGGCGGCGAAGCGGTCGGCCAGCTCCATGGAGAGGGCGGTTTTGAGTTCCTTGGGCGCCCAGACCAGGCGCCTGAAGCCGCCGTCGCCGGAGAGGAATTTGCGCGAGGTCAGGTAGGCCTTGCCGCAGCCCATGAAGCCCGGGGTCTGGCGGCCGCCGCCCACGTTTCCGGCCAGGGAGGAGAAGGTCAATCCGGCCGGGGTTTCGCCCGGGAATTCGCGGTTCACGGCCATGACCCCGTTCAGTTCCGGCACGAAGGCCAGGATGACCTCGAAGCAGCCGCAGCTGGTCATGGGATCGCGCATGATGGAATAGGCGGTGATGGAGGGCACGGTCTTGTGGCTTTTGGCGTAGACGTAGTCGTTGACGCCCTGCCACACGCCGAGGACAGGATCGAGACAGGCGCCTTTTTCCACGGGCTGGTTGGGGCCGGTCTCGTCGATCTCGAAAGCGGCCCGGGCGTCCAGCCAGTTGTAGGCGCCGCACAGCCCCAGGCGTTCCGGGGTGATGACGCAGACGTGGTCCGGGGCGAAGGACTGGCACAGCAGGCAGGAATAGAAGATCTCCACGGACTCGTCCGTCATGGATTCCAGGCGCTTGTTGCGTTCCTTGTAGACGCCCCGGGCGTACGAAAGACGTCGCCTGACTTCGGCCTCGTCCGTGATGAGGGTGGTTTTGACCTTGTCCACGATGGCCGGATATTCGCTCAGGAACCGGGCGTGCAGGATTTCGCCGATGTGCTTGAGGCGCAGGCCCTTGGCGAAGCCGTCCTTGGAGATGCGCAGCCACAGGATGTCGCGCTGGCCGATGTGCATGATCCCTTCGGCGCCGTTTATGAGGTGGTGCATCTGGCGTTCGAGGATGGGCTCGAAATCGGGCAGCATCTTGCGGCCCGCCGCCTCCACCCAGATGGCCAGGGGCAGGGCCGATCCTTCCGGAACCTCGTCCACGTCCGGGCCGATCAGTTCGATCTCGCCGTCCGTGATCTCGTCCATGGAGGCGGTGGTGACGAATTCGAAGGCCGGAGTGATGTTGCCGCCGAACTGGACATGCACGTCCGCCTTGCGGATGCGTTCGCCCTCGAACGCCGAGCCGTAGGCCGCCGGGATGGGCACGTGGGTGATCTTGACCTTGCAGCCGCGCGTTTCCAGGGCTTTTTCCACCATGGTCTCGTGGGGAACATTGGCCACCACGTGCTCGTAGGGGCAGATTCCGGTGGGCAGGATCTGGGGGATGTCCGAATCCGAGATGACCGGGAAGCCGTAGTTGATGGCGCCCGCGGCCAGGGCGTACTTGTCCGGGTCCACCCGGCCGAAGGCCAGGACAAAGGCGAAGATGCGGTTCTTGTTGTAGCGCAGGTTGGCGGCGAAATCGCCGGGGGCCACGTTTCCGAAGGAAAGAGCGGCCCGGTTGGCGAACCCGAGCGCGTAGACCAGGGCCGAGACGTCCTTGCCGAAGGGCACGAGCCGGGTTTCCCAGCCGAGCTGCACGCCCGCTTCGGCCAACTGCTCCGCGAACTGGACCCCGTCCGTTTCGCCCGCCATGAAGACATAAAGGTTTTTCTGCTGGAGCTCCTTGGCGATGGCCACGGCGATTTCTTTTGAAGGGGCGGCGCCGGTGATGGCGGCGAAGCCGGGGGCCGTGCCGTCCACGAATTCCACCCCGCGCTCGCGCATGATCACGTCCGAGGCGGCCCCGAGCCAGATGCCGTCCACGGGACTCGGCCCCAGGACGTATTTGACGGCCTCGATGGTCTCGCAGGCGAACAGGGCGGCCGCGCCCGCGTCCAGGGTCTGGCCCAGGTAGGGCAGCCAGACGGCGCTGGCGGGCGGGGGAGGCAGGAGCTTTCCGGCTTCGGCAAGCGCGGTTTCGAGATCGGCCAGGGTCCTGACCTTGAGCCCGGTGAAGGAATAGATGATGGGCAGGAAGTAGGCGGTTTCCGGGAAACCGGCCGGATAGTCCCGGCCCTTGGCCTCGATGGCCCGCGCCAGGGCCTTTTCGGCCTGGCGCAGATAGGCGTGGGCGCCCTCGATGGCGGCGCTGGCGATGATCTTAGACATGGGCCGCCCTCCTGTCCTTCATGTCGAAAAGCTTGCGTTCGGCCTTGGCGTTGATGCCGAGCTTTTCGCGCTTGGCGTCGATCAGGGCGATGATGCGCTCGGCCGCCTTGGCGGGGTCGGGTTCGGTTTCGAAGCCCCCGCCGAAGCGCTCCCGGGCGCCCTGGCCCAGAAGCCGCTCCACCTCGGGCGAGCCCGAGACGTGGAAGGGATGGCCCAGGATGACGTCGATGCCTGAGGCCACGAAATAGCAGCCGATGGCCACGGCCTTTTCGCTCATCCATTCGGGCGCGCAGCCCACGGCCGGCAGGTCGCCGATGTCCGCGCCGAGGCCCCCTTCGGCGACCATTTCGGCGGCCGCCTCCAGGATGCGGGAATTGTCCACGCAGGAGCCCATGTGCAAAACCGGCGGCATGCCCACGGCCTCGCACACCTCGCGCAGGCCCGGTCCGGCGGCCCGCATGGCGGCCTCGGGGGTGAGGACGCCGCCCTTGCCCGAGGCGATGGCCGCGCAGCCGGTCTTGAGAACCAGGACGTTGGCGGCCAGGAGCTTGCGGGTCAGGATTTCGGTGTATTCCTCGAGCCTGGTGCGCGGGTTGGAGCAGCCCACCACCCCGCACACGCCCCGGATGCGGCCCTGGATCACGGCGTCGTTCAGGGGCCTGAAGGAGGCGCGGTACGTTCCGCCCAGCATGTACTTGATGGCCGGGACCGAGAATCCGGCCACCAGCGGACTTTGATGATGCGGGATGCGGACCTTTTCCGGGTCGCGGTTGGCGAAATTGTCGGCCGCCTGGCGCAAGAGCGTTTTGGCCTGCTCCATGGCCGCTTCGTGGTGGAAGGGGGCGTGGGCCGCTCCCTTGGTACGGGCGATGGCCGAGGTGGAGACGATCTTCGTATGGTAGGAGGCGGCCACGTCGGGCAGGCTCGGCATGCAGCACTGCACGTCGATGAGGAGCATTTCCACCGCGCCGGTGACCACGGCCAGCTCCTGCTGGAGGAAGTTTCCGGCCACGGGCACGCCGTGGCGCAGGAGGATCTCGTTGCCCGTGCAGCATACGCCCGCCAGGGTGAAGCCCGAGGCCCCGGCCTTTTTCGCGTAGTCGATCATGTCCTTGTGACGCACGGCCACGGCCAGCATTTCGGTGAGCGCCGGTTCGTGCCCGTGGACGATGACGTTGACCGTGTCCTCCTTGAGCACGCCCAGGTTGGCCTGGCTGCGCACGGGGGTGGGCGTTCCGAACAGGATGTCCGTGACCATGGTGGCCATGCGCGAGCCGCCCCAGCCGTCGGCCAGCGCCGTGCGAAAGCAGTGGTCGATCAGGTGGGCGGGGTCGTGGTCCACGCCCATGTGGGTGCGGTGCATGGCCTCGACCACCATGCGGTCCACGCCCCGGGGGGCTACGTCCAGCCGGTTCCACAGGCCCTGACGGGCGGCCGGAGCCAGGGACAGGGTGCGAAGGGGCGCCTCCTGGGAGGTGAATTCCGCGATGAGGACGCCAGCCAGTTCCAGGGCGATGTCCTTCGCGGCCCGGCCTTCGGTTTCGATCTGGTAGGCCTTGGCCGCGCGCAGAAGCGCCGCCTCGTCCTTGATGGAATAGTCCGGGGCGGTTCCCCTGGCCGCGTCGCGCAAAAGCAGGACCAGATGGCGGGCGTGGTCCGAGTGGGCGGCGGTTCCGGCCGCGACCTCGCGCAGGAAATTCCGGGCCGCCACGGCGCCCGCGTCCGCGCCGCAGACCCCGCGCGGCGCCTTTGTGGTGATGCGGCAGGGGCCCATGTGGCAGATGCGGCAGCACAGGCCGCTGGTTCCGAAGACGCAGGGGGCGCTTTGGGCGTCCAGGCGCGTAAAGCAGGTTGAGACGCCGTCCGCTTCGGCTTTTCGCAGCATATCCAGGGAAGCCGGATCGGTGACCCGCTCCTCGGGGGATTTTTTCTTCTTTTCAGGGCTCATGGCTGATTTGTCCCAGGCTTGCCGGATTCGTCGAGGTCGAGGAGCAGGTCCCGGATTCCGGCGTAAACGGGGTTGTCCTCGGCAATATCCAAAAGCGGGAGGCCCGCTTCGGCCCGGGCCGCGATGTCCTCGTCGGAGGGCAGGCCGATGAAGCGGTAGGCGGGAAGGCTTTGGCGCAGGGCGGCGACCGGAGGCGGGAGGGGTCCTGGGCGCAGACGGTTCACGGCCACGGCCAGGGCGTCATGGACGATGCCCAATTCGCCCGCGAGATCGAAAATGCGTTTCACCGTTTCCACGCCCTGCCGGGACGGGTCCGCGACCAGGACCAGCAGATCGGCCCTGGGGGCCAGACGGCGGGAGAGGTTTTCGAGCCCGGCCTCGTTGTCCAGGACCACATACGGGTAATTGTCCGTGATTTGGCCCATGATGTCCTTGAGGACCGCGTTGGCGTAGCAGTAGCAGCCCGGTCCCTCGGGGCGGCCCATGGCGATGAGGTCGAAATCCTCGCCTTCGCACAGGCCTTCGGCGATGCGCAGCTCCAGCAGTTCGCGCTTGGACATGCCCATGGACGAGACCGGATCCCCGGCGGCCATGGCCTCCTCGCGCAGGTTGCCGATGGACTTGACGGAGCCTACGCCAAGCGCCGCCCCGAGACAGGAATTGGGGTCCGCGTCCACGGCCAGGATGGGGGCGCGGCCCAGGCGGGCAAGGGCCGTTACGGTCAGGGCGGCCAGGGTGGTCTTCCCCACGCCGCCTTTCCCGGCCAGAGCGATGATTTTCGTCATGGGATTTACGGCTGGGAGCGGAAAATGGGGAGCATTTCGTCGCTCGATGTTAGAAGAGCGGCCACGCGCGGCGTGACCCGCGGCGAATGCCGCGAAAGCGGTCCGGTACGCTGTTATCCTCCAACCTCCGTTCTGAAACGGTTGGGGGGACGGACGCCTTGTGCGCTCCATCCCCCCACGGATCATGCCTGATTCATTGCCTCTCGTCTAGGCCGGTAAACGTTTGGCGCCGCCCAGGGCCGGGGCCTTGGACTCGGATTTCATGACCTGGATCATGGAGGTAAGGGCCTGGGCCTGGTCGGCCAGCTCTTCCACGGCCTGGGAGGACTGGCGCATGGCGTCCGCGTTTTCGGCGGCGATGCGGTTGATGTCCTCGATGGAGCGGTTGATTTCCTCGCTGGTGGAGGACTGCTGTTCCGAGGCGGTGGCGATGGAGCTGACCTGGTCCGTGGCCGCGTCCACGAACTCCACGATCTCGCGCAGGGTGTCGCCCGAGGTCTTGGCCAGTTCCGTGGCCTCGTCGATGCGCTTCACGGACTGGTCCACGTTGCCGATGTTTTTCTGGGCGCCGGTCTGGATGCCCGCAATGGCTTCGCCCACTTCCTTGGTGGCCACCATGGTTTTTTCCGCGAGCTTTCTGACCTCGTCGGCCACAACGGCGAAGCCGCGTCCCGCTTCGCCCGCCCGGGCCGCCTCGATGGCGGCGTTCAGGGCCAGAAGGTTGGTCTGGTCGGCGATATCGGAGATGACGTTCAGGATGCGGCCGATATTGTCCGCCTGCTTGCCGAGTTCGGTCATGTCCTGCTTGAGGCTCAAGGACTGGGCCTGCACGTCCATGATGCCCTGGATGACCTTGGCCACCACCTGAGCCCCGTCCTGGGCCTTGTTCTTGGCCTTTTCCGAGGTCTCGGCCGCGTGGGAGGCGCTTTTCGCCACCTCGAGCACGGTGGAGTTCATTTCCTCCATGGCGGTGGCGGTCTCGCTGATGCGCTGGGCCTGATGCTCGCTGCCCTCGTTGGCGGTCTGGATCTGGGAGGACAGCTCGTCCGAGGCGGTCATAAGGATGCGCACGATGTCCTCCAGCTTTTCCGCCGCCTGAAGGGCGCCCTCGCATTTGGAGGTTTCGGCCATGGCCAGGGCTTCCTCGGCCTTGAGCGTCTGCTCGTGGGCGCGCCGGGCTTCCTTGTCGGCCGCGTTTTTGGCCTCGTTGGCCTCGGCGATCATGGTTTTCATGCTGTCCACCATGGCGTTCAGGGAGTCGGACAGGGTCTTGGTTTCGTCCCGGCTCGCGATGGCAAGGGTCTTGTCCAGGTCGCCGCCGGCGACATCCTGGGCGAACCGGGTGCATTTCTCCACCGGGATGGCGATGCGCCGGGAGACGATGTAGCCCACGAGCACGAAGATCACGAGACAGGCCGCGCCGGCCGAGGCCACCATGTAGAATGTGTCCCTGATGGAGGCGAGCACGCCTTCGATGTTGAGTCCGGTAAAGATGATGCCCACGATCTTGCCGTTGCTGCGCAGGGGCAGGTAGGCGGTCTTGTAGGTCTGGCCGAAGAGGATGTTACGGCCGTAGAAATTCTTGCCCTCGTCGAGCACCGTGCGCACGATGGCCTGATTGTCGAGATCCGTGCCCACGGCGCGCTTGCCGTCCTTTTGCAGGGTGGTGGACACGCGGGTCTTGCCGAAGAACAGCGTGACCTCGGCGCCGGTCATGGCTTTGAGCGCGTCCACGAAGTGGTGGTTCCTTGTCATGTCCTGGCCCACCACCACGCAGCCGATGACCTTGCCGTCGGACATGACCGGGCCGTAGGCGCGTACGCCGAATTTGACCACGTTGCCGGACTCGAAGGTGACCACGGGCTTGCCTTCGCGCAGGGCGGCCTTGATGCCGTCCTGGTTCATGATGTTGTCGCCCTTTTTGTCCGTATGCCCCCGGGCGATGACGTTGCCCTGGTCGTCCGTGTACACGGCGAAGTCCGTGGAGCCCACATTGACGAGATCCGCCCCGAGTTTATGGAGCAGGGCGGGATCCTTTTCCTTGACGCCCTTGATGACGTTGGGCCGTACGGTCTGGTTGGAGACCATCATCAGGTAGGTATGCTCTATCTCATTCAATTGATGGACGGCTACGTTGTTGCTTGCCTTGACGTTCTCGTCCGTCAACTGATTATAGCCATTCGATATGGACTCATAAGCGAAGTAGACGATGCAGGAGACCGTGATAACGATTGAACTGATGATCGTCCCCGTGATTTTTTGTGAAATGCTGATTTTCATAGCGACTCCTTTTGCATACATGCTACATACCTGTCATGGTAACGCGCTGGTACGGCTCTTTGAACGCGGCGAAACCGTTTCGGGCGCGAAACTTCCCCGGAAAACGGTTCAAACGGTCCCGGCGGCTTTGCAGCGTCTTTGAAACGCTTCATTTTATCCTAATTGTCACGCGTAAGTAAAGAAAAGTTCATAAAAATTTGCGCGGGCTTAGCATGTGAAAAAAATGCTTTGCAAAGGTGATGTTGATAATAAAAATCAACGCCGGCCATATATGGCCGGCGTTGAAAACCGAAAGCGTTCTCAGGGCGGCTACCAGCCGCGCTTCTCGCGAAGGGCGCCCGCGAGGGCCTTGGTCATGGTGAAGACGCGTTTCGCGTCCTCCCTGTCCATGGAGCCCGTGCCGCAGGAAGGGGTGATGAGGGCTTGGCGGTCGATGAGATCCCGGTCGATCCCCGTGGCCGCCAGGGCCGAGGCGTGGGTTTCGTAGAGCGCTAGCAGGCTTTCCACGCTCTGGCTCCGGATGGCTTCCGAGGTGGGAACCGCGCCCCAGGCCAGGGCGCCGCCCCGGTCGAAAAGTCGTTTCACGGCCTCGGGATACATGGCGATGGTGTCGCCGTAGCCGAAGGCGTCGAAATTGACGATGTCCGCGCCCGCGTCCACCAGGATGGACCATTCGGTGTTGCCGCAGCAGTGCACCCCGGCCAGGGCCCCGTCCGCATGCACGGCCTCGATCACCTCGGACAGGCGCGCCACCACGTCGTCACGGGTGACCGAGACGTAGGTGGAGGAGCCGAAGGCCGAGAGGATGGGCTCGTCGATGAAGCAGATGACCGTTCCGGCGTATGGGGAAAGCGCCTGGATCTGCCAGCGCGACTTCATGGCCAGGGCCTTCACGGCCATGTCGAGGAATTCATCATTATAATAAAGGGCGCGTTTGTTCTCGTCCGTGACCGTGAGCGCGAAGCTGATGGGTCCGGTGGTCTGGCATTTGACGTAGGGGAGCTTTTTTCCGGAAGCGGAAAGGCGCCTGAGCAGCTCGTAAAACCCGGCGGCGTGCTCCTCGTCGAGAGCCAGGGCCGAACAGTCGCCGTTTCCCTCGTCCGGATCCATGGCCAGGATGTAGTTCTCGTAAAACCCGGCCAACTCCTCGGACGGGTCCCCCGAACAGTCGAAGAACATGCGCCCTTTTTCCCGGTCGATTACGGCTCTGGGCATGGCCCCGCTGTACTGGATCTCCATCTGCTCCATGAGGTCGCGCCGGGGAAGCTGGGGCCACATGGGGGCTTCGGCGAGGTTCGCGAGAACGATGTCCACGGCTTGGTCGGGGTCAAAGAAGGGCATGCTGCCGATGCCGGTGGCCAGAAATTTCGGTTCGAAGGACATAAGGCGCTCCTTGAGTGCGTGCTGCGAGCGCAAAACGGTTACCATTTTGTCGCTCGATGGAAAACGGTCCCGCGCGGCGGGATCCGCGGCGGATGCCGCGAAAGCGGGTCTTTACGCTTTTTCCGCTCCCAATTCTCTGTTACCTGAATACCACGGTCTTGTTTCCGAAGACGATGACCCGGTCTTCCAGATGCCACTGGACGGCCCGGGCCAGGACGTTGCGCTCCAGTTCCATTCCCGCGCTTTTGAGGGCGGCCACGGTGAAGCGGTGGTTCACCCTGGCGGTGGCCTGCTCGATGATGGGCCCCCCGTCAAGCTCCTCGGTCACGTAATGGGCCGTGGCCCCGATGAGCTTGACGCCCTTCTCGTAGGCCTGGCGGTAAGGGTCGGCTCCGGCGAAGGCGGGCAGGAAGGAATGGTGGATGTTGATGATGCGGTTGGGGAAACGGGAGGTGAAATCCCCCGACAGCACGCGCATGTACCGGGCCAGGATGACGAGGTCCACGCCGTCGAGCAGGGAGAGCATGATCGCCTCGGCCTCGGGCATGCCGCCGTCGTCCACGGGGACGTGGGAAAAAGGCGCCCCGAACCCTTCAACGCTTTCGCGCAGGTCGTCGTGGTTGCTGATGACCTGGGTCACCTCGCAGGGCAATTCGCCGCGCTTGAAGCGCCACAAAAGCTCCATGAGGGCGTGGTCGTGGCGGGAGACCAGCAGGGCGGCCTTTTTGGGGCGGTCCGCATAGGCGATGCGCCAGTCCATGCCGAAGCGATCGGCCACCACCTCGCCGAAGGCCTTTTCCAGGGCCTGGCGGGAAAGATCGAGCAGGGGGGTCTGGAATTCCAGGCGCATGAAAAAAGCGCCGCCGTTGGGGTCGGCGGTGTGCTGGTCCAGGTCGATGATGTTGGCCCCGTGCGTATAGAGGAAGGTGGTCACGGCCGAGACGATGCCCGGCCGGTCCGGGCAGGTGATGAGCAATCGGGCGATGTCGTTCATGTTTCTGAGGGTCTCCAAGGGCTTTCAAAACGTGGGCTGATTTCGTTCGCCGGTGGATGATTACCGGAAAACCGCGCCGATGGCCAGAGGCCGCAGGGAAAAGCGCGGCCGGATAACCTGTGGGAAAAAGTCGTGTTTGGAGAATGATATTGCAAAAAATGTAAAATTTGTTGTCATTTTTTCTTGATTCACGTAAGAAAACCATCCAATATAGCCGCCGTTCGACACGGCCGCCGAAGGCATGTGACGGCCGGTTTCCCCTCACCATTCAAAACAAGCGACGGTGCATTATGATCATCGGAATTCCTAAAGAAATCAAAACGTTGGAAAATCGCGTCTCCATGACCCCCGGAGCGGTCGAAACCCTGGTTCGCCGCGGCCACACGGTGGTGGTGGAAAAGAGCGCGGGCATGGGCAGCGGGCTCAGCGACGACGAATACGCCGCCGCCGGGGCCAAGCTCGGCTCCGCCGAAGAGGCCTGGGGCGCGCAAATGGTCATCAAGGTCAAAGAGCCTATCGCCAAGGAATATAAATACCTGCGTGACGACCTCCTTCTTTTCACCTACCTGCACCTGGCCGCCGACCGGCCCCTGACCGACGCGCTCATCGCCTCCAAGACCGCCTCCATCGCCTACGAGACCGTGCAGCTGCCCGACGGCTCCCTGCCCCTTCTCGTTCCCATGAGCGAGGTGGCGGGCCGCATGGCGCCCCAGGTCGGCTCCCATCACCTGGAGAAATCCCAGGGCGGCCGCGGCCTGCTTCTGGGCGGCGTTCCCGGCGTGCCCCAGGCTTCGGTGGTCATCATCGGCGCGGGCGTGGTCGGGGCCAACGCCGCCAAGATCGCCGTGGGCATGGGCGCCCAGGTCACGGTGCTCGACGTGAACCACGCGCGCCTGCAGTATCTGGACGACATCTACCAGGGCCGCATCGTCACCGTGTCCTCCACCGAGCCCAACATCAGGAAGGCCGTGACCTACGCCGACCTCCTCATCGGCGCGGTCCTGGTCACCGGCGCCAAGGCTCCGAGGCTGGTCACCCGCGAGATGATCCCCACCATGAAGGAAGGATCGGTCATCGTGGACGTGGCCGTGGACCAGGGCGGTTGCGTGGAGACCATCAAGGCCACCACCCACGCCGAGCCCACCTACCTGGTGGACGGCGTGGTGCATTACGGCGTGGCCAACATGCCGGGCGCGGTGCCCCGCACCTCCACCTACGCCCTGTGCAACCAGACCCTGCCCTACGCCCTGAAGCTGGCGGCCAAGGGCCTGGACGCCCTGCGCGAGGACGCCTCCCTGGCCAAGGGCCTCAACGTCAAGGACGGCAAGGTGACCTTCAAGGCCGTGGCCGAGGCCTTCGATCTGCCGTACACGAGCCTGGAAGAGGCGTTGGCCTAGTCAGGATTATTGTTTTATCGCAGTAGGTTATGTTTGCAAGAGCCGCCCGGCCGGAAGCGGATGCCCCGTTTCCGGCCGGGGACCGGCGTCCTGAAGCCGGGGCGCCGGGCGCGTCCCCGGTATTTTTCGAAAAACATGCACGATGGAAAAAAAGGCTTATCCTCGGCGCTATGGCTTGTTTTTCGCTGATTTCCAGAATTATGTTTGGCGAAATTCCTGTCTCAGCCGAATAAATACAGCCTTCTTTTGACAATTTTGTTTTTTTCGCCGCAAAGGGGATTCCCTTTGGCGTGAAGTTGGAGTAAGACATTTCGACCCTGGGTTAAGTGCCTGAAATCAACTGAGAAGAGGAGGACTGCATGAAAAGGACCCTGCTGCTGACCCTGGCTTTGATCGCGCTGCTCGTCACCCCGGCTTTCGCCGAGGATGCGATCAAGCTCGGCTTCAACATTCCCCTGACGGGCGACATTCCGGATGTCGGCGAATCCGCGAAAAATTCCGCCGAACTGCTCAAGAAGAAAATCAATGACGCCGGCGGCGTCGAGGTCGGCGGCAAGAAGTACATGCTGGAGTTCGTGTACGAGGACAACGAGTCCAAGGCCGAATCCGCCCTGTCCGCCGCCCGCAAGCTGATCACCCAGGACGAGGTTCTGGGCATGGTCGGCCCGCAGTCCAGCAAGCAGGCCGTCCCCGCTGGCGAAGCCGCCAACGACCTGGAAACCCCGATGATTTCCCCGTGGTCCACCAACCCGGCCACCACCAAGGACCGTCCCTACGTTTTCCGCGGCTGCTTCCTGGATACCTTCCAGGGTCCCACCGCCGCCAAGTTCGCCAGCGAGGAGTTCGGCGCCAAGAAGGCCGCCGTGTTGTACGACATCGCCAGCGACTACCCGAAGGGCCTGGCCGAAGACTTCAAGGCCGCCTTCGAGAAGATCAACGGCCCCGGCTCCGTGGTCGCTTTCGAGACCTTCACCACCAAGGACGTGGACTTCTCGGCCCAGCTGACCAACATCCTGAAGTCCGGCGCGGACGTGCTCTTCACCCCGCAGTATTATAATGAAGTGCCGCTCATCGTGAAGCAGGCCAAGTCCATGGGCTGGAACAAGCCGATCCTGGGCAGCGACTCCTGGGGCGGCGGCGACCTCATGGGACTTTGCGGCGACGACTGCAAGGGCTACAACTTCGTGACCCACTACGCGGCCGCCGGCGCCAAGGGCGCGACCAAGGAATTCATCGACGAATACTCCAAGACCTACGGCAAGACCCCGGACGACGTGGCCGCCCTGACCTGGGACTCCACCAATCTCATGCTGCAGGCCATCAAGAACGTGAAGCTCACGGGCGACGTGGCCGCCGACCGCGCGGCCATCAAGGACGCCCTGGCCTCCATCAAGGATTTCCCCGGCATCACCGGCGGCATGTCCTTCACGCCTGAAGGCGACCCGATCAAGTGCGCCGTCGTGGTCAAGATCGACGACGAAGGCAAGTTCAGCTTCTACAAGTCCGTCTGCCCCAACTAGCATCCAGATCGCACTCGTTGCGGCTCCGGCCCGGGACGCGCGTCCCGGGCCGGAATTGAGCAAACCGCATCCGGCAAGGGAGAATCGCGTTGCTTGAAGGCTTCATACAAAACATCCTCAACGCCCTGCAGTGGGGAAGTTTTTATTCCCTGATCGCCCTGGGCTACTGCCTGGTCTACGGCGTGCTGCTCCTGATCAATTTCGCCCACGGCGATATCTTCATGGTCGGAGCGTACATCGCCTTTTTCGTGTCCATGAGCCTTCTCGGCGAATTCGGCGTCATACCCGGCATGCCGACATGGCTGGTCCTGACCTTGTCCGTGCCCCTGGTCATGATCCTCACCGCCATGGTGGGCGTGACCCTGGAGCGGGTGGCCTACCGGCCGCTGCGGCGAAAGGGCGTCAACAGGCTCTACGTGGTCATCACCGCGCTCATGTGCGGACTGATCCTGGAAAACGGCAACCTGGCCATCCTGGGCGCCAGCCGGAAGAGCTTTCCCACCCTGTTCGAGCAGACCGTCTACAACATCGGCGGGGTCAGCTTCACCAACCTCAAGGTGGCCGTCATCCTGGTGGCGGTGCTGTCCTTCGTCTTCCTGCGCTTCGTGGTGGTCAAGACAAAGATCGGCATGGCCATGCGGGCCATTTCCTACGACAAATTCGCCGTTCCCTTGATGGGCATCCCGGTGGACTCCATCATCGTCTTCACCTTCGTGCTGGGCTCCGGATTCGCCGGGCTGGCCGGGCTGCTCTTCGCCATGACCTACCCGGTGCTCGATCCCTACATGGGCGCGCTCATCGGCTGGAAGGCGTTCATTGCGGCGGTCGTCGGCGGCATCGGCTCCATCAGGGGCGCCTTCGCGGGCGGATTCCTTCTCGGCTTCGTCGAGATCATGGTGGTGGCGTTTTTCCCCTCGACGCTTCGAGACCTCATCGCTTTCGCCATTTTGCTGGTCATCCTGACGCTCAAGCCGACCGGCCTGTTTGGCGTGGCCCGGCGGACAAAGATTTAGCCCTCGCGAGTTGGTGAACGCATGAAACGAGTAACCACCCCGATCCTGCTGCTTATTTTGCTGGTCATCCTTGTGGCGCTTTGCTCCACCAAGGTCCTCAATATCTATTGGCAATCCGTGCTCATGTTCATGGGCATCAACGTCATCCTGGCGACCAGCCTCAACATCGTCAACGGCAACATGGGGGAATTCTCCTGCGGACACGCGGGCTTCATGGCCGTGGGCGCCTACGTCTCCTCCGTGTTGAGCGTCCTTTTCTTCGCCAAGGACAAGGTCTTCGGCGACGCCTTGTTTCCCCCGGAACTGGCCATTCCCTTCTTCCCGGTCATCCTGGTCATCGGCGCCCTGGCGGCGGCGGTGGTGGGCCTTCTGGTCGCCATCCCGTCCTTCAAGACCCGGGGCGACTACCTGGCCATCATCACCATCGCGGCCAACTACATTGTCAAGAGCACCATCGAGAACATCGACGCGATCGGCGGCGCCCGGGGATTCATGGGCATGGGCAAGGTCACGGCCGCCATGCGCGGGACGATCGGGCTGCCCTGGATGGTCATCTGGGTGTTTCTGGGCACGGTCTTCTCGGTCTGGCTCATCCGGCGCTTCATCTTCTCCACCCTGGGCAACGGCGTGAACGCCATCTGCCAGGACGAGATCGCCGCCGAGATCATGAGCGTGAACACGGACCGCATGAAGCTGACCGCGTTCATGGTGTCCTGCGGCCTGGCGGGACTGGCCGGCGGGCTTTTCGCCCACGTGCTCGGCTACGTGAATCCGGGCTCCTTCACCATATTGAAATCCACCGAGATCATGGTGATGGTCTATCTCGGCGGCATGGGCTCCCTGTCCGGGTCGGTCCTGGCCGCCATCCTGATCACCCTGCTCATGGAGGGGCTGCGCTTCTTCTTCCCCTTCCTGACGGACGTGCTCCACTGGACCCATGTGCTGCCCGCCTCCTACGAGGTCAGCCAGGTCTGGAAATGGGTGCTCATCCCCCTGTGTTTGGTGCTGCTCATGCAGTTCAGGCCCGAAGGCATCATGGGCAATCGCGAGCTCGCGGACATCTTCCCGGGACTGCGTAAATATTACAAGTTCAAGGGGTAAGTACGTGGCGCTTCTTGAAGTCAAGGACATGACCAAATATTTCGGCGGCCTGTGCGCGGTCTCCGAATGCAGCGTTTCCATTGAAAAAGGCGATCTGGTCGCGCTGATCGGCCCCAACGGCGCGGGCAAGACCACGGTCTTCAACCTGGTCAGCGGATTCTACACCCCCACAAGCGGGGACATCCTTTTCCGGGGCGAAAGCATCAAGGGCCTGAAACCCCACAGCGTCACCGGAAAAGGCATCGCCAGGACCTTCCAGAACATCCGGCTCTGGTTCGACATGACGGTGCTCGACAACATCCGCGTGTCCCAGCATTTCCATCTCGGCTACGGAGTCCTGGACTGTTTTTTACGCACCCCGCGCTACATGCGCCGGGAAAAGGAGATCGAGGATCTGGCCATGGAGATTCTGGAAGCCCTGAATCTTCGCGCCCACGCCCATGAAAAGCCGTCCAACCTGCCCTACGGCGTGCAGCGCCGGGTGGAGATCGCCCGGGCGCTTTCCGTGGGGCCGGATCTGCTCATGCTGGACGAACCCGCCGCCGGTCTCAACTCCGCCGACGTGGACGGGCTCATCAAGCTCATCCGCTGGATTCACGAGCGGTACGGCATCGCCATCTGGATGATCGAACACCAGATGGACGTGGTCATGTCCCTGT